>NZ_CM001403.1:5907980-6217945 GCF_000166195.2 Mucilaginibacter paludis DSM 18603
CCCATGTAATTACCAATGTATGGCAGTTTACCGAGCCCGGCGAAAGTGCATCCTGGGGAGCAACCAAAGCCGGTTCCGGCTGGCTGTGCGATAATTTGTGGGAGCACTATGCCTTTACAAACGATGTAAATTACCTGCGCGATATTTACCCCGTATTGAAGGGAGCGGCACAATTTTATAACGATATGCTGATCAAAGATCCTAAGAGCGGCTGGCTGGTAACCTCGCCCTCTTCATCTCCCGAAAATAGTTTTTACCTGCCTAACGGCAAACATGCCAGCATTTGTTTAGGCCCCACCATTGATAATCAGATTATCCGCGAACTGTTTAACAATGTGATAACAGCGTCCGGCAAGTTAGGCGTAGATGCCGCTTTAAGCGCCGAGTTGCAGCAAAGAGTTACGCAATTACCGCCACCCGGCAGAATTGCGAGCGATGGCCGTATTATGGAGTGGATGGAAGAATATAAAGAAACAGAACCGCAGCACAGGCACATCTCTCACCTGTATGGCTTATACCCGGCATCGCTGATCACCAGTAACCATACCCCCGCATTAGCTGAAGCAGCAAAAAAAACGCTCGAGGTAAGGGGAGACGATGGACCCGGCTGGTCTATAGCTTATAAAGCCTTATTTTGGGCACGTTTACATGATGGCGACCGCGCCTATAAATTATTTTGCGGCTTGATGAAGCCTACCATCAAAACAGATATGAATTACGGCGCAGGCGGTGGTATTTATCCTAATTTATTGGATGCCGGGCCACCTTTCCAGATTGATGGTAACTTTGGCGGGGCCGCGGCTGTGGCCGAAATGTTGCTGCAAAGCAACGCAGGTTTTATTGAATTACTGCCTGCCATACCCAGCGAATGGAAGGCAACGGGCAAAGTACAGGGCTTAAAGGCCCGCGGTAATTTTACGGTAGATATGGAATGGAAAAACGGCAAAGTGATCAGTTACAAAATTGCCTCTGCGCAGCCGCGCCAGGTAAAAATCAAGGTTAACGGTATGGTTAAAACCATCACTTCAGAAAAACTGAAAAGCTAATACCAATGACGATTAAAAAATATATAGCACTGTTGTTTTTAATCGCAGTTTCTGCCACGGTTTCAGCGCAGTTAAAAAGTGAAAACTACATTAGCCAATACGGTAACCTCAGTCACTTTTTTAAATGTGTAAGGCAAAATAAAAAGGCTACCGTAGCATTTTTAGGTGGCTCGATAACCAATATGGATGGTTGGCGTAATTTGGTTTGTGATGATTTGGTAAAAAACTATCCCGGCGTAAAATTTAAGTTTATCAACGCGGGCATCCCATCTTTAGGCAGTTTGCCGCACGCTTTCAGGTTACAGCGCGACGTTTTGGACAAAGGCGATATCGACCTGCTCTTTATCGAATCGGCAGTGAACGATAAGGTAAACGGCACACCGGCAAAAATACAACAGCGAGCCTTAGAGGGCATCATCAGGCACGTGCATGCTGCCAATGCAAAAACCGATATGGTGCTGATGGCCTTTATTGACCCCGAAAAGATAAAGGAATATGCCGCCGGAAAAATACCGGCCGAGGTGCACTTACACCAGGACCTGGCCAAATACTATCACTTAGATTTTATTAACCTGGCCAAAGAGATTAGCGACCGTATAGCCGCCCGCGAATTTACCTGGGATAAGGATTTTGTGAGCCTGCATCCATCGCCTTTTGGCATGCGGCTTTACTTTAATACAATTAAAACCTTATTGCAAAAAGCCGCCGGAGATTCAAAACCGACGAAATCTCATTTCCCGGCACCGATAGATCAGGATAGTTATATCAAAGGGCACTTTCTGGATGTTCATCAGTCAGACGCGCTCAAAGCAGATAGCTTGAATTTGAAGGCTGATCCTGGAGATTCAAAATTTAGCATCATCGAAGACTGGGTACCCGGCGATAAAGTATCTACACGGGAGGGTTTTGTGCATATCCCCGTATTACAAGCCACGCGGCCTGGCGCTACTTGCCATATCAACTTTAAGGGGAGGGTAATCGGCATCGGCGTATTATCAGGCCCGGATGCCGGGCTTATCCATTATAGCATTGACGGCAAAGCTTATGCGCCGGTTAACTTGTATACCGATTGGAGCGATGGTTTGCATTTGCCTTTTTACTTTATATTGGCTGATGATTTAAAGCCAGGTAAACATAGTCTGGAAATAAGGCCGGATATCAAATCCGATAAAAGATCAAAGGGTACGGCGGTACGGATCTTTGCTTTTTTGGAAAATTAATAACCTGGACTGAATAGCACCATATAAACACTGATGAGATGAACTTGAAATTTTTTAAAACTGCATTTTTTTTGGCGGCCATTGTGCTTTGTTTTAAAGCCGATGCTCAAATTATCCCGATAGAAACCAGCCATAATGCGCTGGTTTTACAGGCCGATGCGCAGCATAATTTAACAACGCTGTATTTTGGCACAAAGCTGGGTAATGTAAAAGAGTATGAGCTGGTACCGGGCAACTACAAGCAAAACGAAGATCTATCAGGGTTGATGGCATCGGCCTATACACCATCCGGTTCGCGTAATTTGCTGGAGCCCGCCATAACGGTTACCCATGCCGATGGTAATAACTCCTTAGATCTTCGGTATGTGAGCCATAGCGTTGAGCGCATCAGCGATGATGTATCCCTGCTGCGTATCGTACTTCGTGATCCCGTTTATCAGTTTGAAGTTACGCTCAACTATAAATCATATTTCCGCGATGATGTGATTGAGCAGTGGAGTACCATAAAGCACAGCGAAAAAGGCAACGTTATCCTCCAGAAATTTGCTTCGGCAAACCTGCATTTAAAGGCCTCGAGCTTTTGGCTTACGCAATACCACGGCGATTGGGCCAAAGAAATGCAGCCTGAAGAATCAAAATTAACGCACGGCATCAAAACGCTTGATAGTAAATTAGGTACCCGTGCTAATCTGTTCCAGCCGTCGGTGTTTATGGTATCTTTAGATCAGCCCGCAACCGAGGACGCCGGTACCGTACTTTATGGCGCGTTGGAATGGAGCGGTAATTTCCGTACCGACCTGGAGCTCGATCCGCAAGATAACCTGAGGATTATATCCGGCATTAACAATTACGCTTCGCCGTATCCGCTTAAACCTAACGAAGTATTTGAGACCCCCGCGTTTTTATACACCCTATCCAGCCAGGGCAAAGGCGATGCCAGCCGCAAGCTGCAACATTGGGCGCGTAATTATAAAGTATTGGATGGTACAGGCTCACGCTTAACGCTGCTGAACAACTGGGAATCTACCTTTTTTGATTTTGATGAACAGAAATTGGCCCTGCTTTTAAGCGATACCAAGAAGCTGGGTGTTGATCTGTTTTTGCTTGATGATGGCTGGTTCGGTAACAAATACCCACGCAATGGCGATCATTCCGGTTTAGGCGATTGGCAGGAAAACAAAAAGAAATTGCCAAATGGCGTAGCATCCCTGGTAAAGGAGGCCGAAAAGGACGGGGTAAAGTTTGGGATATGGATAGAGCCTGAAATGGTTAACCCTAAAAGCGAATTGTATGAGCAGCACCCTGATTGGGTGATCAAACAGCCCAAACGAGACGAACATTATATGCGCAACCAACTGGTGCTCGATCTGAGTAACCCTGCCGTACAGGATTTTGTGTTCGGGATAGTTGATAACCTGTTTACCAAAAATCCCGCGCTGGCGTATTTGAAATGGGATTGTAACTCCCTTATATTTAACGCCTATTCGGCACATCTTAAAAACCAGTCGCAGTTTTATGTCGAATATGTCCGGGGGCTTTACAAGGTGCTGAGCCGCGTGCGGGCCAAATATCCAAAGGTGCCTATGATGCTGTGCTCGGGCGGCGGTGGCCGGGTTGATTATGCCGCGCTGCAATACTTTACCGAGTTTTGGCCCAGCGATAATACCGAACCGCTTGAACGTATTTTTATCCAGTGGGAATACTCTTACTTCTATCCGGCTATAACCAGCTCAAACCATGTTACCGACTGGGGAAAGCAACCTCTTAAGTTTCGTACCGATGTAGCCATGATGGGTAAATTGGGCTTTGATATCGTAGTGAGTAAGTTAAGTGAAACCGATTTAAGGTTTGCCCAGGATGCCGTTAAAACCTATAACCAGCTTAAGGCCACCATTTGGCAGGGCGACCAGTATCGTTTAGCCGACCCGCGCGGTAATAGCGTGGCCGCTATAGCCTATGTGAACGAGCAAAAAACATCAGCCGTGATATTTAACTACTTGGTTAACTACCGCTATGATGAGCGCAGTAAACTCCCCATCCGTTTAAAAGGACTGGATGCGGGCAAGAAATATACCGTTAAAGAGATCAACCTGTATCCGGGTAAAAACACGGATATTAAGAGTGACCGTACTTACACGGGCGATTTTTTAATGAAGATAGGCTTTAACCCCAACGTAAATGCCGACCGTACCAGCGTAGTTTTAAAACTCGACGAAGCTTTATGATGTGATAACGATAAAAAAAGCAACTCTTTTGATGATGATTTGCTGGCTTAATATAACTGCGGTATCTGCGCAATTACATCAGTTGCCCAACTCCAGTGTGGTTAATATCCCTTATGGAAAAAACAACCTGCTGGTTTACAATTTGCAAACTGGTACTTTAACAGTAAGCTTTAATGGCCATGCCGTTATTGCCGGAGCATTTGCCAGCGTTAAAAATGGCGATAATGCCATTACCAGTAAGCAGTACACCCACCGGCAGCTGGCAAAACAGGCCCTGGCCGATCAGCAGGGTAGGGGTACAAAATATACCATCACCTTAACCGGAGATCAGTTGCCGGTTATGGAGCAGGTATTTTATATTTACCAAAGCCAGGACTATTTTTTTACAGATGTTTGGCTAAAGGGGACTGCCCTGAGCAGTAATTATATGGCGCCCCTGGTAGCCCCGGAGGGGGATATTCTGCAAAAGGGAGACGTGCGCGATCTGTTTGTGCCTTTTGATAACGATACCTTTATCCGTTACAACGCCAAAGCCGTTGGCGATGGGCTGGATAACACCAGCTCGGAAGTTGGGGCTGTTTACGAAAATCAGAGCCGTGCCGGTTTAGTCATCGGTTCGGTAGAACACTTGGTATGGAAAACCGGAGTTAAAACCAGTGCCAGGTACAATAAACTTAGCGGTATCGAGGTTTGGGGGGGCTACACTGCCGAACCGGTAACACGCGACAAAATGGCCCATGGAACTATTACCGGAGATCACATTAAATCGCCAAAAATATTTGTTGGTTACTTTACCGACTGGCGCCAGGGCATGGAGCTTTATGCCAAAAGCAACCGCAGGTTCGAAAAGCCTTTTGTGTTTAACTGGAACAAGGCCACGCCGGTGGGCTGGAACAGTTGGGGCGTACTGCAAGACCATATAACTTATGACAAAGTGATTAAGGTTGCCAGTTTTTTTGCCGACAGCATGAAAACGTTCCGTAGCGGCAATACCGCTTTTATTGATCTGGATGCCTTTTGGGATTACATTACTCCCGGTGGCCTGAACGGAGATATGGCACCGCTCAAGCGGTTTGTAGCTTACTGTAAAAGCAAAGGCCTTTCACCCGGCGTATACTGGGCGCCTTTTACCGATTGGGGCTGGAAAGGGCCAGGAGTACGAAAGGTAGAAGGATCTGATTACAGTTATAACGAGATATGGACCAAAGTTAACGATGGCTATCATGATTTAGATGGTGGCCGCGCGCTTGATCCCACACATCCGGGAACACAGCAGCGCATGGCCTTCACTTTAAAAAGGCTCAAGGATTGTGGTTTCGAGATGATCAAGATAGACTTTTTGGCACACGGCGCCATTGAATCGAACGGATTTTATAATAAAAACATTAAAACCGGGATGCAGGCTTACCGCGTTGGCATGGAATATTTGGTTAAACAACTGGGCAGCCAGATGCTCATCTATGCGGCTATATCGCCCAGTTTGGCTACAGCCCGGTACGTACATACGCGCCGCATAGCATGCGATGCTTTCCACTCGATGGATAACTCTCAATACACACTCAACAGCATCAATTACGGATGGTGGCAAACGTATGCTTACAACTATGTGGATGCCGATCATATTGTTTTTGATCATGAAACACCGGGTATCAACCGGATCCGCCTCACATCCGGCTTAATTACAGGCCCGCTGCTTACCGGTGACGACTATTCGGCGGATGGCCCCTGGAAGCACGTTGCGCAATCCTATTTGCAAAACAAAGAAGTTTTAAAACTGATTGCCCACGGAACCGCTTTCCAACCGGTTGAAGCCAACACGAACGATCAATGCGGCAATTATTATGTCCGCCGCTTTGGCGATGTGGTTTACCTGGCCGTTTTTAATTTTTCTTCAAACGCCCAACACCTTAGGCTTGACGCTGAACGGATAGGGCTCAAAAAAAATGCAGTTTATTCGGTGCAGGATATCTATCAGGGCACGTCGAAGCAAAGCCACGCGGAGTTTGATATTGATTTGCCCCAACATGATGCAGTTATTTATAAAATTGAGATCAGGGTGCATGGCCGGTAAAATGGATCAGCAAGAAAGAAATGCCACAGTTTCCATTTTTTTAATGTCTTAAAAATGTGACCGGTTTCTGCCTTATTTGTTCTTCAATCCTATCTGATGATTTGAATAGTCGGTTAAATATTCGTTGCTGATAAAAAAAACAAGGCTAAAGATCGTCCTGGTATCTCCGGAATTATTGGGATTTTGCACCGCGGTTAAATTGGCAGATCTGATGTTATTGTGATAAGTTTACAAGCGAGGAAAAAAGTCAAATTTGAAAGGACGAGGCGTTAAATTTCAAAGGCATATCTGCTAGCCAGTTGACTCAATCAGTAACTCTCTTAATGAATGCTGGATTTCAAGGTACAATTAATATGAAGGTTTTAATTCAAGCAACTCGGTGGTTATTAGTTATACTGATTATCGCAGTCATGTTTTTAATGATGTTATACCATGCATCTGGTCATAATATTCCATTTAAAACAGATGCAACATATATTGGAATAATTGCAGGATTAATTGTTTTGCATATAGTGTTGGGCGTTTTTAAACGTAGATTATAACTGGGGAGTTACCAAAAATGAAACAGTTAAAAAATAAATATGAAACTCAACACTACTGCAATATTAGTCGCCATTATTTATAATGTAAATATTTTTTTTCGCCGCACATTTCAACGATGCCAAATGCTACGTCTATGGTTTATATATCCGGTTGCTCCATCGCTACCGCAAGAGTCCTCGCTTGTGGTCATCATGCTAAGCAACCAGCATGCTATGCAGTAGTACACGGGGTGAATGAATTGTAAGCCTATAGACTGCCTAAATCCACACGAGGACGTATGCGTTAGCGGGCGAACCAATTGTGCAAGGTTCTTTCGGTAAGATCCACCCAGTGATTGCTCGTTCACGTTTTTGGCAAAATTGCCGCCGCTTTCATTGACATTATTAACCCTTGATTCGCATTAATCACTATTTATATCCAATGTGGAAAACTACACGAACTAATTAATTTCTTTTTTATGTAACTTTACATTGCCCGAGGGGATCATTTGATCAGGCTGAGGGGGAATTTTTAAAGTTAATCAAATTCTTAATAAGTACCAAAGCAAAGATGGTTGTCCTCAGGTAACGCTGAGACGCTGTTTCGCCATGTACTGCTTCATTGGTTAAGACTTGTTTAGCAATCATAGTAATTATGTGTTTAAATCAGCTCCGCTGGAAACGGGAATACCGAAGAGAGTTTCAACAGCAGGAACCTCGAAGTCCGGGAGGCTTGAAATCGATTCAGTCAAATCGTATAATTGCCCGGAGGGTTGTATTGGATCGCTAATACAATCTGTAAGTGCCTACAGAGTTTTTTGTTGGCCAAGTGTGGAAAAGGTTGGTAAAGGTGTAAGTCCTTGAATGATTGGAGTGGTCATTAGCCTCGCAGTGCAAAGACATTGTGCATTAGCTGGAAAGTTTAGACTGAAGATACTTTCCAGCTAATGTCCCAATAAAAAACTTTCTATGTCCTTCGATTCGCAAATTTGGTCTGAATTTGAAATTAAAGCAAAAACTTCGTTTCCTAAAAGTTACGCTCATTTTGACCGTCCTTTTAATATTGAAATTGCGCTTGCTGAACTGAAATCATTACTAGGAGATCCCTCGGGTCGTGGAATTGCGCAGCATCCCTTTTTGCCATTTTTGAAAATTATCCTCAAAACACCACGTTACCGTTATGAAGAGGAATTAGGAACTTATGCTTTGAAAACTAAGGAACGTCCTATTTCTTTCGCGTCTCATTTTGACGCATTAATTATAAGTTATTTTGACCTTCTGTTAAAACGGCGTTATCAAGAATTTATCAGATCAAAAGGATTTTCGGAGAGTGTACTCGCTTACCGCGATGATTTGAATGGACTATGTAACATCCAATTTGCGAAGGAAGTCTTCGATCAAGTCAAACATCGTTCAACGCCAACTGGCTTATACACTGCTATGGGCTTTGACATTAAAGGATATTTTGATAGCATACCGCATGGGGAACTCAAGAAGCAATGGTCTACAGTGCTGGGAGTTCCAAAATTAGATGCTAATACATTTGCGGTATTTAAAACGCTAACAGCATATAGTTACACCAATTCTGACTCTCTAAAAAAACATTTTAATTATACCCGCGTTCCAAAAGGAAAATGTTTGTTGGATGTAATGCCAAAAACAATGACCAAAGCAAGTCGTAGTCATGAAATTTTCAACTATTTACGAAGTCGAAAATTGATCGTACAGAATAAGGCCGTTTTGAAAATCACTGATCCAAATCATCCATTAGGAATTGGAGAACTGCCGGTAGGCATTCCACAGGGCTCACCAATTAGTGCTACTTTGTCAAACGTTTATTTATTGCAGTTTGACATGCATATGTACAATTTTTGCAGCAATATGGGTTGCATTTACAGGCGTTATTGTGACGATATTATCATCGTATGTAAAACAAAAGACAAAACATACCTTCATAATCGGCTATGTCAACAAATTGATTTTCACGGTTTGACCATTCAAAGTAAAAAGACAGAAATTATCGATTTTCGTTTTGTAAACAAACATTTGTTAGCATTTGACGGGCATCCTAAAGCTATTTTAGATAGAAGAAAGAAATTACAATACCTAGGGTTTGAGTTTGATGGAGAAAGAGTGTATTTAAGGCCAGGCAGTTTGAGTACTTATTTTCGAAAAATGAAGTCCGGCATCCGAAATACTTTAATTAAGGCTTATGGGAAAAAATCACAAGGGCCTAAACTTTTAATAAAAGATCTAATTGAAAGTTATAGTCACATAGGACGCAATAATTTCGTTGCATATGCTTATCGCTCGGCCTCAAATACTTACGGGAGAGGGAAAAGAATAAAACAAGGATTTGATTCTCCACAAATTAGAAATCAACTGTCTCGGCATTTTCAAATATTGTTAAGTGAAATCAACCAAGAAAATGTGCAACGACATTCATTGAAAAAAAAAGAAATTATTCATAAGCTAAGGATCGGTAAGAAAGCGAAAATGCCGGTTAAAAGAATTATGTAATTTCATACCAAGTTGTTCTTTACTTCGGGTGAGGAGATAGTTTAGATTATAAGGAAAGTGGAGAGTTTACAACGGTAACTGGTGACGTGAAGATATATTTGTGATCTCCCATACGCTACCGCAAGCGTAGCTTACTGTAGCTGATGCTAAGTAACCGAGTTGTCCGTAGTGTTCCGCTGTTCGAATGTCTCCGACTTCGAACGACTATGCCCGTAGTTTTCAAACTACAGTAAGCTTGTCTCCCCAGCTGGCGCGAGTATGACGGGTTGGGCCAAAGCGTAAAGGCTACTCGTGCCCTGCGTTCTGGTAGCCAAAATGCTATATTGTAGTAAATTTGAGAAACAAAATACTGCTTGCAAAGTAACCGGCAATGCGGTATTTTTATTGTTAACGAGTACCCACTATACCCGGTTGAATGGGGAATAGTAGCCCGGAATATTACGTACACAGCAGCGCAATGGATTATTATGGTGTGCCGGGATTAATGGATACCTTGTTGGTTGAACCGGAGGTAATGTAAACCAAAGGCATCATCCTGGTCACGAGTAGCCACCCGCGCAGGCGGCCCCGTCATACTCGCGCCAGAGGAGATGTTTTGAACCTTAGTGATCTTCTCTTGTACACAGGCAAAGTGCGCAAAGGCCAGACTGCACGCCGGGCCGGGTTTTGGCCTGTGGGCGGAAGGATCGGGCAGTCTTGACGTTATTCACCTGTTGTTTGTTTTTTTTAAGGTGTTCATGAGCTCCCTACGGTCGGTTTTGGTTACTTTTGTGCCAAGACAAAAGTAACAGCCCTTCACGCGGCGACTGAGCGTGCCGATGTTTTAAATTGAGAATACTGATTATTAACGCAATAATAGACGCGTTTACAATCATCAATTTACCAAGCCGTCATTATAAACTGTGATCTATTGGTTGGTTTTTCATCAGAAAAGCATCAACGCAAATGGGCTTTTATTCTATTACAAATTAAGGCTTGGAATTCCAGCGGACAAACTAAAACTATTCGTGCCATAGTGCAATTTTATTTACCCATACTATTCGTCATAGAGCCAGAAAATTGATGTTGAAACAACTTAAAAATATTGCTGAAAACGTCTTTACGTTAATTTTAGCTGTGGTATTACTTATTGCAATTTCTTATAATGGATTTGAAGATTTAATTTTTTCCGTTTCGAATATTCAGGGATATGCTACAATTAAAAAAATTCAAAAACCCTTGTTGTCGGATAATCCTTTCAAGATTACAGTACAGTACTTTAATCAATTTGAAAATAAACAAGTTATTTGTGAGATATTATTAAAAAAAACTACCTCATTAAATTTATATGTTGGTAAGGAAGAAAAAATATATTATGGAAGGTTTTTTTATTCGAATGTAAGTATATCAAAGCCGTTGTCAATTAAACCAGTAACAATAACTATGGAGATTCTGGCACTAATAATTTTGATTGCTTCAATTTTCATAACATATCGAAAATTAAAAAAAATATCAAGTTCTCCGTAATGTTTTCCCTCAACGAAGCTATCGATAGTGTTCTGCTGTTAGAATGTCCCCGCTGTTCGAATTTCTCCGACTTCGAACGACTATGCCTATAGTTTGAAAACTACAATAAGTTTGTTTATGCATTTAACGGGCTTATAACGAAAGTGGCTGGCTGGTGGCATCCGCGAACAGACGGCAACCTGTTCAATATGGACCTGAACTATAATAAACCCAATAATTACACCCTTTCCTCAACATAAATAAAATAAAACAATGGCATTAGATTTTTACAGAATTAATGATTTAAGGAGGATTCTATCGCAATAGTGTTGGATGTAATCAAAATAAAAGGTGATCTACAAATAAGCCCGTTACTCCAAAGTAAAGCTGGTAGCATATAAATAAAATTCAAACAATGGACAAAGACAATATAAATTCAGCCATAAGCAATCACCTCCTACTGCTCTGGTGGACAGATGAGATTAGAACAACTGTAGAAGCTGAACACGGGCAAGATACACTATCAGAGATAAATGAGATATGCTCTTTTGCAAGTGAAGGATTAGAGTGGGCTACCGATGATGATATTTTGGCACACGAAAAAACAAGGGTTAGATTAAAAACAAGATACCCATTTCTCTCAAAAGATGCGATATTGAAGATTGCGAACATGTCGGCTTACTTTTGGAAATGAGCCAACCTTATCAAATAGAACGATTAAAGCAATACCGATAAGCCCTCCTCCGCTGCGCTGGTTCATACAAGTCAATTCTTCCATTACGTCGAACTGTTTTATTCTCACATCCAATAGGGGATTAGCCCATCCTAAACGTATTCCAGAAAAAGGAATATATTTAAAAAACTTTCATTATGGCAGCCAACGTCAACCCACCTGTTGTTAATCTATTCAATAACATTCAAATCCGGGCTTTTGCCTGGATGGTAGTATTTACAGTAATCATATCCAATGTTGCATTTGGGCAGTCGGCGCATGTCAACCCCTGGGCGGCTACCGATGTTGCATTATTGCCTCCGCCGGCAAGTATCACACAAGGTGTTTGGTTAAAAGGGGAGCTTCATGTACACTCAAGGCACAGCATTGAGTCTTCCAACAATTCCGTTGCTAAAATTATTGCTTTTTGCAAGGCTGTTGGTGTGGATTATGTTTGCATTACCGACCATGATAACCATGTAAACGGGGATGTTGCGCATCATACCTGGGCCGATCCTGAATTTAAATCAGACTCGGTTTTATTACTGTACGGAGCGGAATGGACTACCACCCGCGGGCATGGCAATGCTTTTTCAGCACGTCCTTATGATCATCAGAAGCTTTATGATGTTCGTGATCAGCGCGACATCGTGATCGGGGCCGTAAAAAAACAACTTGGTATTCACTTATCTGCCAACCATCCAAGCGGAAAAGATCATTTTGGATACTCGTACGATATGGTGAATTCCATTGAGGTATGGAACTCGGCTATTTGGGCAAACAACGCAAACGCCATCATGATCTGGGATGATATGTTATCCTCTGGCCGTAAACTTACCGGCAGGGGGGGCAGCGATGCGCACCACGGCGTTCCGGTAAACGGCGAAAAGCCAGGCAAAAATACTTACCAGGCTACAGCTAATTATGTTGGTACCCCAACCACCTGGGTATTTGCCACAAGCCGTACATCGCAAGCAGTTGTGGATGCTTTAACTAATGGCCGTGTTTCTGTGAGTGCCAACCCCTACGGCCCGCGTGTAGAGTTTCTTGCAGACCTGGATGGTGATGGCAAAATGGATATGATGATGGGTGATAATGTAAAATCAACCGGAAAGCCGGTTAAATTTAGGGTGCAGCTAAGCGGTAACACCATACCCGGTGCTACGTACACGGTAAAGGTTGTAAAAAATGGCGATGATTTTGGCACTTATACCATTGATAACAAAACTGCCATGGTTGAGTTTACCGATGCACCACAGGTACTTAACCGGGCATACTACCGCGTTGTGGTAGAAGGGCCTCAAACACCATATCCTCAAGTGCCCGGTTCCATGGCGTTAAGCGGTAATATGGTTGGGCTTTCAAACCCTATCTATTTCAACTTTGATCCGAATTTTTAATTTAAGATGACTGAAGTAATCGGAGAGGTGGGTAAGTAGGCAAACCTATCAGGCAGATCTGGTTGCAATACTTTCAACAGAATAATTGAGTAAGAGTTGCCGTGTTAATGAGTAATTGTTATGCTTGGTTTTACAACATAACAATTACTTAACGCAAAGCGATAATTACCGTCACAATACTGTGGCATATTTGCGCAAGTTAATTATGGTGTCACAAGTAGCTGCATTAAAAAGAAATGAAAGGGCATGTTTTAGCGAGGTATATACGCTTTACCATGATAAATTATACCACTTTATATACAGCCGCACACAATCTGCCTATTTAGCGCAAGAAGTTGTACAACTTACCTTTATCAGGCTTTGGGAAGTACGGAGCCGCCTGGCCGATGAGTTATCCATCGACATACAATTGTTTAGAATTGCCCGTACTATTTTAATTGACGAACTGCGTAAAGAAATCGTTAAGTCTAAATATAAAGAGTGGGCTGGCAATAACCAGGAGCAAGAGTATGAAGATAACCAGGTAGCCGAAAAAGATACGCTGCGGCACGTATTTGCTGCGATGGAAGAACTTCCCCCGGTTCGTAAAAAGGTTTTTAAACTGAGCCGTATACAAGGCTTTTCGCATAAACAAATAGCAGGCATATTGTCAATATCGCCCAAAACGGTTGAAAACCACATCACTAAAGCTATTAAGCAGTTGCGTAGCTCCATTTCAATTTTTTTATTTTAACGCTTGCGGCTTTTAAATGATGGAATGGAAATAAAACCGGCTAAAAATTTTAAATTAAATAATTGTTATCAAACAGTAGGGGTATTGTTTTTACAGAACGTATTAGTTATAGAATGGAAGTTACGCCGCAACTGATAGCTCAGTTTTTTAAGCAGGAGTGCACACCTGAAGAAAGCGAGCTGATTAGTGAATATTTTAATGAACATCCGGAAGAGCTGGATAAGTACCTGAGCGATGATGACTGGCAAAAGTTTACGCCGGATTCGAAATTGCATCCTGTTGTTTCGCAACAAATGCTGGATGTGATTGAAAATAACATCTCCCTGCCCGCCAAAAAAAAATCGTTTAACTACAGGTTATTGATGGCTGCGGCTTCCGCGCTGTTATTTATTTGCGCTGGCGCCATACTTTACAACCGGTACTCGGTTAGTCGGGCTGGCAAGGCCCAATTGGCCGTTCATCAACATCAGCAACAGGTTACGTACGATACTATCGCTAATCGAACCGGGTACGAAATATCAACGCAACTAACCGATGGATCGGTTATCGTATTATCTCCGGGTAGTGAAATTTGTTATCAAAAACCGTTTACCCGCCCCCTTCGCAATATTTATTTAACGGGCGAAGCTTTGTTTAAAGTAGCTAAAAATAAAACCCGGCCATTTACGGTTTTTGCGCGCGGCTTATCAACCACAGCCTTAGGCACCTGTTTTAAAGTGACTGCGGCCCGCGAAAATGCAAACGTAACAGTTAAATTATACGAAGGTAAAGTTGTGATAAAACATCAGGCGAGCGCTTTGGTAGCCGATGATCATGATGTATATCTTAACCCCGGACAGCAACTATGCTGGAACTCCGAAAATGGAAAGTCAAAATTAATTGCTTTTGATGCTCACGCGATGCCTGAAATAAAATTGGCCGAAAAGGAGCAAGCAAAATCTTCAGGTATTATTCAATTTAATAATGAGCGATTGTGGGTAGTGCTTGATAAACTTCAACAGGTTTATCATATCAGGATAACTGCCGATAGCAATGGTTTGAAGAATAAATACTTTACTGGTTCGGTAAATAGTAAAACAGAGTTGCCTGCCGATGTATTACAAACTATTGCCACGTTAAATAAATTGGAGTTGAAAAAGCAACATGGTGCTTTTGCCATGATGCCACGGCAAAATACAGCCGCAGATACGTTGAATATCCGGTAGAAAGTACTGGCGGGATCTTCCGGGGATGCTTATTGTTTAAAAGGTGCAAATTTTAGCAGCGTATGATGGTGTTTAAGATATTCGTTTTTATCTTATTTGTTACACTTAGCAGCTTTGTTTTTGCTCAAAAAGTTAATTTATTAATTACCGGTGTTGTAAAGAGCGAAGCCGGTAAACCGCTAAGCAGGGTTAACGTATCGGTTAATAACAACGCAGGCTCGGTAGCTACACAAACGGATACCACCGGTTTTTTTAGTTTAAAAAACTTGCCCGATGGTGGGGCTCCCTATCATCTTATTTTTGAATGTGGCGGGTTTGAAACCCAAACGCTCAATAACTACCTCATCAGGGAGGGGGCGCTATCAGCCATGGTTATTAAAATGAAACCGCTGGCCAACGTATTGAACGAGGTTTTGGTGGTGGGCTACGGTAAATCTTTAAAAAAAGAATTGAGCAGCTCAATAACTTCGCTTAATTCATCCGATTTAAATTCAGGTGTAATCAGCACGCCCGAGCAGTTGATGCAGGGGCACGTTGCAGGGCTTAATATCAGTCAGGATGGTAACCCCAATGGCGTTGCACAAGTTATTTTACGCGGCCCATCAACACTGAACCTGGGCCAGCAGCCTTTTTATGTAATAGACGATGTGCCCGATGCCGACCTGTCGCTGATAAGTCCGGCCGATATCAGCTCGATAGAGGTGTTAAAAGATGCTTCGGCTGCCGCCATTTATGGTAACCGGGGCGCTAACGGCGTAATTCTGATCAATACCCAAAAGGGGAAGCCCGGTAATTTAAAACTCACTTACAATGGTTACGATGCTATCCAGGCCATATCGGGTTACATTGAGGTTGCTACAGCGCAGCAATTGCGCGATTATCTAAAAGCCAACCATAAGGCTTTGGCACCGGCAGACGATGTTGGCGGCAACACCAATTGGCAAAAAGAGGTGAGCCGCTTAGGTAATGCGCAAAACCACAACATCAGCTTTAGTGGCGGCGATGGGCGTACGGTTTATAGCACCAGCCTCAATTACTTTAATAACAATGCCATTATTAGGGGCTCATCGCTGGAGCGGTTTGCGGGCAGGTTTAGTTTGGAACAAAAGGCCATGGATAATCATGTTAAACTTAAGGTATCGATGTATGATCTGGTCAGTAATCAATACGATGTGGATACACTGGTTTTTTACAATGTGTTACGTTTTTTGCCTACGCTTAATGTTTACAATGCCGATGGTACCTTTAAAGAAGATCTTACCCGTACGCAAACCTATAACCCAGTGGCACTTATTGCCAATAACCAGTTCAATACCAAGCTTAACTCGTTTTTGGGGAACGGGGGTATTGAAGCTGATCTGCCTTTTGGCATACTGTATAATTTAAATGTAGCTTACCAAAGCGTTACCACTAACAGCAATGCTTATTATAACCATTACTCGTTACTGGCTTATAATGCAAACGGTGCCGCTGTGCGCTCAAGCTACCAGGATACTAAGCGGGTTGTGGAGAGCTTTTTTTCTTATGATCATACTTTGGGCAGCAATCAGTATTTTAAATTTTTACTGGGGTACTCCTGGCAGCAAAATAGCAACGGGGATGGTTTTCAATCATCAAATGTTAATTTTGTTTCGGATGCTACGTCGTATTATAACCTTGGTTTAGGGCAGGCGCCTGCCGGGTATGTGCCTTTATACGGCGATGTATCTATCAAAACACTCCGGCTTATTTCCTTTTATTCGCGGGTTAACTATAACTATCAAAACAAATACCTGCTACAGGGCTCGTTGCGCCGCGATGGCTCGTCCGCATTTGGCGTTAACAATAAGTGGGGGTACTTTCCTGCGATTTCTGCGGCCTGGCGCATCATTGAAGAGCCTTTTATGAAGCAGCAGAACACCCTGAACGATTTAAAAATACGCGCCGGATATGGGGTGGCGGGCAATACCATCGGCTTTGACCCCTTAACGCCTTTGCTTCTCTATAATTCAACCGGATCGTTCTATTACAATGGCTCGTTTATCAAATCCATCGGGCCCACCCAAAACCCCAACCCCAATTTAAAATGGGAAAAAACGGCGCAGTTAGATGTGGGTATTGATTTTGGTTTATTTAGAAACCGGTTGAGTGGCGCCATTGATGTATACAACAAAACCACTACCAATATTATTTACAATTACCAGGAGCCTGCATCGCTATCCTATGCGCCGGGCAGCCTGATTTATGCCAATGCCGGCGAAATGAACAACAAAGGCATTGAATTTGTACTGAACGCCGTACCTGTTAAAACCAAACATTTGCTTTGGAACCTTAGTTTTAACCTGGCCCATAACCAAAACCGCATCGTTTCTTTATCCAACGATACTTATAAGCTGAGCTATATTTATACCGGTTACCCATCGGGCACCGGGCAAAGCAACGTAAGCACACAAATTTTAATTGCCGGGCACCCGGTTGGGCAGTTTTATACGCTGCATTACCTGGGCAAAAATACCAACGGCGTTTCAACATTTGAGGATAAGCAGGGTAACCCTACCACTACGCCAAAATCAACCGATCAACAATACCTTGGTAGCGCTCAGCCCAAATTTACTTTTGGTTTTGGCAATACGCTGAAATGGCATAATCTGGACCTGAACATTTTTATCCGTGGCGTAACGGGCAATAAAATATTGAATGCTACCCTGGCCACCCTTAATTCGCCCGGTGATGCCAGTAACCACAATATACCGCGGCTTACTTTATCGGAGTCTTATAACGATTATAACGCTAACTTATATTCAGACCGGTACCTGGAAAACGGATCGTACCTGCGGTTGGATAATGCAACATTAGGTTACAATTTTAATAATACCGGTAGGTATGTTAAAAGCGTAAGGATATATTTAACAGGTACCGATCTGTTTACCATCACCAAATATACCGGTATTGACCCGGAGATGAATTTGGGCACCATTACCCCCGGAATTGATAATCACAGTTATTATCCCAAAACCAGATCGTTTATTGCCGGAGTCAAATTAGAACTTTAAACCTTGCCAATGAAAATTCAATCATCATACCGCTGTTTTATAGTGATAATCTGGATGTTCGTTATCGCTGGTTCGGGCTGCACCAAACTGGATGTCCCGGTGGAATCACAGTTAACCGCCGACAACTTCCCCAAAACACAGGCCGAGTACATTGCAGCCATGGGGCCGGTTTATACGCAATTGCGGGCGCAATACGCCCAGTCGTACTGGTTTATGCAAGAACTAAGTACCGACGAGGCGCTTATTGTAGCCCGGGCAGGTAACTGGTATGATGGTGGCAAATGGCGCGATTTGCATTACCATAGCTGGACGATAGACCACGACCTGGTGAACACCACCTGGCAATGGGGCTTTACCGGGGTGAATACCTGTAACCGCATTATGGCCCTGTTTAGTACCCTGCCTGATGATGCCAATAAACGCACCTCGATAGCCGAAATACGGATGATGCGGGCGCTAACTAACTTTTTAATGATGGATTTGTATGGTAACATACCCTTAATTAAAACCTTTGGCGATGCAACGCCATTAACTACCACCAACCGGGCCGAGGTGTTCCAATACATAGAAAGCGAGGTTAAATTGGCCTTGCCCGATTTAAGTACCGCCACCGGCGCTGCAACCTATGGCAGGCCCACACGCTGGGCAGCGTTTGCACTGCTGGCCAAAATGTACATCAACTCGGCCTGTTATACTTCGGTACCCCGTTATAACGATGCTGTTGCCATGTGCGACAGTATTATGCAGAGCAAAAAATTTGCGCTCGATGCCAATTACCTGGCTATGTTTGATATTAACAACGGCCCGCAGATAACCGAATTTATACTGGCCGTGCCCTATGATAACAATGTAGCCACCGGGCAATACTTTGCCAGGTACAGCTTACATTTTGCTTTAAAGGATAAGTACGGTATCCCTTTTATTCCGAGCGACCCGATGGCTACCCTGCCGGAATTTTATCAACTTTATACCGATACTGCCGATGTGCGCATGAAGCAGTGGCTGGTAGGTAAACAATTTGATAACCAGGGTAATCCCATTTTAATCCAAACCACCAAAGCCGGGCTCGACCAAACTTATAAAGGGGCCGATGCGGGCGCCCCGGTAAGCTATCAGCTTACGTTTACGCCAAATCTTACGCTCGATCCGACGGTGGATGCGCTGAAGCTCGACGTGGGGAACGACGAACTGGGAAAAGCTAAAGGCTATCGCAATAATAAATTCTATCCTGATAAAACTTCGCTAACCCGTAACCAGAGCAACGATGTACCTGTATTCCGGTTGGCAGATGTGATTTTAACCAAAGCAGAAGCCATTTTGCGCGGGGCGGATGGCACATTTGGCGATACACCAGCAAGCCTGGTTAATAAAGTAAGGGCGCGTTCGGGCGCTAAGGCACTAAGCAGCGTAGGTTTACAGGATATATTGGATGAGCGTGGCCGCGAACTGGCTTTTGAGGGCTGGCGCCGTAACGATCTGATCCGTTTTGGAAAATGGGAAAGCAAATGGGGCTATAAAACCGATACCGACCCTAACCATCGTATTTACCCGGTGCCGGCAACGCAAATGCAACTGAATCCACAGCTCAGTCAAAATGCTGGTTATTAGTGTTCTCCGTTTGGTTTTGGCTGCCAGGCGTATAGTGGCTTGGTAACGATAAAATGTTGATTGTTATTGAGCGAAAGTTATTAATAATCAATTAGTAATGTCGGATTTTGACTCAACACTCCGGACTTAGTACTCTTGACTTAGCATGAGTGGGCATTATTAAAATTTCAAAAAGTGTATTAAATAATTGTTAAGTATTAGGGGGTGGGGTAATGATAAACGTATTGCTGGTAGATGATCACTTACCGGTATGTATTCTATTCATTTAAACAGTTTATTAAACTCACCCTTCAATTATTAACAATCCACTCATGAAAAAAGTGTACACCTTATTTTTAAGGTCATTTTGTAATGTTGCCATCAAAGCAGGCCTTGTGCTTTTGCTTGTAATGCAATGTGCATCAGCCGTGTTCGCACAAAATCAGCAGCGTACCATTACCGGTACCGTTGTAGACGAAGCTAATTTACCCCTGCCCGGTGTTACCGTTAGCGTTAAGGGTACTAACACTGTAACCGCCACCAACACCAAAGGTGCTTATAGTATTGCGGTTAACGGCCCAGCAGGCGTTATCAGTTTTAAATTTATTGGTTACACCACCAGGGAGGTTGTTGCTGGCAACCAAAACACCATCAACATGGCTTTGCAGCCAGATGCACGCCAGTTGAAAGATGTGGTAGTTATTGGTTACGGAACGTCGAGCAAAAAAGATGTGATAGGCTCCATCTCAACGATCAAGTCCGAAGATTTTAACAGCGGCGTTTTAACAACACCTGCCGAATTGATGCAAGGTAAAATTGCCGGTTTAAACATTACCCAAAGCGGCGACCCTAACCAAAAACCGTCGGTAACTTTAAGAGGCCCATCTACCATCCGTACCGTAGGCGGGGGCGTTACCGAGCCGTTTTACGTTATTGATGGTGTACCGGGTGCATCGGTAGATCTGTTATCGTCTGATGATATCGAGAGTATCGATGTATTGAAAGATGCCTCGGCAACAGCTATCTATGGCTCGCGCGCGGCTAATGGCGTAATTATTATCACCACCAAAAAAGCTAAAACAGGCCAAAGCAGATTATCTTACAGCAGCTACGGCGCTTTAGAGAATGTAGCCAAAAAAATTGATATGCTGAGTGCAGGCGAGCTTCGCAAGTACCTGGCTGATAACGGTGTTAAACCACTTGCATCACCTTTAGACGATGATGGCTCAAACACCAACTGGCAAAACCTGGTAGAGCGTAAAGGTTACTCAACAAACCAAAATGTATCGTTTGGTAGTTCAACCGCTACCGGCGATTACGGTGCCAGCGTTAACTACATGAAAAATAACGGGATTTTGCAACGCACCGCGCTTGAGCGTATCATTTACAAGGGCTACGTTAACCAACGCTTTTTTAACGACAGGTTAAAGCTCGGTATTACCTTAACCAACAGCACAACAAACCAAAACGATATTTACCAAAGCGGTGTATTATCGGGGATGTTGTTCTACCTGCCTACGGTTAGTCCGTTTAACCCGGACGGATCGTACAAAGAGAATTATGCCAGAACAGGTAGCGGAACTTTAAATCCTTTATCGCTGGTTAATAATAATACCTACCTCACTAATGATAACAAGTTACTGGTAAACGGAATTGCACAGTTAGATATTTTAAAGGGACTAAAGCTTACCTTAACGGGATCTTCCCAGAAAGATCAGAATAACTATTCCAGTTATTTAAATAGCTTATCGGGCCTGGCCGTTAACCTGAACGGGGTTGCCCGCCGTGCATCATACCTGAATACCAACGAGGTTATCGAATCGTACTTAAATTATGATTTCGCTTTCGGAAAAAACAGCTTTAAATTATTGGCAGGTTATTCTTATCAGCAAGATCGTACCAATGACGGTTTCGGCGTTGCCACACAAAACTTTGCTGATGATGCGCTAACTTACAACAACCTGTACCTTTCAAACCCTTCGTCGTTATCGCAAGTTAATTTTGATAACAATCCAATCTCGACCTTACGTTTGGAATCCGAATATGGCCGTATACAATACCAATACTCGGATAAGTATTTGTTACTGGCATCTTTAAGGCGCGATGGTTCATCGGCGTTTGGCGTAAACCACAGGTACGGTTACTTCCCTGCTGTAGGTGCAGCCTGGAGAATCATCAACGAAGATTTTATGAAAAACTACCCGGTATTTTCTGATTTGAAATTACGTGCCGGTTATGGTGTATCTGGTAATAGTACAGGTTTCGATGCTTTCTCGGCTATCCTTATCTATGGTACGCCATCATCAGGTAATAGCAAATACTTAAACAATGGCACTATATCAAACGCGGTAAACGCGGTACGCAACGAAAACCCTGATTTAAAATGGGAAAGTACTGCAACCACCAACATCGGCCTGGATTTTGCATTATTGAAAAATCGTATTTCGGGCTCTGTCGACTATTACATCAAAAAAACTTCTGATTTGATTGATGATGCATTACCGGTATCGGCTACCGAGTTTCAATACACTACCTATACTGCAAACGTTGGTAAAATGACCAACAAGGGTATCGAGTTCACCTTAAACGCAGTACCTGTTAAAACTTCATCTTTCAATTGGAGAACATCGTTTAATATTGCTCATAACCATAACAATATCGACAATTTATCAACAGACAAATTTACCATACCTTACATTTATACGGCACAGGTTGGTGGTAAAGGTCAATCGGGTATCTACAGTCAAATTGTTCAGCCAGGTTCGCCATTGGGCACTTTTTACCTATGGCATTATTTGGGTAAAAATGCAGCGGGCGTAAGTACTTACCAAAAGGCCGATGGTTCTGTTACAGCGGTGCAGCCTTTAAGTACCGATCAGCAAGTGGCAGGTAGTGCGCAGCCTAACATTATTTACGGCTGGAGCAACAACTTTACTTATAAAAATTTCGATTTAAACTTCCTTATCCGCGGCGTAGCAGGCAACAAAATACTGAACGCAACGCTGGCTGGTTTAAACAACCCTACCGACTCCAAGCTGCAAAATATTCCGCGCTTTACCCTTGGCGAATCGTTTAACGATATCAATGCCTACCTGGTATCAGACAGGTTTTTGGAAAGCGGAACCTATCTGCGTTTAGATAATGCGTCGTTGGGCTATACTTTTAAGCCTATGTTAAATAACCTTAAAACAGTAAGGTTATACTTAACGGGTACCAATCTGTTCATCATCACCAAATATCGTGGTGTAGACCCTGAAATCAGCATGGGCGGCTTAACACCAGGTATCGATAACAATAACTTTTATCCAAAAACCCGAACCTTTATTGTGGGCTTAAATGCTTCGTTTTAACCGAATAGCAAACCTCAACCCGAAGAAATATTAAAATGAAAAAAACGATAAATATGTTCATGATGATCAGTGTGATCATTTGTACATTTTCATGTAAAAAACTGGATGTTCCTGTTGAGTCACAATACGTGTCATCCAATTTTCCAACAACCTTGTCTGATTATAATGCCTCTATGGGGGCTATGTATGCCAACTTATCATCAAATTACGCTGTTGCTTACTGGCGTATGCAGGAGCTATCTACCGATGAGGCTATTATACCTGCCCGCGATGGTAATTATGACGATGGTGGCCAGTACAGGCAGTTACATTACCATACCTGGACGGTTGACCACCCCAATGTGGCAACGGTATGGCAGTGGGGGTTTAGTGGCATCATGTCGTGCAACCGTTTATTAAATGTAACTAATGCATTTAATTTCACCGCTGCCGACAGAACGGCTAAACTGGCAGAGATACGTGCCATGCGTGCATTGTATTATTTTTTCCTGATGGATATTTTTGGTAACGTACCTATTCTCACAACTTACCCGGTTAGCGGTATACCGGCTACAAGCAGCCGGGCCAAAGTATTTCAGTTTATCGAAAGCGAATTGTTGGCCGTTGTGCAACAGTTACCCTCCAAAACCAGCGTAGCAGCATCAAATACCCTGCAATACGGTAAACCTACAAAAGGTATGGCCTTTGCCTTACTGGCTAAAATTTACCTCAATGCCGATGTTTACAATGGCACAGCTAACAACCGGTATACGGATGTTGTCAGGATGGCCGATAGTGTTTTAAGCAATACCAACTACTCGCTTGATGCTAAGTACCGCGATATATTTTTGCCAAACAATGGTCCGCAAATCAAGGAAACTATATTTGCCATCCCTTATGATCAGCAAATATCGGGTAACCAATTCACCAGGTTTGGTTTTTACCCTTATCTTGCCCCAGCCTACGGCCTGAGTGCAAGTTTAAGTATTGCCATGAGTACCACGCCCGAGTTTTACAACCGCTTTAATTTACCCGGCGATTTTAGAACAAGCACGTGGTTAAACGGTCCGCAGTTTGTTCCGGATGGTAACGGCGGTTTTACTACCACACCTGCTTATTACCAGGGTACCACTACTCAAATTGTAATTACCCCCAATTTAATATTGGTACCACCCAAACCAATGGATGTTGGTAATACTACGGCGTCGCAAGCTGAGGGTGTCAGATCGATAAAATACTACCCTGATCCGGCAACAACCCAGGCAACCCGATTAAATGGCAATGATGTACCTGTATTCAGGTTAGCCGATGTGATGCTGATGAAGGCCGAAGCTATTTTACGTGGAGCAAACGCAACCAGCGTAAACGGCGAGTTACAAACACCTTTGTTACTGGTTAATAAAATACGTACCCGCGCTGGCGCGACCACTACAGCATCAATTGATTTGGATGGATTACTGGATGAACGCGCACGCGAGCTGTTTTGGGAGGGCTGGAGACGTAACGATTTGATTCGTTACGGTAAATTTGAGGTAGAATATCCGTTACTGAATGATGTATTGAGCATGGATAAAAGTAACTTTCGTAAATTGTTCCCGGTTCCGTCAACCGAGTTAAAGTTAAACCAAAGCCTGGTTCAAAACCCGGGCTATTAAAATAATACCATGTAATAAAGGCGGCACGCTTGTAGCCTTTATTACATGGTAAATTAAAGCTATATGAAAACGTTAATTACAGCTACTCTTTTTTCTTTACTGCCATTTTCATTGTTGTCCGTTCCGGATGATTTGCCTATCAATAAGATACAAGTAATCGGATCGCACAATAGCTACAAAAGAGCTATCGAACCGGCACTGTTTCACCTGTTTCAGAAAAAGGATTCGGTGTCTGCAAGCAAAATAGATTATGAACACATCAGTTTAACCGATCAGCTTGATATGGGCTTGCTAAACCTGGAGATCGACGTCTATTCGGACGAAAAAGGCGGCCGTTATGCGCATCCCAAAGGCCTGGAATGGGTAAAGGGACAAACTCCCTTTGATCCGCAGGGCCAAATGCTAAAACCCGGTTTTAAAGTGTTTCATATTGTTGATCTCGATTTCAGAAGCAATTGCCTTACGCTAAAGGACGGCTTACAGCAGTTAAAAGCATGGTCTGACGCTCATCCCGATCATAAGCCCATTTTTATTACCATTGAACCTAAAGACGGTGTTTCCAAGTCGAAAGAGTTGACCGATCCTGAGCCTTTTACTGCAAAAACGTTTGATGCCCTTGACAAAGAATTTAAGGAATACCTGGGCGAGCAGAATATCATTACTCCCGATGTTGTACGCGGGAAGTATACCACTTTGAACGATGCTGTGCGCCATGGTAAGTGGCCTTCGTTAAAATCGGCAAAGGGCAAATTTTTGTTCCTGCTGGATGCCAAAGATCATAAACGCGATTTGTATATTGCCGGTCACCCGTCATTAAAGGGGCGTATGCTATTTGCCAACGCCGAGCCTGGTACACCCGAAGCAGCTATGATGATCCGTAATGACCCTAACGACGGTACCATACCTGTGCTTGTAAAGCAAGGATACATTATCCGCACCCGTTCCGACGCCGATACCCAACAAGCCCGTTTAAACGATTACAGGGATTTTGAAGCCGCGCAAAAATCGGGAGCGCAAATTATCACCACTGATTATTACTTAAAAAGCACGCATTTTAAATCGGATTATGTTGTGTCGTTTGCCGGCGCCAATCGCTATTTTAGATTAAATCCGTTGTTTTAGATCGATTTTTCTGTAAATGTTGACTGACCAACACATTAGAACCAGGTATTGAAAGATGCTGGCATTGCTGGATAATTAGTGTAATGGCTGCTGTAGAAAACCGCCAGCGAGATGCCCGGCAAGACTTTAAACTAATTTCAATACCTGTTTTCAATAATTTGTTTTGCCAACGAGAGTAGCGGAGCTATAGTAACGGTTTACAGTTTTGAGCTTTTACTCGGGTAGATCTTTTTTCTCCTCCTCCAAAGCCTTCGTTAGTTCCGGATTGGTATCCTCCTCATCCTTCACATTTCTCCTTATCAGGAAAATAATAAAGGCTACAGCTAAAACAATAGCTGCAATAATCTCAAAAATTGTAGCTTTTTCCATGAGTTCTGCTTTTTAACAAATTTACTTATTAATAGGAGATCATTCTGTTTTTAAATAACAATGTTGATTCCTTTACAATAAGTTAATCGTATTGGTACTCTGGACTTTTTTTCTTTCCCTTGTGATCTTGAGTAACAGATCCGGCAAGCCTGAAAAAAATAGGACTGACGTTTAAAAAGCATCTTAAACTATGTCATTGAGAGTAACCCACCGGGCCTCACCCCGGAAAAAACAGGGATGACGTTTGGAACCTGTAGGCCTATTTTGCGCAAAAAGAAAAGTGCGCAAAGGCCTGACTGCACGCCGGGCCGGGTGTTGGCCTGTGGGCGGAAGGATCGGGCAGTCTTGACTTTTTGGTTCTTTTTTGTATCAAGACAAAAAGTAATAAGCCCTTCACGCGGCGATTGAGCATGCCGATGCTTTAAATTAAGAATACTGATTATTAACGCAATAAAAACACGCTAATAATCAATAACTTGGGCAATCGAAATGATAAGCCACATCAAAAATACCTCGTAAAGGGCCATGCCGCACGTCCTTCGACTACTGAGCCTGACGAAGTATCAGGAGGACAGCTTTCGCGCACAAAAAAGGGCGTGTCATACTGAGTAAGGCTCCGGCTCTAAATTAAGAATACTGATTTCAGGAGAAAAAATACACTCTGGTAATCAATAACTTAAGGAGATGTTATTATAAGGCGCAAAGATGTTTTGGCGAGACAGGCCTGATGTAGGCCTCGTTTTATACCGCAGATTTTTGCTATGCTATTCCACCGGAATAACTATTTTTAGCCCTGAGTATGAACCATTAATTCTAACCCGTATGGAACAAAAAATTGGCCGCTTTATTGATCCTTTGAGCGATTTTGGCTTTAAGCGATTGTTTGGAAGCGAGCCCCATAAAGACATATTGATTGATTTTTTAAACCAACTATTCCTGGGCCAAAAGGAAATAGCTGACTTAACTTATAGCCCCACCGAATACGCTGGCGATACCGAGAAAATCAAGAAAGTATTTTTCGATCTGCATTGCACCGGGAAAAATGGCGAGAAATTTATCATCGAGATGCAAAAAGCCGAGCAGCGAAACTTTAAAGACAGGGCCGTATTTTATACCTCGCGCCTTATCAACGAGCAACTGCCCAAAGGCGAGAGCCACTGGAATATTCAACTGGACGAACTATACCTGATAGCCATACTGGAGTTCAAATTCAAGAATGGCAACCCGGACCGGTATTTACATAACGTAGCACTGACCAATACCGATACGCATGAAATATTTTACAATAAATTGGGTTATAAGTTTTTAGAATTGCCTAATTTTGTTAAAACAGAAGAAGAACTGGAAACCGACCTTGACCGTTGGTTCTATTTACTGAAAAACATGAGCCACCTGGAGAAAATTCCCGCGGTATTAAACAAGCGGATTTTCCAGCAGGTATTCAAGATAGCCGAATTAAGTAATCTGACGAAGGAGGAGAAAGCAATGTACGATTCAAGTTTAAAAGCCAAATGGGACTATGAAAACTCGATAGCTTTTGCAGAAGAGAGGGGTATAGAAAAAGGCCGTGAAGAAGGGATTGAAATAGGGATCGAGAAAGGTATTGAAAAAGGTATTGAGAAGGGTATTAAAAAGGGCATTGAAAAGGGCCGTGAAGAAGAGAAATATGATGTTGCCATTGAGATGAAAAAAGAAGGTATTCCAGATGCACAGATAGCTAAATTCACTAAGCTTCCGATCTCGGTAATTGAAAAACTGTAATGATTTGAGCCCAACCTGATTAACTGTTTTGATTTGTGAAGAGCGGCCCCTACGGTATTAAACAAGCGGATTTTCCAGCAGGTATTCAAGATAGCCGAATTAAGTAATCTGACGAAGGAGGAGAAAGCAATGTACGATTCAAGTTTAAAAGCCAAATGGGACTATGAAAACTCGATAGCTTTTGCAGAAGAGTTGGCAGAAGAAAGGGGCATTGAGAAAGGCATTCAGAAAGGCATTGAGAAAGGCCGTGAAGAAGGACGCAAAGAAGGTCTTGAGAAAGGTATCGAAAAAGGTATCGAAAAAGGTATTGAGAAAGGCATTGAGAAAGGCCGTGAAGAAGAGAAATATGATGTTGCCATTGAAATGAAAAAAGGAGGTATCCCAGATGCACAGATAGCTAAATTCACCAAGCTTCCAATCTCGGTAATTGAAAAGCTTTAGTAATTTGAAGCCCCGCCTGATGAAGTTTTTTGATTTGTGAAGATCGGATCTCCGCAGTATTAAACAACAATTCAATAAGTTGTTCTATGGATTAGGCGTTGGTAAACTGATGGTTTGATTCACAGAGGATAGAGCCATGTGTTTTATACCAATCCTGGTATAAAAGGGGCAACATCCGCTGAAAGCGGTATACATCCGCGTAAAACCACACTCATTATACTCAATAGTAAGCCCGGATAAATTGGCGCTGGCAGCCATATGATATAGTGTGCATATTTTATAACCTTAACTTTATAGGTTAATCAAAATTAGTCCGGATGCTGGTGACTAAAAAAATCCCATGGGATAGCCAATAAGCTAAATATTTTATTTTATACTTGAGCTTTTATAAATTGTCCCGGTGTTATTTGGCAGGGAATAAGTGATGGAAATTAAAGTATTTAATTAGGAAAGTTATGCACTTGGGGAATGTATGAATAGTAGATCCCGGATGTTTACTTTAAAATCGAACTTTTATTTTTAGCCGCTTATTAAATTTTTAAACCTTATTTTTCCTTTAGAACGATAAGTTAAAAATGGGTTACAAAATAGGTAGCCATAGATTTTGGGAAATAAATAGATAAATGAGCCCTACATGGAAGAGGTAAATATCAAAAGTCTTGCTAAGAAATTAAATCTGTCCATATCTACGGTTTCGAGAGCTTTAAGTGACAGTTACGAAATTGGGGCCGAAACAAAGCAGCGGGTAAGGCAATTAGCCAAAGAACTCAATTACCAGCCTAACCCCTTTGCCAGTAGTTTACGTAAACGCAAAAGCAACACCATAGCAGTAATTATTCCCGAAATTGCCAATAACTTTTTCACATTGGTAATTAAAGGGATTGAAGATATTGCCCAGGCTCAGGAATATCATGTTCTGATTTATATCACGCACGAAAACAGCGCCAGGGAGATTGCTTACTGCAATCATTTACTAAATGGGCGAGTTGATGGCGTACTGATGTCGATGTCGGGAGAGATGGACGATATTGATCATATCAATTCGCTCATTGAGCATCATGTTCCGGTAGTGTTTTTTGACAGGATATGTGAGCAGATCTCAACAGTGAAGATCATTACCGACGATTATGAAAGTGCCTTTACAGGTACGGAGCACCTTATTGCCAAGGGCTGTAGAAGCATCGCTTACCTCGGTATCCTAAAAACGCATTCTATCAGTAAAAATAGATTACATGGATATCAGGACGCGATGAAAAAAAACAATATAGCTATTGATAAACAACATATCGTCAGTTGTTCGGGCGATATCGATCAGGATTATCAGGTGATCAAAGCACTGTTAACTTCGGCCCACAGGCCCACAGGCATTTTTGCGGCTGTTGAACATGCTGCCCTGGTGTGCTACGAAGTTGCAGCCGATCTTGGGCTTAAAATTCCGCAGGATTTCAAGATCATCAGTTTCTCTAATTTACGTACAGCTTCATTGCTCAACCCGCCGCTTTCCACCATCACCCAGCCCGCTTATCATATTGGGCAGGAAGCCGCTAAAGCGCTTTTTGGTGAGCTAAAAAACAGGAACGGAATTGAAAATACAAAAATCACCCTCCGTTCATCTTTAATAGAGCGCGAATCTACTGCATAAATATCGTTGCGAGCTGGCAACCGAGGTGATCGGAGGTAATCATCCGTTTCTGGATTTTCATCTCGCAACGATATAGCCATATTTATAAGCTTCTGCGGATTCCCAGTTCCAAACCTCGCAATTCGGCCAGGCCTCGCAGTCGCCCAATGCCAGAGTAACCCGGGTTGGTTTTCTTTTTTAAATCGTCAAGCATTTTATGCCCATGATCGGGCCTGAACGGCATCCGCAGATCTTTTCTTCCTGCTGCTTTTCTTTTCTCCTGTTCTTCAACAAGTGCTTTCATTACGGCATACATATCTACATCCCCATCAAGGTGGTCTGCCTCATGGAAATTGCCTTCAGCATCGCGCCTGGTGCTACGCAAATGGATAAAATGAATACGGTGGCCCAGTCTTTCAACCATGCCCGCCAAATCATTATCTGCCCTTACACCAAATGAGCCAGTGCAATAAGTAAGGCCGTTGTTCATGGATGGTACTGCGGCATAAAGCTCATTGATATCTTGTTCTGTACTTACAACACGAGGTAAACCCAGGATAGGGAACGGAGGGTCGTCGGGATGTATACACATCAAAACTCCTGCTGCTTCGGCGGCCGGTATCACTTGTTCTAAAAAACTAAACAAATTGGCTTTTAGTTCCTTAGGGCCAATGTTGTTATACGTTTCAAGGGTTTGTAAAAACTGTTCAAGCGTGTATCCTTCTTCCGAACCTGGTAAACCGGCAATAATGTTTTTAATCAAAATGGCTTTGTCTTCTTCTGAAAGATTCTTCAAAAACTCGGCAGCCTTCGCTTGTTGATCTGCCGAATAGCTTTCTGTAGCACCTGGCCTTTTCAAAATATACAATTCAAACGCGGCAAATGCCGCCGCCTCAAAGCGTAGCGCTGTCGATCCATCGGGCATCCTGAAATCAAGATTAGTGCGCGTCCAATCCAATACCGGCATAAAGTTATAGCACACAATATCAATACCGCAAGCGCCCAGGTTGGTGATGGATTGCTTGTAGTTTTCAATATATTGCAGGTAATTGCCTGTACGTTTTTTAATGTCCTCGTGTACAGGCACGCTCTCTACCACAGACCAGGTTAACCCTGCCGCTTCAACTTCGGCTTTACGTTTATTAATTTCTTCCACTTCCCAAACCATTCCGTTGGCAATGTGGTGCAGGGCAGTTACAACACCGGTAGCGCCGGCTTGCCTAACATCTGCTAACGATACCGGGTCATTGGGCCCGTACCATCTCCATGTTTGTTCTAAACTCATAAAATATTTATCTTTTTTATTTTAATTGGCAGGGCTTATCAGCCCGATGCTAAAATAGGTATAATTATAAATCTGGTTAAACGCCGCTAAATGCGCTAAAGCCACCGTCAATAGGTATTACTACCCCGGTAACAAATTTAGATCCATCGCCGCAAAGCCATAATAAAGTTCCGGTCAGGTCCTCAGGTTCGCCAAAGCGTCCCATTGGTGTATGCTCTAAAATGGTATTTCCTCTTGCTGTAAGCGATCCATCGGTATTGGTTAATAGGGTACGGTTCTGGTCGGTCAGGAAAAATCCTGGTGCCAGCGCATTAACCCTGATTCCGGTTTTGGCAAAGTGTACAGCCAGCCATTGGGTAAAGTTGGATATGGCCGCTTTGGCGCCGCTGTAAGCCGGTATTTTGGTTAAAGGCTTAAAGGCGTTCATGGACGATATGTTGATGATAGATGAACCGGGACGGGTGATCATATCTTTAGCGAACACTTGCGTAGGCAATAAACTACCGATAAAGTTCAGTTCAAAAACAAATTTGATACCTTCGGGATCAAGGTCGAAAAAAGTTTTTAAACCTTCGGTTGATGATTCCAGGTCGGCCAATTCAAAAAAAGGTTTTGATGTAGTGCCTTTAGGGTGGTTACCGCCAGCGCCATTGATCAGGATATCGCAAGGGCCCAATTTTTCCAGAACAACCTGGTGAGCTGCCTGCAAACTTTCCAGATTTAAAACGTTACAGGCAACGCCAATAGCCTGCCCGCCTTGCTGGGTAATCTGGTTAGCCACATTTTCAGCATTTTCGGCCCGCAAATCCAATATTGCCACTTTGGCGCCTTCAGCGGCGAGTGCATTTGCCATTGTGCTGCATAGCACGCCACCACCGCCGGTAATGACTACTACCTTATCCAAAAAATTTGATTTCATAAGATTTTTATAAATGATTAGGCCAAATCTCCTTTAAAAAACACGGTTCAACACCACTTTGCCCGATTTTATTTACGGAAACGATTTCGTAAGGTATGGCCTAACCATTTGGCTCTTAACACCACATGTTAGTAAACTATAAGCTGGGATAATTGACGTATTTATTGTCAAGCAAATTTTAAGTTGCTGAGGTTTCATCAAGTTTTTCAATCAAGTTTAATAAACAACAAATTCAAAATCATTCATTTTAATGCAATAATATACTAAAATTTGTTTTAATGTATGGTATTGTACTATATTTATCCATCAGTCTAAGGCCTTTATATATTTAGGCAATTTAATGCTGAAATGTGTTAACATTAATGTTTATATTTAAAACACTAACAAACTTTATTCGGCTGTTATCCCTGCGGGCAACGCATTGCCTCGCGGCGGGACTGTTTCAATCCGGTTCCAATAAAGTTTTAAACTATTCGATTATCCAATCTCAACTATAAATGAAACAAACATTTGATGTCTTATCTGCTACATGCAGTAGGGAAACAACCCGGCTTTACAGTACGAGTTTCTCTCTGGGGATATTCTTTTTCAATAGAGAGGTTCGCCGTCCAATACATGCTATCTACGGTTTTGTTAGGCTGGCTGACGAGATAGTGGATAGCTTCCACGAGTATCCTAAGTCGGCATTACTTGCCGAATTGAAGGAAGATTGCTTTAAAGCAATTGAACGCGGAATCAGTGTCAATCCGGTGATCAATTCATTTCAACAGGTGGTTAACCAATACGGCATCGGGCTTAATCTCATCAGTCAGTTTTTAAACAGTATGGAGATGGATCTTGGCGAGCAGGACTATACACCCGAAAAATATGAAGAATACATCATGGGTTCGGCGCAGGTTGTAGGGCTAATGTGTCTGCATGTGTTTACAAATGGCAACCAGGAGCAGTTTGAGCGTTTAAAAATACCGGCAATGAAATTGGGTTCGGCATTTCAGAAAGTAAATTTTCTTCGGGATGTTAATGCAGATTACCAGGATCTAAACCGGACGTACTTTCCTCATGTCAACCTCTCCTCGTTTTCGGACGACGATAAAAGAGTGATCGAACAGGATATTCTTTCGGAGCTGAACGATGCATTAAGCGGTATACGGCAATTGCCGCAACCTTGCCGCAAGGGTGTTTATCTGGCTTATGTATATTACAGGCAATTGTTTCATAAAATTTCCAGGGTGCCTGCCCAAAAGGTGATGTCTCAGCGTATACGGGTTTCTAACGGACACAAGTTTTGGCTGATGTTTGATTCGTTGATCAGGTATAAATTAAATTTGATATAAAACAAGTTGAGCCCCTGGGTAAATTGATAAACTAAAAAAACTAAAACAAAAAAATTGAAAGAAAGTGTAATGCTGGTAAATGCCAACAACAAAGTAGTTGGAACGATGGATAAATTGGCGGCGCACCGGTCTGGAATGCTGCACCGTGCTTTCTCTGTATTTATATTTAACAATGCTGGTGAACTGTTGCTACAGCAAAGAGCCTTTGAAAAGTACCACTCTGGTGGCTTGTGGACAAATACCTGTTGCAGTCATCCCCGGTTGGGTGAAGTTACTGTTGATGCTGCTCATCGCCGCTTAAAAGAGGAAATGGGGATGTGGTGCGAGCTTACCGAACTATTTCAGTTTACCTACCGGCATGAATTTGAAAACAGCCTTATAGAGCATGAATACGACCATGTGTTTATGGGGGTAAGTAACCAGTTACCGGAACCTGATCCTTCGGAAGTAGCCGGGTTTAAATATGTGGATACCGAGCTGCTTGCATTAAAATTGGTTGAAAAGCCCGAAGACTATACGCCATGGTTTAAACTGTGCTTTGACCAGGTAATGGAAAACTATCAACACATTAAACTTTAAGCCTACCTAAGCTATGCTGATCAACTTTGTACAAACTCCCCTTATATTTTGATGATAAATAACAACACCGTGAATGAAATAACCATTGAGCATGATGTGATGCACCTTGAACAGGATCACTACAGCTCCGCACTTGATACCCCCATGCGGGCTAACGCGTTTGATATGGATGATGATACCAAAATAGACCTGATAGCTCAACATTTTGCAGGCATTATGGAGGTGCTGGGCATGGATCTGGGCGATGACAGTTTAAAAGATACACCACAAAGGGTAGCTAAAATGTATGTGAAAGAGATATTCAGCGGCCTTAATCCGGCTAATAAACCCAAGCCTACATTATTTAAAAATCCCTATCAATACAACCAGATGCTGGTAGAACGAAACATTGCTGTTTTTAGCAATTGTGAGCATCACTTTGTGCCTATTGTGGGCAAGGCCCACGTTGGCTATATCAGTAACGGGCAGGTAATTGGCCTTTCAAAACTGAACCGCATTGTTCAGTACTGCTCCCAAAGGCCCCAGGTGCAAGAGCGGCTAACCATGCAAATTGCCAATATGCTGAAAGAGGCCCTGGGCACCGAGGATGTGGCCGTTGTTGTGGATGCCCACCATCATTGTGTATCCAGCCGTGGCATAAAGGATGCTGGCAGTACCACCCTGACTGCCGAGTACGGCGGGCAATTTTTAAACCCGGAAACGAAAAACGAATTTCTTAAATATATCGGATCATGAATCTTAGTGGGAAAAATATCCTGGTGGTAGGCGGTAGTTCGGGCATCGGTTTATCATTGGTTAAGTTGCTTCATCAGCAAAATGCAAACATTTACGCAGTTTCAAGATCCTCGTCAGAGGAGTGGCCGGATGGTGTTCATTATTTGAGTGCCGATGTTACCGGTAATATTGATGCCCTTGAAATGTTTTTACCCGCACACCTGCACGGCCTGGTTTATTCGGTTGGCAGCATAACCCTTAAGCCCTTCAACAGGTTAACAGCCGACGATTTTTTGAACGATTACCAGCTCAATGTTGTGGGCGCGGCCCGTATCATTCAGCAAGCCAGCAAGCAGTTAAAAAGTGCCGCAGGGGCATCCATCGTTCTAATCAGTTCAGTAGCTGCCAAAACGGGGATGCCTTACCATGCCAGTATTGCCGCCGCAAAAGGTGCGGTTGAGGGAATGGCGTTAACGCTGGCTGCCGAGCTGGCCTATCAGCAGGTAAGGGTAAACGTGGTGGCACCATCATTAACCGATACCCCATTGGCGCAAAATCTGCTCAGCTCGCCCGAAAAACGGGAGGCATCCGCCAAACGGCATCCTTTAGGTAAAATTGGCCAGCCGGAAGACATCAGCCGCCTGGTGGCGTTTTTATTATCCACCGATAGTAGTTGGATAACCGGCCAGGTAATAGGGGTAGATGGCGGCCTGGGCAAATTAAAAACAAGTTAATATGATAAGCATAAAAAGTGATGAGATTAGTCAGCTGGAAAAGCAATATCGTACAAGCCTGATCAACAGCCTGATTGGATACCGCTCTTTAAACCTTTTAAGCACCACCAGTAATGATGGTATTACCAATTTGTGCTTAATTAGTTCCACTTTTCACCTTGGGGCAAACCCGCCTTTGGTGGGCCTGGTTATGCGGCCCGAACGTGAGCATAACGATACCCTTCGTAATATCAAAGCAACCGGGCAGTATACTTTAAACAACGTTTTGCCCCAATGGTATTTGCAGGCGCATCAAACCAGCGCCAGCTATCCGTCGGGCGTGTCCGAGTTCAATACCTGCGGCTTTAAAAAGCAATATGTCAGCGGTTTTAAAGCTCCCTTTGTAGGCCAGTCAACCATTCGCATCGGTTTGGAGCTGCGCGAACTATTGGATATGGAAATTAATGGCACAACCATCGTTATCGGCGAGATAGTGCAGATACTGGCCGATGACACCATGATTGCCGAAGATGGAACGGTTGATCATGCTAAAGCCGGAACCGTAACTGTAGCCGGGTTGGATGCCTATTTTCTTCCGCAGCCCATTGGCCGTTTGGCTTATGCTAAACCTGGCATTGAACCCCATCTGTTAGAAAGCAATACCCAAGCCCTGCTATAAGCTATGGAAAAAGATGCACAGGTAATTATCATTGGTGCTGGCTTAGCGGGTTTAACAGCGGCTAAGGTTTTAAAGGCAGCAGGCAAATCGGTATTGCTGATTGAAGCTTCTGATGCGGTAGGCGGACGGGTGAGGACGGATGAAGTAAATGGTTTCCTGCTCGACCGTGGTTTCCAGGTTTTACTGACGGCCTATCCGGAAACTAAACGCTTTTTAAATTATAGCAAGCTCGATCTTTGCCGGTTTGATCCCGGCGCGCTGATTTTGAATACCGCAGGTGCCACCAGCATTGGCGATCCTGTACGTAGGCCCAGCTCCCTGATCTCAACCCTATTGTCGTCCGCAGGTACCTTAACCGATAAGTTGCGGATGCTGAGGCTTAAACTAAAACTGGGCCGCAAAACCATCGAAGAGATATTTGCTGAGCAGGAGATCACAACCATTGCCTACCTTCAAAAAGAGGGCTTTAGCCCAACCATCATCAGCCAGTTCTTCAAACCCTTCATGACGGGTATTTTTCTTGAGGGCCAATTAAGTACCTCGAGCCGGATGTTCGAGTTTGTATTTAAAATGTTCGGCGAGGGCGACGCGGCTATCCCGGCTAAAGGAATGGGGATGATACCATTACAGCTGGCAGAAGGTTTAACTTCTGATGAGATGATATTCAATGAAAAGGTTGACGCCATCGATGGTAACCGTGTAAAAACCGCTTCGGGAGTAGTTTATACCGCCGATTATATTTTAATGGCTACCAGCCAGGCCAGCATACTACCTCCTTTTGGGCAAGCGACAGCAGTACCCCATTCGGTTACCAATATGTATTTTAGCGCGAAGAAAAAACCGTTTGAAATGCCGCTGATTGCGTTAAATACGCTACCTGGCAAGTTGGTTAATAATATTGCTGTGATGGATCGTATCTCGCCGTGTTATTCTAAAAGCGGCGATGCATTGATCTCACTTTCGCTTATTGGCAATCACGCAACGGAAAACGAGGACGAACTGCGGGCCAGCGTTATAACGGAACTGAAGTTCTGGTATCCTGACGCTATACACTGGACCCATCTGAAAACGTACCACATTGCGTATGCCTTACCTAACGACGATAGTGTTTGTAATGAAGCGAACGACGAAGTGTTGAGATTAAACGCCCAGTGTTTTGTTTGTGGCGATTATTTGATGAATGGCTCTATCAACGCCGCCATGAAAAGTGGAAGATTAGCTGCGGAGGCCATTATAAAAACAATGGGTTGAAAATGACGGCTGAACAGATAGTTTACAAATCACAGATTTGGCTAATTAACCGGATTTGATTAATTAACCGATAGCAATAACTTTGCGCACCATGAAATCATACCAACTTATTCATCAGTTGATCGATCTTGTACGGGAACTGGAAGAAGAAAACCAATCGCGTGAACTTTCCATCCAGGATTTTACAGGTTTTCTGTTGAATAAAGTTGGCGATGTTGCCGGTAGTGCTGTTAATAGCGAAGTGAGGTTTGGCGATAGTGATAATGTCGCTTTAGAAATTGCTTATCAGTTGGATAACAACATCGGCAGATTGTTTGTGTTTATGAGCCGTTATGCAAAATCATACATCAAAAAAGCGCTCGAAGGAACCCCGCTGCAAACAGGCGAAGATTTTACGGCCCTCGCTATTTTGCTTACCCATCATCATTTATCCAAAAGCGAATTGATCAGTTATAATCTACAGGAAAAAACATCCGGAACCGAAGTAATCAGGCGCTTGATTGCCGAAGGCCTGGTGAGGCAATGGGCTGATTTAAAAGATAAAAGAAGCAAGCATATTGCCATAACAGATGCTGGCAAAGAATTGCTTTACCGGGTATTTGTTGATATGAACTACGTAGGTAAAATGATCACCGGCCAATTAACCGTCGCCGAGAAATTTACCCTACAGTATCTTTTACAAAAGCTGGAAAACTTCCACCTGGAACATCACGAAAAGAAAACCATTCTATCCAAAGCCGACCTCAGAAACTTTGCAGAGAATAATGCACAGGTAGTATGAGGCGAAAAATATTTTTGGCATTTTATCCCGCGGTTTAAGACGATGGTATTTTATTAGCGATAATTGCGGTTGCTATACAAAAAAGCAGGCCTAAGCTTTATCCGCTATCCCTGCTTATAATAATGTCTATTTAAGTTATTGATTATTAACGCTTAACTCTCTATCTCCATCATGTCATCCCGACGGTAGGAGGGATCTTTTAAAAGCGATAAGTATGCATCATATTCGGTGCGCTGATTATCAATGTGCTATTTTGCTCCGACAATCAGTATTCTTAAATTAGATCATCGGCACGCTCAATCGCCGCGTGAAGGGCTGTTACTTTTGTCTTGACACAAAAGGTAACCAAAAAGTCAAGACTGCCCGATCCTTCCACCCACAGGCCAAACCCGGCCCGGCGTGCAGTCAGGCCTTTGCGCACTTTTTCCTGTGCGTTAGAGTATATCACGAAGTTCCAAACATCATCCGTATTTTTTCCCGGCCCGCCGGGTCTATCACTTATAATGGCTTTTTGTTAAGTTTTTGATTGTCAATACTTAATTGTCTCCATCATGTCATCCCGACGGTAGGAGGGACCTCCTATGATGAAATATGCAAGGTAAACGAGGCAAAAGGGCTTAAAAAGGGGTTATAACACGTATTGCTTAAATGTTTTAAATATTTTTGGTCAAAGCATGGCCCTGTTTGTTTAACTTTCCAGTGCAAATCAAAAGAGGAAACAGGCGCTGCTGAGGAGCAACCTGCCAGCAATATGATTTGCTGAACCACGGATAAAGGCCTCTGTCAAAGGAGGCTTTTTATTTATCCTGTTCACTGAATGGCTAAAAAAACCTTCACGAATTTTTATTTTAATGCGTTGATAAATGACCAGCTAACCTCCTATAAGCAGACACTTTGCAGGCTGCAGGATCGCGTTCAAATTATTTGGATAAAAGGGCAACCGTAACCTTTTGTATAGCAGACACCTTTCGGGCCGCAGATCCCTCGCTTCGGTTTGCCCATTTCATAAAAAAACCAAACCGGCTTTATCAGGCATTTGTCCTTGTGGACTTATTTGACAACCGAAGTTACGTAAGGTTTTTGATTCTTCATAACGAACCGTATCCGGTTGAGCATTTTTTTAGCTATCCTGATGATGGCCTTATTCTTTTTCATTTTTTTGCAAAGGTTATTGAAAGCCAGCGTCATGGCCGGGTCGAGCCTGACAGCTATCCAAGAGGCCTCGATAAGCTTCTCCCGTAATTGATGATGAGCTCTTTTAGTGAGCCCCAATATGATTTTTTGATCGCCGGAACTATGCATATCCGGTACCAAGCCTATATATCCACACAAGGCATCCAGGGAATCAAAGCGTTCAATGTCGCCGATCTCTGTGACAAATAATAAGGCGGTAATCTCGCCTATACCGGGGATGGTCCGGATCAGTTTTATAATTTGTTGATAACGTGGCTGCCTGGATAGGGCTCTGACTTCCCTGGTGGCTGTGAGTACCATGATACGGGTCTGCTGGTATCCCTGTAGCAGAATATCCAGGTTGATCCGTGCTGATGAAGGCAAGCAAAGGGCCTTGAGCAGGCAGATATAATGATTCGACCAGTATTTATCGGTGTCTACCGTCACCGACTGGTCCTGGAAGTTAAGCCATCCTTTTATTCGGTTCTTATAGCGTGTCTGATCTTTGATCATTTGCTGGTAAACACGGATAATACCGCGGTCATCCTGTTGCTCGATGCCAGGCACGAAGATACCTTTCAGGGCTCCTTCACTTAATGTTTTACTGAGTTTCCGGCAATCGACCGTATCTGATTTGCGCTGCTTTTCCTTGTCTGTCAGCGGGACATCGGCAGGATTTACGACGATGCAGGACATCCCCAGCTCACTAAACTGTCGCTGATAGCCAAAGCCGCAAAAACCGGCTTCGTAAACGAGCCTGTAATCGGCCGAAGGATAGTTCTGTTGTAGATGCCCGCTTAAGGCCTTAGGTGAAGGTTCCTGGGAAAACGTCTTTAGCTCCATATGGGTGCTGCGAAGGCTGACCTTCCAGGACTTCTTGTGTACATCTATGCCAACAAAAATAGTTTGTCCGCTAAAATCTAATTGTGTACCTTGTTTCATGAGTTCTTGGTTTAAAGTGTTTGTTAATGGTTCACTATTAAGCTACAACCTTTTTTTCAAGAACTCTTTTACATCATCTATCGAACCATTTCATACATACGACCTTTTGCGCGCGATAAGTATGCAGCATATCGGGTGCGCTGATTATCAAGCGCTTATTTTGCTCCGACAATCAGTATTCTTAAATTAGATCATCAGCACGCTCAGTATTAAAAAAATGCCAAAAGGACTTGAGATCGGTCCCTTGGCATCTAATCAGTTTACTGCTATAAATAACCCGCGTTCTTGATGTCCTCTATCAATCCAGCACCTTTCGGCTCCCATCCAAGTTGTTCAACTGTTTTTTTGTTTGAGGAGGGGCAATCTATCGAGGCGAAATGTGCAAACCAACCAAAGTGCGCGGCAATATCATCTCCGGTTTTGCTAATAACCGGCAGGTGCAGTCCATCACCAATTACTTTGGCAATTTGTTTAAAGGCAATACCTTCCTCAGCTACCGCATGCAATACCTTTAGTGATGGTTGTTTTTCAACAACCAAACGGTAAACAATTGCCGCATCATCCCTGTGCACCGCTGGCCAGCGGTTATGGCCTTCGCCAACATAGGCAGATTCGCCCTTGTCCCTGGCGGTATTAATAACCACCGGTATAAAACCATGATCGCCGCTACCATGAACGCTTGCCGGCAAGCGTACAACATAAACCCGTACACCTTTGGCGCTTACAGCGGTCGCAGCCTCTTCTGAAGCGGCGCGCGGTACTATGGTCGAACTAACCTGTAAAGCATCATCCTCTGTTACCGGGCGGTCATAGTTCAAAAGGCCCAACGCAGAGGTAATTACTAAAGGCTTTTCAGAACCCATAAGTGCTTCTCCAAAAGCTTCAATCACAATACGGTCGGCTTCGCAATTGGCTTTATATTGCGAAAAGTCGTGGTTAAAGGCCGTATGGATAACGGCATCGCAAGTGCTTGCAGCACGCTGGATGATTTCAATATTATTGACGTCGCCCAGGCACACTTCGGCCCCGCTTGCTGTCAATTTTTGGGCTGCACTATCCGAGCGCACCAATCCGAGTACCTGGTGGCCAGATGATAGGAGTTCTTTTACAATAGCGGAGCCTACAAATCCGGATGCTCCAGTAACAAATACACGCATAAGTTAATTGTTTTTTTATTGCAAAGTTGGGCTATAGGCAATAACAAAACGACGTCATTTGACCATAATTGTATTTAGCGCTGAAGCTGTGCGTGGCGTATGCGGGTTAATGTTTTAAGTGATATGCCAAGATAAGCGGCTACCATACGCAGCGGTAATCTTGACACGTAGCCTGGGTAGTTTTGAACAAAGTCTTCGTACTTTTCCTCTGATGTGGCACTTAGTGTTGTTAATATTCGTCGCCTGCTGTCGTAAATATTCCTCGCTATTAACTGTTCCGAAAATTTTTTCAGCTGTGGGATTTCGGCCAGTAAGGTGTTAAAGTCGGCCCGGTTCCAACACAGTACCGTACTTGGTTCAACTGCGCCGATACTAACACGTGAGGGAATCTGCTTGTCATAGCTTTCAACATCCAGCGTCCAACTGTTCTCGGGCGAAAACTGCACAATATGTTCGGCACCCTCGGCAGAAGTACTGAAGGTGCGCAGCAATCCGCTTACTACAAACACCTTATGGCGGCAAGTTTCGCCCTCACGAAACAGGTACTCGTTGCGGCGCAGTAACCTTGATGTTGCACGGCCGCTTATCCGCAGGATAGCATCTTCCGGCAGACGGGTATGGGTTTTCAGGTAGTTTTCAAAATCGGCGTGCATTACTCAAAAATAATAAACATTTCTGATAGCGGTTGTGTAAAAATGTTACCAAGCGTACACTTCGGGCTGCCGCCGGATTTTTTTGCTTAGCTTTTCGCGGTAGCTGGGTTTAAGCTTCATGGAGGAAAATAAGCGGGTTGCCTGGTTAAAAGTTTTTTAAAAATTTAAAACCAAATTGAGCTTGGATGGTTAATGGATTAAAATAGCATTTTTGCTAAGCATAACCTAATAAGTGATCAATTTTATGGTAATGAAAACTTTGCAAGCCACTCCGTGGGGGTATAACTCCGTTGAATAAATAAAGGTTCATTGCTATAATTAGGGCTTTTTGCCGGGCAAATTTCTAAAGCATCCTGTACGGGTAAGCGATAAATAAAAATAATCTGTTGAGTTTACATCATAAGCTTCGTCAGGATCGTTATTATCATAAAATCTGGAGAGGGCCTTGTTGACGAAATACCATGAAAGCAAACACAAAAAAGAACATTACCCGTGCGATAAGCACCGCTGATGATACTCATATCAAGAAAAAACATGTATTGCAAAGCGGCTTGCCAGAAGAGTTATCACGACGGATGAATGCCGTTGGCGGAGATCCAATGGATGCAGGGCTTGGCGCGGAGCCAATCGGCATCAATGGAGATGCTGTCGATCCGGACAAGCAGCCTAACAACGATTAGTTATGCCAGCGGGATTTTTATACCACTACCGAACGATGGAGGTTGCCGCCAGCCCATTGATGTATGTACTGCGGCCTAAAGCGAGCCTGATTTGGTAAGATATGTACTTTAACTTAACAACTTAACATCGTGAACCAACTGATTTCCATCGCAGAACTAACTATACAAAGTTTGAGCACCGGTGTACTGCACCTTTTAAAGAATGAACTGGGCGAACATGGCACCGTAGTAGAAGTGGGTAATAAAATTCTGATCAGCATCAGCAAGGTTGATTTTGAGCAACGGCTGGGTAGCCTGCTCCAGCAAATATACCGGACTGTAGATCAGCACTTCCCGGATAGGAAGGAGTTTCTGTCGATCATCATCCGCAACGCGGATGATCAATACGAAAATACCTTTAAAATATGGCCAACAGCCTGATGAATAGCCATGAACAAGCAGCAAAAAAATCCAGCCTCAGATTTGTTAAAATGCGAGCGGATAGAGCGCGAGGAGGCTGAAGCACGTACCAGGGAATTGGTTGAACAGTATAGAGAAGAAAGGAATTTGCACATGAAGGAATTTGAAATCAGGGTTGGGCAAACCAGGCGATTATTGCAGCTAAAGCCTGCAAGTAAGGCTAATACATTCGGCATCTATGCAGCCGACCCTGCGGCCGACTGGCTTGATTATGCGCGTGACCAGCTGTTCGTAGACTCTGTCTGCGAACCTGTATGCTGGTAGTCTCTGACTACCGGCTAAAATGACTTTAGGTTTGTTCTTCGTTCTACACATTCTTTCGAGCCAATTCAGTTTCATCATGCCGATGATCATATGTTTGAGAATTAAGGTAAGCATTTTGATTGCCTGTTCTAAACCATATGTACATCATTCGATCCTATGAAAAGGTGAAGGTTTTAACCGGTAGTCAGAGACTACCGGCATACGGGTTCGTAGACAGAGTCTACGAACAGCACGGTTTGATGGGCTGGGCATTTTTACTGGCGAAGAACTGCAAAGTATAGCCGCGCAGGTAATGCTTCATCCGCAATTTAAGGCAGTTTAACTGGTGCGGGTAGACATAGATAAATAAGTCCATGGTCCATGGTCCATGGTGTTTTGAAAGTGCATTGGTGACTTTAGCTTAATCTTAACCGACATTTATTATTAGTATGTGCCATTAGCGCAATGTAATCTGGCCGCTAATAACGCGCGACTTTGCTGCCTGGTGATAGTTGCGCGCTTTTGCAAATAAAAAAAGTGCTGCCTTTATTCCTGCTTTTCCGCATCTTTTAGTTACTCTGTAAAAAAGACGTGCCTGTAGCTCATGCATTAGCCCGCGGTTAAAACAGCGGTGTTTTTTTTCTTTCAATTTACCCCAGTGCACTTGTATCCAAATATTTACAAAACATTAAAGAAACAAGACCGTATATTAGTGTAAGTTTTAAACTAACGTGAAAACACACAATTACATTATCCAAAAATACGTAACCCTATCATTGGTAGTGGTATACGTATGGGTTGCTTTAATGTATATTTTTACTTTGCCACCAATTAACCACCTTAACCAGTGGGCGAGCGCTCATTCGCATATTGAGTTGAATGGTAAAGCCGGTAATCCGGGTATGGGCGGCACCTTGCTGCACCGGGGCAGCCGTACTTCCATAGAAAATAAAAATAAAATTGTGATACCGGCCACCGTAGCCCGTATCCTGTTCTTCTTCTTTATTTTTGGCAACCTGGCCTTGTTAGGTTTAGCCAAAAACAATAATAGCCGTTATTTTATCGCTTCCTACAGCCCGCATCCCAATGCCTGGCTGAGTTTGCGTGTCATCCGTATTTGATCCTGCATTTCCTTTATGATGCCACAAATTAGATTTCCAAAAGAGATCTGATTTTGGTATTACCCAATCCTGATATCTGGTTTTTTATTAGCGCATAATATCAGTAACCGTGGCCGCACCGCGACCAATTAATACATCATGTATATCATATAGGTAAAAACTTGGACGCTCCATTTCAATCAATCCCCATTCAGGGTTTATGATCAAAATGGGCTGTAAGATAAAAATACCTCATTATTAAAAATTCGTGCTCAAATTAAAAATCATTCTGTTTTAAAATGAAGAAAATACATTTTAATCAAAAAAGCCTAAGTGTTTTGTTATTAATGGCGGCAATTTTTGGACTGTCATTAACAGCACGTGCGCAAAACGGCAAAACTAAATTCCCAGCTATAGAGCACGTGCCCGATACTAATAAAATAGGTTTCCCTGTTATGCCCAACGCTACCGACACCGGCAAAAACGGAGGCATCTATCTAAACCTGCGCCAATGTATCGACTACGCGCTTACCCATCAGCCGGCTTTAAACAAATCGCTCATTAATGTTGATATTACCCGTCAAACCAATGCCGTTAACCTGGCCGGGTGGTTGCCGCAGGTTAATGCCAGCGGTAATCTGGTCCATTATATACAGCAGTCAAATACCAATATATCAACCACCACGTCGGGCACAACCGGTGCAGGCACTTCTACGGGTTCGTCAAGTACCTTACGGTCAAGCTATGCCAATACCTTTGTCCCGGAATTGGCGGTTTCGCAAGCCATTGTCAGTCCGGAGTTGCTGTACAATTCAAGGAGTGCGCCCTTGCTGGTTAAGCAGGCCCAGCAGGTTACCGACAGTACCAAAATTTACGTAGTAGCTGCTGTTAGTAAAGCCTTTTACAATGTGCTGCTTACCTTGCAGCAGATCAATGTGTTAAAAGAAGATACTGCCCGTTTAGGCCGCAACCTGCGCGATACCTACCACCAATATAAAAGCGGTATTGTTGACGAAACCGACTATCTGCAGGCCACCATTACGCTCAATAACTCAAAAACGCAACTCAAACAGGCCAACGAGAATGTAATACCGCAATACGCCGCCCTGAAACAATTAATGGGTTACGAACCGGAGAAGCAATTTAATGTAACTATCGATACCGTACAGATGATGAACGATATCCGGATCGATACCACCAAGCAGCTGCAATATGAAAAACGGGTGGAGTACCAGCAGATCATCACCCGCCGCGATTTACAGTTTGAATTAACGCATTACTATAAATATGCCTATATACCTACCGTATCCGGCTTTTTTAATTATAACCTGCAGTTTGCCAATAATAATTTCCCAAGCCTTTTATCCAACTCGTACCCCAGCTCGCTGATCGGCCTGTCGCTCAATATTCCCATTTTTACGGGTTTTGCGCGGGTGCATAACCTCCGGAAATCGCGTTTGCAGGAGCAGGAAATCCATTGGGACGAGGTTGACCTGCGCTCGCAGCTTTATAAAGAGTACGCCAGCGGCTTGGCCGGTTATAAGAGCAACCTGTACAACTTTAACATGCAGCAAAAAAATGTGGCCATGGCCAGGCGTGTTTACTTTGTGGTTAACCTGCAATACAAGCAGGGCATTGTGGCCTACCTAAATGTGATAACCGCCGAATCAAACCTCATTACATCCGAAATAAATTATACCAACGCGCTGTTCCAACTGCTGTCGAGCAAAATAGACCTGGAAAAAGCCATGGGAGATATTACTTATTAATGCCTGAAAAACTAAACCCGATGAAGAGAGTACTATTGTTAACCACCATTTTTATCAGTGTGATGATATTGGCAGCCTGCAAAAAAAAGCAGCCGCCTGTAAACCCCGAAGTCCCCGTTAACTTATATAAGGTTACGGCAAAGCCCGTATTGTATTATGATCAATATCCATCAACCACGGCTGCGTTAAGCCAGGTTACCCTGTTGCCACAAGTGCAGGGTGCCGTTACCGGGATATTTTTTACCGAAGGCAGCCATGTTAAAAAAGGGCAAAAACTTTATGAAATAGATAGGCGCATTTACCAGGATAGCTATGATGCCGCCGTGGCTAACCGCAAGGTTACCGAAGGCACCCTTACCCAGGCCCAGCAGGATGCCGACCGCTACGAATACCTTAATAAATACAATGCCGTGGCCAAGCAACTGTATGACCATGCCGTCATCACCCTGCAAAATGCCCGGAGCCAGGTAAAATCGGCAGATCAGGCTGTTAAAACAGCTAAAACCAATTTGAGCTATGCTGTTGTTTACGCACCGTTTGATGGCACCATCGGCTTTAGCCAGGTAAAATTAGGCAATGTGGTTACAGCCAACTCAACGGTTTTGAATACCATATCTACCGATAACCCGATGGCGGTTGATTTTGTGATCAACGAAAAACAATTACCCCGTTTTGAAAAACTGCAGCAAAACAAGCATCAGGATACGGATTCGCTTTTCACCATCCTGTTATCTGATAACTCGCTGTATCCGGTTAACGGAAAAATAGCGGTGATAGATCGTGCCGTAAACTCGCAAACCGGTACCATTACCATCAGGCTGGTATTTAATAATCCCCAGGGCCTGCTAAGGGTTGGCATGAGCTGCGTTGTGCGGGTACATAACCAGGAAGCCGGCCCGCAATTGCTGGTGCCCGGCAAGGCGGTTGTTGAGCAAATGGGCGAATACTTTGTATATACTGCCCAGGACAGCCTGATGAACAACCCCAAGGCAGGTGCCGACTCGGCTAAAAACAAGATCAAAAAACTGGTGGCCGTACAAAAAAAGGTCCAGGTGGGGCAAACCATTGGTGCCAACATGATTATTAAAAGCGGCCTGAACAAAGGCGAACGAATTGTAGTTGACGGCGTGCAGCTGTTGCACGATGGTTCGCAAATTACCACCGCCAACAAGGTTGGCCCATCGGCAGGCGGTAAGGGTGGGAGGTAAATAGTTGTTGGCTGCTTTGGGTTAATGGATCATAGATCATGGTTGATAGTGGGATGCTCGGTAGTTTGATGATTGACAGGCTATATAAGCGACTATAATTTATAACCATGATCCATCAACCATCAACCATGAATAAAAAAACTGAAACGAAAGACATTATTATATGATTGCTAATACCTTTATTAAAAGACCTGTAACGGCTATCGTTATATCCATTGTGCTCATTATTACGGGTACGGTGAGTATATTGCTGCTGCCTATAGATCAATACCCCGATATTACGCCGCCTATTGTACAGGTGAACGGCCAGTTTACCGGCGCCGACGCGCAAACGGTAGAGCAAACGGTTGCCACCCCCATAGAGGAGCAGGTGAACGGAACCCCCGGCATGGAATACATGCAGAGCAACAGCACCAACAACGGGCAGATGACCATGAATGTAACCTTTAAAACAGGTACAGATATTGACGTTGCCGCGCTTGATGTTCAAAACAGGGTGAGCATAGCTACCCCGTTGCTGCCCTCGGTAGTTAGCCGCCTGGGCCTTACGGTACGCGCCGTTAACCCCAGTATGTTAATGATGGTAGCTATTTATGCGCCTAAAGGCACGCATAACGTTACTTTTTTAGATAACTATACCAATATCTACATTCAGGATGCTTTGCTGCGCGTGCCCGGCGTGGGCAGCATTAACCGCTTTACCGACGATTTTAGTATGCGCATCTGGATGAATCCCGATAAAATGGCATCCTACAGTTTAACCCCTGCCGATGTTATTGCCGCCCTTAACGCGCAAAACGTGCAGGTTGCCGCCGGTACCGCCGGTGTGCCGCCGCAGGCTTCAACCCAAACCTACGAGTTGGGCATTTTGGTGAATGGCCGCCTGAGTAAAGTATCCGAGTTTGAAAAGGTAATTGTGAAAACCATCCCCGGAACGGGGCAACTGGTATACCTGAAGGATGTTGCCCGCGTGGAGCTGGGTAAGTTCACCTTCTCAAGCAACTCCTTTGTTGATGGGCATAAGGCATCGTACCTGCAAATTTACCAGGCGCCGGGCAGCAACGCGCTCGAAACCGCTAACGGCGTTTATGCCGCTCTGGCCAAACTGAAGCAAACCTTTCCGGCAGATGTGGAGTACCGCGTTCCATTTGAGTCGGTTACGGTGGTTAAAGTTTCTATGCAGGATGTGGTAGGCACCTTGTTAAAAACCCTCGGGCTGGTTGCTGTGGTGGTGTTTTTGTTTCTGCAAAACTGGCGCTCAACCTTAATCCCGGTATTGGCTATCCCGGTATCTATTTTTGGTACCTTCTGCTTCTTTATTCCGCTGGGCTTTACCATCAATACCTTAACTATGTTTGGTTTTGTGCTGGCGATAGGTATTGTGGTGGATGATGCCATTATTGTGGTAGAGGCCGTGCAGCATTATATCGATCATGACCACATGTCGCCCAAGGAAGCAACTTACAAAGCCATGAAGGATATTTCGGCGCCGGTAATCGCTATCGCGCTGATATTGGCCGCGGTGTTTGTGCCGGTTGGTTTTATACCGGGTATTGTAGGCAGGCTGTACCAGCAGTTTGCTATTACCATCGCCATCTCGGTGATCATCTCGGCATTTATTGCCCTCTCGTTAACGCCTGCCCTGTGTACGTTGTTGTTAAAACCATCGCCTGCCGGGCAGGAGGCTAAGGGCCTTAATAAATGGTTTGTTAAATTTAATGACTGGTTTCAGCGGATAACCGACAGTTATACCGAGGGAGTGAAAAAGAGTATCAAGGCATCGCGCCTGGTTATTATCATCCTACTCTGTATTTGCGCAGGCACCTACTTCCTGTTCCAGCGTAAGCCATCAGGGTTTATCCCATCCGAGGATGACGGAAACCTGTACGTTACTTTCCAGCTGCCGCCGGCTTCGTCAACGGCCCGGTCGGTGGAAGTGATGTCGCAATTGATGAAGGTAATCGGTTCAACGCCGGGCGTGGCTCATTATGCGGCCTTATCGGGGTTAAACGTGGTAACCAATGCCAGCAACTCTAACAACGGTACCATTTATTGCCAGCTTGCGCCCTGGGACGACCGTGGTAAAACCAGCGAACAGGTGCCCGGCATTATAGGTGTGCTGCAAAAGCGAATAGCCGACGCGGGCGTTAAAGATGCCAATGTGGAGGTGATTCAACCGTCACCCTTGCCGGGGATTGGCACCACCGTTGGTTTTAGTATGCAGATAGAGCAGCGCAATACATCCGATAATTTGCAGGCCTTTGAAAAAGTGGTGAATAACTTTATCGCGCAAGCCAACAAAAATCCGGTGATCACCAACGCGTTCAGTTTTTATACCTCGCATACGCCAAATTATAGCCTGACGGTAGACCGTGAAAAATGCGAAAAGCTGGGGGTTAACATATCCGATGTTTTCACCACCATCCAGGCATACATGGGCAGTTTGTATATTAACGACTTTACTACCTATAACCGTACCTTTCACGTGGTTGTGCAGGCCGATACTGCCTTCCGTAAAGTGGTATCCAATATGGATAAGTATTATGTGCGTAATTCGGCAGGCACCATGGTACCGTTGGGTACGCTGATCAGCTACAAACCTGTGGACGCGCCGCCGCTCATCTCGCACTTCAATATCTTCCGCACCGCCGAAGTTGACGGCTCTGCAGCCGAAGGACACAGCAGCGGCGAGGCCATAGCCGCCATGCAGGAACTGGCTAAGAAAACCCTGCACGAAGGTTACGACTATGAGTTTTCGGGTTTGAGTTATGAGGAGATCAAGGCTGGCTCAACCACCATCTACATCTTCATGTTCTCCATCACCTTCGTGTTCTTGTTTTTGGCTGCCTTGTACGAGAGCTGGTCGGTACCGTTTTCGGTATTGCTGGCCGTGCCAATCGGCGCGCTGGGTGCTATTTTGGCGCTCATATTTGTGCCGAGCTTAACCAATAACGTTTACGCGCAAATCGGTTTGATCACCCTCATCGGCCTCGCGGCCAAAAACGCCATCCTGATTGTGGAGTTTGCCAAAGTGCGGGTTGATCTGGGCGAAGAGCTTATCAAATCCACCCTTGAAGCGGTAAGCCTCCGCTTGCGGCCTATTATCATGACTTCCCTTGCCTTTATATTAGGTGTGCTGCCGCTGGTGCTGGCAACAGGCGCGGGCGCTGTGGCGCGCCGTACCATAGGCTTTACGGTACTGGGCGGTATGCTTGCCGCATCAACCATTGCGATATTTGTGGTGCCGGTGCTTTATGTGGTGATCACCCGCTTCTCCTACGGTAAAGAAAAACTGGAGTACCTGCAGGCGCATACCGAAGACCTGAAAGAAAAAGCCCGCAAGGTTGAAGCGCAAAACATTGACCCCGAACTGGAGTATGAGATTGAAAAATCCCGCGAACTCAATAAAGCTAACTAAGGATGATCGCAAATACATTTATCAAAAGGCCCGTTACCGCGATCGTGATATCCGTAGTATTATCTATTTCGGGTATCATCTGCCTGTTTAACCTGGCTGTTGATCAGTATCCCAATATCTCGCCGCCCAGCGTATCAGTAAATGGTTCGTACACCGGGGCCGACGCGCAAACTGTTGAGCAAACCGTAGCCACGCCAATCGAAGAGCAGATAAACGGCACGCCCGGCATGGAGTACATGACGAGCACCAACACCAACAGCGGGGGAATGGGCATCAGGGTAACTTTTAAAATTGGCACCAACGTACACATCGCGGCGCTTAACGTTCAAAACCGGGTGGGCATAGCGGGCCCCTCGTTACCCGCGGTGGTAAGTAAGCTTGGCCTCACAGTACGCGCCAGTAATCCCGATCAGCTGATGCTGGTAGGTATTTATTCGCCAAAGCATACACATAACATTACCTTTCTGGATAACTATACCAATACTTATATCCAGGATGCCATACTGCGTGTGCCCGGCGTAGGTGACGTAAGCGCCCGTACAGATAACTTTAGTATGCGCATCTGGATGAATCCGGATAAAATGGCATCTTATGGTTTAACACCGGCAGATGTTACCGCCGCGCTGAGCGCTCAAAACGCCTATGTGGCGGCAGGTTCGGTAGGTGCGCCCCCGCAGTTTTCCAGTCAAACTGTAGAGACCGGTATTTTAGTGAACGGCATGCTCAACAAAGCATCCGACTATGAAAAGATCGTGGTGAAAGCCATACCGGGAACTGCGCAACTGATTTATCTAAAAGATGTGGCCCGTGTTGAGCTTGGTAAATTTACTTTTTCCAGCAACGCGTTTATCGATGGTAACCGCGCTTCAACTTTACAGATTTACCAGTCGCCGGGGAGCAACGCCCTGCAAACCGCTAATAATGTTTACGCGGCATTAGCCAAATTAAAAAAGTCCTTTCCTTCTGATGTTGATTACGTGGTGCCGTTCGAGTCGATCACCATTATCAAAGTATCAATGGAAGAGGTGGTTGGCACGCTCATTAAGGCACTCGGTTTGGTGGCTATCGTTGTGTTTCTTTTTTTGCAAAACTGGCGCTCAACGTTAATCCCCATCCTGGCTATCCCGGTGTCTATCCTGGCCACCTTTTGCTTTTTTATCCCGCTGGGTTTCACTATCAATACCCTTACCATGTTTGGCTTTGTGCTGGCGATAGGTATTGTGGTAGATGATGCCATCATTGTGGTAGAAGCGGTACAGCATTATATCGACGAGAAGGGGATGTCTCCCAAGGAGGCCACCTATCACGCCATGAAAGAGATCTCGGCACCGGTTATCGCCATCGCGCTAATCCTGGCTTCGGTATTTGTACCGGTTGGGTTTATCCCGGGTATTGTGGGCAGGCTGTATCAGCAGTTTGCTATCACTATCGCCATATCGGTTATCCTTTCGGCTTTTATCGCCCTCTCTTTAACACCGGCGCTTTGCACCCTGTTGCTCAGGCCCACATCTAAACTGACAGAAAAATCAAGCTGGCTCGATAAATTCTTCGGCTGGTTTAACCGGGTGTTTGAAAAAACAACTTCCAAATATACCAACGGCGTAAACCGGAGCATTAAGGGTGCCCGCTACATTGTTATTTTATTGCTGTGTATTTGTGTTGGCACCTATGTATTGTTCCAGGCCAAGCCGTCGGGCTTTGTACCGGCCGAAGATGGCGGGCGCTTATACATTACCTACCAGCTTCCGGAAGCTTCATCAACCACCCAGTCGGTAGCGCTGATGGGCAGGTTGATGAAGATTGTGGCATCTACCAAAGGCATCCTGCATTACACGGCCATTTCCGGATTTAACATCCTGAACGGTGGTGCCAACTCCAACAACGGCTCCATGTTCTGCATGCTTACACCCTGGGACGAGCGCACCACACCCGATACCCGTGCCGCAGGTTTGATGAATGTGCTAAAGCAAAAAATTGCCAAGGCCGGTATTAAAAACGCCAATGTGGTAGTGGCCCAACCGCCACCCATCCGCGGCATTGGGCAGGCCGCGGGTTTTAGTATGCAGATAGAGCAAGGCAGCTCTACCGATGATATTTATACTTTTGAAAAAGTAGTTAAAAAGTTTGTGGCAGCCGCCAAAAAAACACCGGCCACATCAAGCGCCTATAGTTATTTTTCGGCACATACGCCAAGCTATGAGCTCAATGTTGACCGCGAGAAATGCGAGAAGCTGGGCATCAACATCTCGGATGTATTCTCAACCATGCAGGCTTATATGGGGAGTTTGTTTGTGAATAATTTTACGCTGTATAACCGAACGTACCACGTAGTTGTTCAGGCCGATACAGCCTATAGGGCGCTGATATCCAACATGAATAAATATTATGTACATAATTCGGCAGGGGAGATGCTGCCGCTTAGCGCCGTAATCAGCTACAAGCCTATTGTGGCCGCGCCATTGATCACGCACTTCAATATCTTCCGGTCTGCCGAGGTGGACGGCTCCATACCCGAGGGGTACAGCAGCGGACAGGCTATTGAAGCATTGAAACAGCTGGCCGCCAAAACACTGCCGCGCGGTTATACCTACGAGTTTTCGGGATTGAGCTATGAAGAGATCAAGGCCGGCTCTACCACCATCTATATCTTTATGTTCTCCATCATCTTCGTATTCCTGTTTCTGGCTGCCCTGTACGAGAGTTGGTCGGTACCCTTCTCGGTGATGTTGGCTGTGCCTATCAGCGCTTTCGGGGCTATAGTAGCGCTTACAACGGCGCCCAACATCACCAATAACGTATACGCGCAAATAGGGCTCATCACCCTGATAGGCCTGTCGGCCAAAAATGCCATTTTGATTGTGGAGTTTGCCAAGATCAGGGTTGACAGGGGAGAAGAGCTCATCAAATCGACCCTCGAAGCGGTACGGCTGCGTTTGCGCCCCATCATCATGACTTCGCTCGCCTTTATTTTAGGCGTATTGCCGCTGGTATTGGCTACAGGGGCAGGTGCCGAATCCAGAAATACCATTGGGGTTACGGTTTTGGGCGGGATGATAGCCTCATCAACCATTTCTATCTTCATTGTGCCTGTGTTGTTTGTGCTGTTCACCCGTTTATCTTACGGAAAAAAAGAACTGGCTTACCTGCAGGCCCACCACGAAGAACTGATGGAAAAAGCTAAAAAGGTAGAAGAGCAGAATATAGACCCCGAACTGGAATATGATATTGCTGAGGACCACGCCCGGCAGAAACCTTTAAAATAATAATAACACAGATAAGCGCATTATGGAACGCCCCCAGTTGATAGCACGGAATTTAAGGCAGATAGATTACCTGTACACCAAAAAATTATCAAAGGAGCTATCTGCTATTCATGTTAATAACCATTTTGAGGTACTGCTTGTATTGGCCAAGCAGGTGCATCCGCTAACGCAGAACCAGTTAGCCCAATTGCTGCATCTCGATAAATCAAGAATGGCCAATATTGTTTTCCAATTGGAGGAACACCAGTTGGTGAGCGTTGAAGTAAATCCGGCGGACAGGCGGCAACATTATGTTACCCTGTCGCCGTATGCTTTAAGTGCCATGCCGGATATTGAAACCAAAGTTCAGCAAATTAACGATATGGCCGAAGCCGGCATAAGCCAGGAAAAGCTGGATGTTTTTTTTGAAGTGGTTGAAACTATCAGGCAAAACCTGGTTAAACGAAGTGTTTAAATGGCCTGTAATTGCCGTTTGGTTTGGAATACTTGATTCATGCCATTTAGTTAAGCAGTGCACTCAGGTTGCAGAGTTCGTCGCACGGTGAACACACCCCCTGCAGCCGCAATGCCCGGCCCACCCCCTCTCAAGAGGGGAGCTTAATAAGGCACTCATTATCAATATAATATTAAAAAAAAAGCGGCGGCCGGTGCGATTCCCCTCTCGAGAGGGGCGGAGGGGTGTGTTCTATGCGAGCGATTGTGTGCTATCTATTGCAATTATATAAGCACCGCCATTTCTTAACTAAACGACATTGAGACATGAATTTTTAATCGCGTAAGTTAAACAAAACCTGCTTTATTTTTATTATCAATATATTTCAGCTATCCGGTAAAATAGTTGTTATATGCGGCAGTCATTTGATGTTGTGAGCAAAAAATTAATATCTTTAATTGCTTTCTGTTACCGGATTGTCTGCTTAAGAAGAACAGCCGAACTTGAATGTGCTAACCAAAATTGATTATGAAAAAAAAGTTATTAAAATATATACTTCCCGTAGCGCTGCTTACAGCAAGTATATCCCTTTACGCGCTAAAAACCGATACCAGCGTAGTGCCCGATGCAGATAACGCGGGTTTAACCCTGCCAGCAGGCTTTGGTGCTTTAAAAGTTGCCGAATTAGGCGCACAGGCCAGGCATTTATCTGTTACGCCCCAGGGCGATATTTATGTAAAGCTGGCCCGCCCCAAGGATGGCAAGGGGATTATGGTACTGCATGAAGGGGCTAACGGCAAGGCCGAAGTTACAGCAGCATTTGGTAATTATGGTGGTACAGGTATGTATATTAAAGATGGCTACCTGTATGCATCGTCAAATACCGAAGTGTTCAGGTATAAGCTGAATGATAAAAACCAGGTGATTGACCCGGATAAACCCGAGAAAATTATTACCGGGTTAAAGGCGGGCCGCCAGCACGAAACCAAATCTATTGTGTTGGATAATGCCGGGAATATTTTTGTAAACATCGGGGCATGGTCAAACTCTTGCCAGGTGGTTGACAGGGCCTTTCATTCTCCGGGTGTTGAAGGATGCCCCATTCTGGATTCGATGGGCGGAATCTGGGAGTTTAAGGCCAATAAGTTAAACCAAAGTTATAACGATGGTGTACGGTATGCTACCGGCTTGCGCAACGTAGTTGGTTTGGATTGGAACCAACAGGATAACCAGCTTTTTGTAATGCAGCACGGGCGTGATAACCTGAACAGTGCCTGGCCCGAGTTGTTTAACGTAAAGCAGTCGGCCGAGTTACCTGCCGAGTGTATGTATGCGCTTAAAAAAGGCGATAATGCCGGCTGGCCGTATATGTTTTATAACCAGATAGAGCATAAAAAAATACAAGCGCCCGAATATGGTGGCGATGGAAAAAAAGAAGCGGACGCCAAATACCTGGAGCCCGTAGCCGCTTATCCGGGCCACATGGCACCTAACGGTTTACTTTTTTATACCGGCAAAATGTTTCCCGAAAAATACCGCAACGGAGCATTTATCGCCTTCCATGGATCATGGAACCGCGCACCTGAACCGCAGAAAGGCTATTTTGTAGTGTTCCAGCCATTTAAAGATGGAAAGCCATCCGGCGATTGGGAAGTGTTTGCGGATAATTTTTCAGGCTCGGCACAAAAAAGCGCTTCGGGCCGTGCAGATCATCGCCCATGCGGCCTGGCACAAGGCTCTGATGGCTCGCTGTACGTGAGCGATGATTCTAAGGGAACCATTTACCGTATTGTTTACACCAAAAAATAAATATATTTACCCTACAGCCGGGTGTTGAACCCCGGCTGTAGATTGATAAACCCATCATTACCCTTTTATTCAATGAAAGTTATTTTTACTACTGTTGTTGCCCTTTGTTTTTCACTGCTTGCTATCCAGAAAATAGCTGCTCAAACTAAACCTGCCGCCAAAAAGGCGGCTGCTAAGGCCCCCGCAAGTATGGCTGCATCAATGGCTAACGGACAAAGGGTTTACCTGCAATATTGCCTGAGTTGCCACCAAATGGATGGGGGAGGTGTACCCAATATGAACCCGCCTTTAGTTAAAACAACTTATGTTTTGGGCGATAAGGTTCGTTTAATAAAAATTGTGCTGAACGGCTTTGCGCAAAATGTTGATATCGACGGCCAATCGTACTCCAACACCATGCCCCCGCAAAACATGTTGAAAGACCAGGAAATTGCCGATGTGCTAACCTACGTGCGAAACAGCTTTACCAATAAAGCCAGTGCCGTAAAAGTTGCCGAGGTTAAAGCGGTACGGGGGACTGTTAAAAAATAGGCTATATTAAATGGTTAAGCACACAGAATGAACGCTTTGTGATGCTATAGCACGCTTAGCTTTGACGCGTTAAACTTTGACAACTTTTTAAAAGTTGTCAAAGCTAATTTTACGGGAGCAATGTAGCGCTCACGCATCAGCCTCCCCCTTTTATATTCTGCCAGAGACTGGAATGCTGGCATAGACTTGTCGCTCTAATAACCGCAGCGTTCTATATCTTCAAGAGTAACAGATCCGGCCAACCGGAAAACAATAGGGATGACGTTTGAACCTTATAGATTACCAAGCGAAGATAGGAAAAGTGGGCAAAGGCCCGACTGCACGCCGGGCCAGGAGTTGGCCTGTGGGCGGAAGGATCGGGCAGTCTTGATTTTTTTGGTTACTTTTTGTATCAAGACAAAAAGTAATAAGCCCTTCACGCGGCGATTGAGCGTGCCGATGTTCTAAATTATGAATACTGATTATCCGAGCAAAGATAGCACATTGATAATCAGCGCACCGAATATGACGCATACTTACCGCTTTTAGAAGATCCCTCCTCCCGTCGGATGACATGATGGAGAGGAATTTAACATTGACAATCAATAACTTACATAGATGTCATTATAAGCCTGTCGAAGGACGTGCGGCATCGCCCTGTACGAGATTTTTTTGATGTGGATTATTGTTCTGATTATCTATATTGCTGACTATCAGTGTATTTTATTGCATTAGAAATCAGTATTCTTAATTTAGAGCATCGGCCCGCTCAGTCGCCGCGGGAAGGGCTTTGTTCTTTTTTCTTGACAAAAAAGAACCAAAAAGTCAAGACTGCCCGATCCTTCCGCCCACGGGGCCAGCTCCCGGCCCGGCGTGCAGTCAGGCCTTTGCGCACCTTGCCTGTGCACCAAGGAAGATCACGAAGGTTCAAAACATCATCGCTTTTTTTTCGGCTGGGCAGGTTTGTTACTTGTGAAGATATAGAGCATTGATAATCAGCGGTTAAATTGAGAATAAGATCTTAAAATAGTAGTGGAATTTTACGAAAAATATCATTAGTAAAATATTGGCTTAGCCGATCACTTACAAATCGAATTTTTAGTACCCATACAAAACGTCATAGCCAATTTTTCAACCCATCAATCAACCGGGATACATAAATCAACAATAAATTTGTTTTCCGGGTGTTTTCTGTAATCGTTGTGGTATAGCTCGAAGGGGTTTCTGTCGGTAGTTTTATAGCCGTTTTCGTGGAGCCAGATAAACATGCCGGTCCAGGCTTTTTCAAAGTCGACGTTAGTCATTTCAAAACGGCCAACAATAAATTTTCCTTTATTGATGGTTAGGGTTGCTATTTCCCCATCGGTTTGCACCGGTTCTTGCAGCAGCATGCAGGAACTCATCCTTACCTTATCCGGCGCGGTTATTTTAAAACTATCGTGATAAATGGTAGCCATTTTTAGGCCGGACCAATCCATCAGGCCTTTAGGCCGGGCCCAGCGCATAAGCCGTTCAAAAGTACCGGCTAAGTTATCATGCCCAACATGTGCTATGTAGGCCATTTGTAACTGGGGCATTTCCTTAACTTCAATACTTGCATTCATTTCCATCCATTGTTTATGATCCATGTTGCAAATGTATTTGTCGAACGCCACTATCTTTTGCCCGTTCTTGCTATCCGCTTGCCTAATCTTGCTAAACTTATCCGGGCAATTATTGCGAAACTGCATGGGGCTCAGGCCATAAAACTTTTTAAAGGTGCGGGTGAATGATGAATTGCTGTTAAAGCCGTATTTTAAATAGATTTCGGTTAACCCAACTTCCTTTTTTCGCATTAAAACAGAAGCCGCCTTTTCCAACCGGCGGCGGGTAATATAGGCGTTCAGGGTTTCTTTAGTTACAACACTAAAAACCCGGTGGAAATGGAAAGGCGAGTAGCAAGCCGCAGCGGCAACCATTTCCAAAGTTAAGTCCTCATCCAGGTGCAGGTCGATAAAGCGGATGGCTTTATTTATGCTTTGTACATAGTCGGCACGGGCGGCATTATCTTTCCTGATGATCATCAAATGCTAAAATAGAAATAATGTTTCGGCCAACGTAAATAAGCTTCGCATCCTGGTTGCTTTGCGCGCAATATCAACCGCCGCCTGGCAATATCTTAATCTTTCGGCGCTTTGTATTTTACCCAACAATGCCGCCCATCAACGGGTCGGTAAAACTGCTTTTCCCGGTTTCAACGTGGCCCGCGTATCTTTTTTCGAAAGATGTATTGCCGGTAACCTTCACTGTAAAATCGTACCAGCCGAAGCTTTTCTCCAGGCTGATCATCACATTGGTTTTGTTTGCCGGGCTTAGCTGTTTATCGTAATTGTTGGTTTTGTAGGCGTTATCAATAATCTGGATGTTATATTGCTGTGTGTTGCTCAGGTTTTCGAGTTTTAATAGCACATTGCCGGTTAACTCTTTTTTACGGCTCAAGCGGTACTGCTGATAGTCGCAAACGATATCGATATCCGGGTCCTGGGCATTGCCTTTAAACTCCCGGTAAAAGCCATTTGGGCCGTACACCCGTAAGTGATAGTTGCTGCCCTCAAACTCCTGCAAGGGCCAGGTATCGGCCAGGCTGTCGCCGGCTATTAAGCCATAAGACCAGGTTCGTACGTTTTTAAACACCTGTTGTTTGTTTTCTTCGTGCAGGTATTTACCCGGCGCATACACATTAAAAGGTGCGCCTATTGCCGCTTTACCAAATACATGGTTGCTGGCCTCGAATTTGATGTCGAAGGATTTTTTATCGTTACTTAGTTTACCATCAGCGTATAACTGGTAAGGCAAGGCGCAGGATGGTTTGATGCCCTTTTCCTGCTGCGGCATATACGGCGATGATTGAGGCGACTGATTAAACTGAGCAACCTCGGCGGCGCTTAAAGCCTTATAGCCCGATGGCAGCTTGGTAAACTTGGCTTTGTGAATGCTCTCGATAAAGGCATCTTTAGGTAAAAACTCGGGTGTGGCAATTGTTTCGCCATGGTAGGGCCTGAAGGCCGAAGTCAGATCGCCGCAAATGGCACGGCGCCAGTCGCTGATGTTAGGTTCAGCAATCTTTTTTCCGGTTTTTTTACTCAGAAATTTTTCTAAAAACTGCAAGGTTGAGGTATGGTCAAACACTTCGGAGTTTACCCAGCCGCCCTTGCTCCAGGGCGAGGCAATTACCATAGGTACACGGTAGCCGAGCCCTACAGAACTCTCCCTGTCGTATTTTTCCGGAAACTCTTTCCGGTCCAGTTCCTGGTCAAGCGTAACAAACTCAACACGGGTATCAATGCCCTTCGATACCAGTCCGGTACCTGTTTTATGAGAATGCGGCGCTACAAACGGTGGCACGTGATCAAAATAACCATCATTTTCGTCATAGGTTAAAATAAAGATGGTTTTTTTCCATACTTCCGGGTTTTGGGTCAATATATCCAACACCTCGGATACATACCATGCCCCGTACCAGGGAGCACTTGGATGGTCGGAGAAATTTTCGGGGGCCGATAGCCACGATACCGTGGGCAGCTTGCCATTTTTTACATCGGCTCTAAACTGATGTAAAACATCGCCCTTGGGCACCTTTAATTCACGTTTAGTGCCGTTATCATCATAGGTCAGGTTGGTAAGCTCATGGTAGTCGGCATCGTTGGTATTGGTTACAAAAGCTTTGCGGTGGATGTTTTTTTCCCTTTGCGATAATTGCTCAAACGCCGCCGGGTTTAAACTTTCCATGCTTTTTTTCAGCGTTGCCAGGTCGGCCTGTTTGTTAGTTAGCTGTTTTTGCAAGTAAGCTATTTGGCTGTCGCCTACCGGTAGTGCGGCAATTTTCTTTTGCAGGGTATCAATCTCTGCCGGTATCTCCACCGCTTGTTTTTGCAGATAGGTGATGTGCTTATCGTGCAGGTGGATATGATACTGGCTAAAAAACTCAAGTGGATTATCCTGAAAGTTAGACAGCCAGGCATCTTGTTCGCCTTTAAAGCCAACATCGATGCTCATTTCATTTTGGTAACATTTCCAAGATATGTTAGCATCTTCCAGTCTTTCAGGAAAAGTGGCCCATTTTAAAGTGCCATAATCCATATCATCATTCCAAACATGGGCTCTTGAGCTTTCATTTTGCTGCTCGCGCACGGTGCCTGTCCAAAAAAACAACCGGTTGGGATTGGTGCCTGTTAATGCCGAGCAAAAATGCTGGTCGCACACGGTAAAAGCATCTGCCAGCTTATAATAAAAAGGAATATCGTTGCGGTTATGATAGCCCAGCGTTAAAGGCATTTTTGAATATTGGATATCGCTTGATTTTTTTACGTTGAGCCATTGGTCATACCGGCCATCGTTACGGGCATTTACCTGGTTAGCCCAGCTATGCGGTAACGAGTGCATCCAGGTAGCTTTAGTATTTTTGATATCCAAACGGAAAGGGGCATAAGTTTCGCCAGCATCATTGGTTTGCAGCCAAACGGGATTATGATCGGGCAGGGTAATAGCGCGTGGGTCGTTAAAGCCCCTTACGCCTTTAAGTGTGCCAAAGCAATGATCGAAAGATCGGTTTTCCTGCATGAGTATCACAATATGTTCGGCGTCCATATAGGTGCTGCCTTCGGGCGCGTTGATAGCCAAAGCTTTTTGAATGGATGATGGTAAAACGCCCGACAGGCCTGCTGATCCTGTAAGCAAGGCGGCTTTCTTCAAAAAATCTCTTCTGCTATCCATATATCGATTTAGGTTGTTGTTTTGCGGATGAAGAAACGTAACAGTTATTAGTTTATCGTTACTAAAATATAAATATTGAGTTTACGGCCCGAAAGATAGTGAATTTATGCAAGATGCTGAATAGTAGAGTTTTGTATTTAATTTACGTGTGGTTAGCCAGGCAATTGAATACTTGTATGTACCATAATCACTTTAATATGAGCATTAAATCTCCTTCCTACCAATTATTGTTATACCTTTATACTGTTGACTTCGCAAGAATCTTCATTGATATACGGGGCCAACAGGCCCACGTCTGGATGAATACGATTAATAGAAACTACAAATAGCCTTTTCAAAATGTGGCCCTCCGCTACCGAAACGGAATTTTAATAATTAGCAAATGGAAGAAAGAAAATATTTACCAATCTGGAAAAAGTACGCGCCTGTAATTCGCTTACATTTAAAAAAAAGCAATGCAGAAGATCAACAATTTTTGCTTAACAAAACTGATTTTGAATCTGCAGGCGATAGAGGAAAGTCTGGTTACACCTTCAACATGCTGATTGAAAATGGAAAAGTGGTAAACAATATCAGCGGATCGGCTATAGCAAGGGACCTATTTGAAACCCTTACTGGAGACGAGTATATGAAGGAATTTTTAAAGGGAAAAAGCGTAAAGTTAAATGTTGGAAAATCATTTATGCTAACCATTAAAACAAGTCATATCTCATCTTTTAAAACAGTAGTGTAAAATAAAATTGAGCAATACATACCGGAAATTGCCGGGTTTACTTGTAAAGAAATAGAATGCAGCGGAGGTGACTTTGTTGTTAAAAAGCCGGCTCAGCAAATGTACCGGCTTTTTTGTGTAGCGATAGGAAGTTTTTCTGGAACAAACAAACCGCTAAATTGAATTAATTGGCCAATGTTTGGTACTGCTTCTTTTATCCACGCATCCGTCGTTAAATAAAATGCATATTTGTATAAATAGACCACAAAAATGAACCGTATTTGTCTGATTGAGGATGAGCACAAGGTAGCTGCGTTTATAAAAAACGGGCTTGAAGAGCACGAGTATCTGGTAAATGTTGCTACCGATGGCGCGCGCGGCATTGAGCTGATAGAAAATAATAACTACGATTTATTGATATTGGATATTATGCTGCCTGTTGTTAGCGGTATAGATGTTTGTAAACACGTAAGGGCCACAAATCCGCATATCCCTATCCTGATGCTTACCGCACTGGGTGCCGTTGATGATAAGGTGGCGGGCTTAAAAGCCGGGGCTGATGATTACCTGGTGAAGCCTTTTCACTTTATTGAGCTGCTGGCCCGTATAGAAGCATTGTTGCGCCGCCAAACCATGGAGAAGGTTGATGCCGAAATATTGAAGTTTGACGATCTGGAATTGGATACCTCGGGTAAAACGGCCACGCGCGCCGGTAAAACTATTGTGTTAACGGCCAAGGAGTATGCTTTGCTTGAGCTATTTATGCGCAACCAGGGCAAAATACTAACCCGGCAGTATATTGCCGAAAGGGTATGGGGCATTGGCTTTGATACTGGTACCAATTTTATTGATGTTTACATGAGCTTTTTGCGCAACAAAATAGAAAAAGGCTTTGATGGCAAATTGTTGCATACCGCTATAGGTATGGGTTATGTTTTGAAAAAGGCATGAAAATAAAAACCCGGCTCTCTTTATATTTTACGTCGCTCAGCATCATTATTTTGCTTATCGGCATAGGGTCGGTTTACCTTTCTATACTGGGTATTTTACGTGCCGAATTTTTTAGCCGGCTTAAAGACCGGGCCACCGTAGCCGCCCAGCTATACCTAAAGGCCGATGAAATATCGCAAGACTCGTTGGCTATTATACGCGGGCAATACCTGGAGAAGATACCTACCGAGGTGATCCGGATTTATAACTCAAAAAACAAGGCCACCTTTATACCCGAAAAGGAACCCCATTGGGATGAACGGGTGGTTGAAAGGGTGCGCCATAACGGCTACCTGCAATACATGAATGGCGGCAGGCAGGTAGTAGGCTTGTTTTTTAGAGATAACCAGGGCGATTTTGTGGTACTGGCATCTGCGCAGGATATGGCTACAGATATTAGGATGCGCAACCTGTTAGGGATTATGAGCATCATATTTTTGGTGATCATTGTTTTGTGTTTTTTGATGGGGCGATGGGTAGCCGATAGCCTGCTGTACCCTATTAATCAGGTTATCAGCCGGATGAAGATCATCAGGGCCAGTAACCTGAACATGCGTGTTGACGAGGGGAAAGGCAACGACGAGATCAGCCTGTTGGCTCGTAACTTTAATAACCTGCTTGAGCACCTTGAAAACGCTTTTGAGCTGCAAAAAACCTTTGTAGCAAACGCTTCGCACGAGCTGCGCACCCCTATAACAAGCATCATCGGCGAAGCCGAAATAGCCCTGGTTAAAGAGCGTGAACCGGCGGAATACCAACGGGTTTTAAGATCGGTACTGTTTGACTCGGAACGGCTCGGAAACACCATAACCGGTTTGCTTGAACTGGCCGAAATTGATATGGACTTTTCAAGAGCCACCTTAACACCCGTGCGGATAGACGAAATATTATGGGAGCTATGGGCTTACTGGAACGAAAAGCTGGCATTAAACTTATTACAGGTTGAAATAGATAATGTGATTGATGATGAGCGCTCGGTGATTGTTAATTGTAATAAATCGCTGATGTACATTGCATTGAATAACCTTATTTCAAACGCCTTTAAGTTTTCAAACAACCAACCGGTAAAGTGCATATTACGGACTGCTAAAAATCAACTGAATATTGATATTATAGACAATGGCCTTGGCATCAGCACAGAGGAGCTGGGTAATCTTTTTAAACCATTTTACAGGGCCTCAAACGTAGCCGATATTCCGGGGCACGGCCTCGGGTTATATATTACCAACAGTATCGTTTCGCTGTATATGGGCAGTTTATCTATCAAAGCTAATGGTGGTGGTGGCACCGTATTTTCCATCCAATTCCCTGTAGAATAAATTTAATCTCCTTTTAATCCTTGTTTAACGACGTTCTTCCGTTTTGCGCGTAGCTTTGCTTTACATAAAAACAAAGCAATCTTAATAAAATTAATACCTAATTAATTTAAAGTTGATGAGAGAGGATCGGTGGCATTCACACCGTGTAGCCGGTCCGATCTTTTTTTTTTGTTACATCCTAAAACTATATGAATAAACTCCGTAGCAGTATGCTTTTGACGGCATCGTTAATAGGTTTTGCATTAACCGCCCGATGCCAGACAGATACTTTACATCTTGATTTTAAACAGGCAGAAGGCCTGTTTCTAAAAAATAACCTGAGCTTATTGGCTCAAAAGTATAATGTTGAGGCCACACAGGCCTTAATACAACAGGCTAAATTATGGGATAACCCAACCCTGAGTACCGACCAAAATATTCACGATGGTAACGGTAAATTTTTCGACCACAGCAATGGCAACGGCCAGTTATATGCCCAGCTAACCCAGTTATTTAAAACCGCAGGTAAAAGAGGTAAAGAAATACAGGTTGCCAAGGACGATGCGCAAATTCAACAAGCCGAATTTAATGATCTGCTGCGCAACCTGCATTATAATTTATTGCTTGATTTTGCCCAGCTATCCAACCTGATAGAGCAAAGTAAAATATACACCGGCGAAATCAGTTCGGTTAATAATTTAATTTCGGGTGTAAGCAAATCGTACGATGTTGGTAACTCGTCGTTAAAAGATGTGATCAGGCTGAAGGCCCTGCTTTATGGTTTGGAGAACGATCTGGTTGAAAACAGCCGCCAGCTAAATGATTTGCAAAGCCAGTTAAAAACCCTGCTTGCTACCAGTCAGAATGCCTATATCGTTCCGCAGATGGAAACCAGGATAAGCGACCAGCCCCTGGATGCCAACGCACTGATAGAAAAGGCCAAAGCCAACCGGGGCGACTACCTGAGCAACCAGTACCAGTATAACCAGGCCGGGCATAAATTAGCGCTGCAAAAGGCTTTGGCCGTTCCGGATGTAACCGTTGGTGTGGAGTACGACCAGCATAGCAGCTACGCGCCCAATTATGTGGGTTTAACCGTAGGCCTGCCTTTGCCTTTATTTAACCGCAACCAGGGTAATATCAAATCGGCAAAATCAACCATCCAAAGCCTGCAGGCCACCTATAAAAACAGCGAGATGCAGTTGAATAATGATGTGGTATCGGCCATACAGCAATACCATTTAAGTACGCAGCTGTTATCAAAAAACGAAACCGATTTTTACCAGCAATACGACAACCTGTTTAACAATATGTTTAAGGCCTATAAACAGCGCCAGTTGAGCCTGGTAGAGTTTATCGATTTTTTCGACTCGTATAAGGATACCAAGCTGAAGGTGATCAATCAGCAATACAACCTCCAAAAAGCTATCGCCGATCTTAATTTCAGCGTAGGCGCTACTGTAATTAATCCATAATAAATTTAATATTTTATATATAGAAATGAAAAGAGAAGCAATTATTGTCGGTCTCTCAGCAATCATATTTTTAGCTGCCTGCAAAGAACAAAAAAAGCCGGATACGGAAAATAAACAGGTATGCATAACCGATTCGTTGGCTAAAATTATCACGATGGATACCGTTAAAATGTCCACCGTGAAGGATGAGCTATCTCTATCCGGCCAGGTCTCTTTTGATGATAACCATGTGGTTAAAATTTATCCCTTCTCGAGCGGACAAGTGGTTGATGTAAAGGTTTCGCTGGGCGATAGGGTAAGCCAGGGCCAAACGTTGGCCACTATTAAAAGTGCCGATGTGGCGGGTAATTATTCCGACTTATCGTCAGCAAAATCTGATGTTTCCATCACCAAACGCCAACTGGCCCAAACCGAATATTTGTATAAAAGCGGTATTGCCAGCGAAAGGGATTATACCGAGGCGCAGGAAAACTATAACAAGGCCTTAGCTGCCAACCGCAAAATAGAGCAACAGATCAGCATCAACGGCCACGGTAGTACCAATGCCAGCGGCCAGTATGTAATTAAGGCGCCAACCAGCGGTTATATTGTGGAGCGTACTGCCAATCCGGGTAGCTTTATCCGCCAGGATAATGCGGCATCGTTGTTTACCATATCCGATATGAAGGATGTATGGATCTGGGCCAACGTATTTGAATCTGACATTGCCAAAGTAAAAAAGGGCTACGATGCCAAAGTAACCACGCTTGCCTATCCCGACAAGGTTTTTAGCGGAAAAGTAAATGATGTAAGCTCGGTGCTGGATCCTGAAAACAAGGTAATGAAGGTTAAAATCACCTTGCCCAATAAGGATATGTTGTTAAAACCCGAGATGTTTACCAATGTAGTGATCACCAATACCGAAGGAAAGCAATCGGTAGCTATACCTGCTGCCGCGGTTATTTTTGATAGCAGTAAAAACTATGTAGTGGTGTATAAGGATAAATGCCACCTTGAAATAAGGGAAGTAAGCGTAATTAAAACCGTGGATAGCACCACTTATATTGCTTCGGGCTTAAAGCCGGGCGAAATATTGATCTCAAAAAATCAATTGCTTTTATATAACGCTTTGGCGGGCGAGTAATCGATACAGCCTTTAAGCTATAATTTACGATTTTAACAATCAATCCCAATAACCTGAAAGGGTAGTGATATGAATAAATTCATTAAAAATATAATATACTTCTCATTAAAGCACCGTTATTTTGTGTTTTTTTTAACCGGTGTTTTGGTAGTTCTGGGTATTTGGAGCTATAGTAATACACCCATCGAAACCTTTCCGGATGTAACCAATACTCAGATCATCATTATAGCCCAATGGCCCGGAAGAAGTGCCGAAGAGGTTGAAAAGATGATCACTATCCCGATGGAAACGGTGCTAAACTCGGTGCAAAAAAAGGCTAACCTGCGTACTACCTCATCCTTCGGCTTATCTTACGTACGGATTATTTTTGACGACGATGTGGACGATGCTTTTGCGCGCCAGCAGGTTTTAAGCCGTTTAAGTAATGCCGATTTACCCGATGGCGTGAAGCCCGAAGTTGAGCCCCCTTACGGCCCAACCGGCGAAATTTTCAGGTATACCATTAAAAGCAAAACCAAATCGATCCATGAGCTTACCGCCATCCAGGATTGGGTGCTTGACCGTCAGTTTAAGTCGATCCCTGGTGTGGCCGACGTGAATAGCTTTGGCGGCGAAGAAAAGGATTACGAAGTAAGCGTAAACCCCGCCTTGCTGCAAAAGTATGGCTTGACATCGCTGGATGTTTATAATGCCATTAACCGCAGTAATATTAACGTTGGTGGCGATGTGATTGAAAAAAACGACCAGGCCTATGTAGTGCGCGGTATCGGCTTGATCAATAATATTGCCGAGATAGAAAACATCATTATTAAAAATGTAAACAACGTACCTATCCTGGCCAAAGATATTGCCCATATTAAAGAGAGCGGTTTACCAAGGCTGGGCCAGGTTGGGCGCGATAAAAATAACGATGCCATTGAAGGTATTGTAGTGATGCGCAAAGGCGAAAATCCGTCCGAGGTATTGAAGCTGATTCAGGATAAGGTAAAGGAGCTAAACAGCCAGATATTACCCAAAGATGTAAAACTGGATGTATTTTACGACCGCACCACCTTGATGGATTATGCGACCGAAACGGTTATTCATAATTTGATTGAAGGGATTGTTTTGGTTACCGTTATCGTGATGCTTTTTATGGCCGACTGGCGCACTACCTTAACTGTGGCCATCATTATCCCGCTCGCCTTGCTATTTGCATTTATCTGCCTCAGGTTAAAAGGCATGAGCGCCAATTTATTATCGATGGGCGCGGTGGATTTCGGGATTATTATCGATGGGGCAGTGGTAATGGTTGAAGGGATCTTTGTGGCTTTGGATCACCGGGCCAAAGAAGTAGGGATGGAGAAGTTTAATAAGCTGGCCAAACTGGGCTTGTTTAAAAACGTAGGTGCCGAAATGGGTAAGCCCATCTTCTTTTCAAAAATGATTATTTTAACCTGCCTGGTGCCCATATTCGCGTTCCAAAAGGTTGAGGGTAAAATGTTCTCGCCACTGGCTTACACGCTCGGCTTTGCTTTATTGGGCGCTTTAATTTTAACCTTAACGCTGGTGCCTGCCTTATCGAGCATTCTGCTTAGTAAAAACGTAAAAGAAAAACATAACCCGGTAGTTAACTTTTTTGAGCGTGGTATTGGACGCATGTTTAATTTTACCTATAAAAATCAAAAACTGAGCCTGCTGGTTTCTATCGCGGTAATGGCTTGCACATTTTTCTCAGTTACTTTTTTAGGAACCGAATTTTTGCCGCAGTTAAATGAGGGTGCACTTTGGGTAACTGCCCAACTGCCCATGAGTACATCGCTCGAAAGCTCGGTGAATACCACTAATAAAATGCGGCAAATATTAGCCACCTTCCCCGAGGTGCGCCAAACTCTGTCGCAAGTGGGACGTACCAATGACGGTACCGACCCTAAGGGCTTTTTTAACGTACAGATCCAGGTTGATCTGCTACCGAAAAAAGAATGGAAGCGGAATATTACCCAGGAAGAGCTCATTGCAGAAATGGATAAAAAGCTAAGCCAGTTTCCGGGAATTATCTATAACTACTCGCAGCCAATTATTGATAACGTTGCCGAAGCTGTGGCGGGAGTTCCGGCATCGATGGCTGTAAAAATATTCGGCCCCGATTTTAAAACGCTGGATACTAAGGCCGATTCGGTGATGAACGTGCTTAAAGGCATCCAGGGGGTTGAGGATTTAGGTATATTGCGTAATTTGGGCCAACCCGAGTTCCGGATAGAGCTTAACCAGGCTAAAATGGCCTTGTACGGTGTGTCAACCAGCGATGCCAACTCGGTTATTGAACTGGCCATAGGCGGTAAAGCAGCTACACAGCTTTACGAAGGCGAGCGTAAGTTTGATATCAGGGTGAGGTACCAGGAGAATTATCGTAACACCCAGCAAAAAATTGAAAACCTGATGGTGCCAACTTTAAACGGTGCCAAAATAGCGATCAAAGAAATTGCAGATATTACCCAGTTAACCGGGCCCGCCTTTATTTACCGGGATAATAACATGCGCTACATTGCAGTGAAGTTCTCGGTACGTGGCCGCGATTTGGGCAGCACCATTGCCGAGGCACAGCAAAAAGTAAATAAAGCGGTAAAGCTCGATCAAGGTTATTCGTTTACCTGGAACGGCGAATTTGAAAACCAGATCCGCGCCTCCAAAACGCTGTCGCGCGTAGTGCCTATCTGTTTGCTTGTCATCTTCCTGATCTTGTTTACCATGTTCGGGAACGGGAAAGATGCCTTCCTGGTTATCCTCAACGTACCTTTCGCGTTAATAGGTGGTATCCTGGCCCTGCATATCACCAACATGAACTTCAGCATCTCGGCAGGTATTGGTTTTATCGCTTTGTTTGGGGTTTGTATCCAAAACGGCGTTATCCTGATTTCGGTGTTTAAGAAAAATATTGAAGAAGGCAAGCATCTCGACGAAGCTATTCTGACCGGTGTAATATCGCGCGTGCGCCCGGTTGTGATGACGGCCTTAATGGCGGCCATAGGTTTAATGCCGGCGGCCATATCAACAGGTATAGGCTCCGAAACGCAGAAACCACTGGCTATAGTAGTTATCGGGGGCTTGGTGACTTCAACCATACTTACGTTGTTGATTTTGCCGGTGATCTACGCCATGTTTTACAAGCTGATACACCGCAGGGAAAACCGTAAGCTGTTAAGCAAAATGGGGATGGTAAGTAAGCAATAATATAGTTGTCAGTCCTTTTTTTAAAGGTGGTTAGTGCCGACTGTTCCGGTGTTAACCACCTTTTTTTGAGCCAAAAACCTGCTGTTTAAAAGGAGCCTTCTTTTTTAAAACAGGTTATTTCTTATACTGCGCTTTATAGTTAGACGGTGAAAGCCCCGTACATTTTTTAAACAGCCTCGAAAAATAATAAGGATCTTCAAACCCTAATTCGGCGCATATCTCCTTAATGCTCCGGCTGCTGAAATAAAGATACTCGCACGATTTATGAACTTTAAGCTGGTTGAAATATTGTACCGGCGAATGCCCGGTTTTGATTTTGAAGAGCTTGCTGTAATGTGAAACTGATAAGTTTTGTTGCCTGGCCAGTTCTTCGATGCTAAAAAAATCATGAATGTTCTGTTTCATAAAAGCGATAGAACTGCTGATGGCGTCCATATCGTAAAAAGCTGGATTGGTTTCTTTGTTATAAACAAGCGATGCTATAAAGTGAAACAGACTAATGTTGGCAATCTCTAATTCACGGCTGTGATGGCTGTTCTCCAATATAGATATGATCTGGTTAAACTCATCTATCCTTTTTTTATCGTAGGGGATGGGCCGTATATCCGGGCCATTTTTATCCGCGTATCGCTCGTATATCAGATCTGCATGTTCGCCAACAAAATGTGCCCAGTAGATACTCCAGGGTTGGCTTTGATAGCTGCCATAATGGTGCGGCCTATTTTTAGGGATAATAAAATACGTATTAGGTGTAAGTTCATATCTGTTTGTTCCCATCTCAACATAACCGCTTCCTTCGGTGCAGTACAATAAAATATATTGGCTGCTACCCTCTTCGCGTTCCCTGTCGTGTAAGTGGGCAAGCGGGTAGTAACCCATCTCGGTGAGATGGAATTTACTGGTCAGTTCGTTTTTAGCTGCTTGCTTTTTAGTTAAGGCAGATAGTAATATGGTTTTTTGGCCAACAAAACCTTCTTTAATCTTTTTAACGGATTCTTCCTTAGTATTCATTGTAAAAACGAGTAGTTAAAATGCCGTAATATAATCTATCTTTTTGGGTTTTATGAAGTTTATTCAAAGTTTGCAGCATAATATTGTCCATTAATGATGGTATATTGTCCATTTCTATCAGGCTGGTCAATTTTTAAATTTATCAAACCAATTAACCTGATAAATTTAAAAATGAGTATACCCAACGTTAAGGCACAGGTATCATTTAACAATACCTACATTATCGGCATTTCCTTTATCTCGGCCCTGGGCGGGTATCTTTTCGGCTTTGATTTTGCTGTTATCTCTGGTGCGCTTCCTTTTTTGCGGACAGAATTTCACCTGTCGTCCTGGTGGGAAGGCTTTTTAACTGGTTCGTTGGCCTTAGGTTGTATTGTAGGTTGCCTGGCTGCCGGTAAATTGGCCGATAAATATGGGCGCAAACCAGGGCTGCTGGTGGCTGCCTCCATATTTGCCATATCATCATTGGGTATGGCTTTTTCGCAAGGGCTTACGCAGTTTGTATTAATGCGTTTTGCCGCAGGTATTGGCGTAGGCATGGCATCTATGCTTAGTCCGCTTTACATCGCCGAAATTTCTCCGGCAAGCATTCGCGGGCGCAATGTAGCTGTCAATCAACTTACCATTGGCATCGGCATTTTAGTAACCAACCTGGTTAACTACTGCCTTGCCGATAAAGGGCCTGATGTTTGGCGGCTGATGTTTGGCCTGGGCGTTATACCATCCATTTTATTTTTTGTGGGCGTGATATTTTTGCCCGAAAGTCCCCGCTGGCTTATGCAGGCGGGTAAGGAGCTTAAAGCGGCTGCCATACTCAATAAAATCGGCTCGGCCCGCTTTGCCCAAAATACCTTGAAGGATATTGCTATCTCGTTAAGCGGCAATCAACAACGGCAATCCTATAGCGCAGTTTTTGCCAAGGCAGTTCGTCCGGCGGTTATCGTTGGTATTACATTGGCCGTTTTCCAGCAGTTTTGCGGTATCAACATTGTTTTTAATTATACATCAACCATCTTTAAGTCGGTAGGGGCTAATTTAAATAATCAATTATTCCAAACGGTAGCCATCGGCATAGTAAACCTGTTGTTTACGGTTTTGGCTATGTGGCAGGTTGATAAGCTTGGCCGCCGCCCTTTAATGCTGATAGGTTCTTTAGGCTTAGCAGTGGTTTATATCGTTTTGGCCATCCTGTTAAAAGGACATAGCAACCCTTTGCTGGTTTCGGTATTTGTGCTCATAGCCATCGGGCTGTACGCTACATCGCTGGCGCCGGTAACCTGGGTGCTTATATCAGAGATTTTTCCCAACCAAATCCGTGGTGTGGCATCCTCCGTAGCTATCGTGAGCCTTTGGGCAGCCTACTTTATACTGGTATTTACCTTCCCCGTTTTAACAGAAAATCTGGGCACCTACGGGCCTTTTTACCTGTATTCGGCCATCTGTTTCCTTGGGTTTTTATTCATCAGGGCCAAAGTCAGCGAAACCAAAGGCCAAACATTAGAAGAGTTGGAACAAAATTTAGTATCACATTAATTATAACACAATCACATGAAAGTGAAGGCATGGGCAGAAACGGTTATGATCCCTACTTATGGCATTGGTAAGCCTGATAAAAATCCGATGTTTTTTGAGAACCGTGTTTACCAGGGCAGCAGTGGTGTAGTATACCCCAATCCGGTTATCGAAAAAATATACGATGATAAAACCGATCGGCCGTATAAGGCTCTGTTTTTAGAGAACGACTATCTTAAAATAATGATACTGCCCGAATTGGGCGGACGTATACAGATGGCCTACGATAAAATAAAGGAACGGCATTTTATATACTACAACCAGGTAATTAAGCCTGCGCTGGTAGGTTTATGCGGCCCATGGATTTCGGGCGGGATAGAGTTTAACTGGCCGCAACATCATCGCCCAAGTACTTTTGAGCCGGTTGACTTTAATGTAGAGGAGAGCCCGGATGGTAGTAAAACTGTTTGGATCAACGAGGTTGAGCGCATGTTCCGTACCAGGGGGATGGCCGGGTTTACGCTGTATCCCGACAAAGCCTATCTTGAAATTAAAGCTAAGCTGTATAACCGCACTAACCTGCCGCAAACCTTTTTGTGGTGGGCTAACCCAGCCGTAAAAGTAAATGATTACTATCAATCCGTTTTTCCGCCGGATGTTAATGCCGTGTTTGACCATGGCAAGCGGGATGTATCTACTTTCCCGATAGCAACCGGCACTTATTACAAAGTAGATTACTCGCCCGGAACGGATATTTCCCGGTATAAAAACATACCAGTGCCTACATCCTACATGGCTGTAAACTCCGGGTATGATTTTGTTGGCGGATACGAGCATGACACCCAGGCAGGCGTATTGCATGTGGCCGATCATCATGTATCGCCAGGTAAAAAACAATGGACCTGGGGAAATAGTGATTTTGGTGTAGCCTGGGATAAAAACCTGACCGACGAAGATGGCCCTTATATTGAATTAATGACAGGGGTATTTACCGATAACCAGCCCGATTTTGCGTGGCTGATGCCCTACGAAGAAAAAACTTTTACCCAGTTTTTTTTGCCCTACCGTGAACTTGGTGTGGTGAAAAATGCGAATAAAGATTTTCTGATCAATTTTGAGAAAATAGATCAGGAGCTGGAAGTGAAAATATTCGCTACATCTGTACAATCAGGTTGCACGTTAAAAGTATATGCAGGCGGTGTCCTGATTTTTAAAAAAGTAATCAGTGTGTCGCCGGATCAAATTTACCGTAAGGTGATTAAAATCAAACTTAACGAGAATGATTTTTCGCTATCGCTTAGCGATGCTACAGGTAAAGAGATTATCAGTTATGACGCTACCCAACAGAAGGAAAATGATATCCCGGAAGCCGCAAAGCCAGCACCCCAGCCTCAGGATGCAGAATCAACTGAAGAACTGTTTTTAATTGGCCAGCATCTGGAACAGTACAGGCATGCCACTTATAGCCCGGTACCCTATTATCAGGAGGCCTTAAAGCGCGAACCCAAAGATGCACGCAATAACAACGCCCTTGGTTTGTGGTATCTGCGCCGCGGCCAGTTTACACAAAGCGAACCGTATTTCAGGCAAGCCATTAAAACTATTACGGGCAGAAATCCTAATCCGTATGACAGCGAGCCTTACTATAACCTGGGCCTTTGCCTGCAATACCAAAATAGGATAAACGAAGCTTATGATGCCTTTTTTAAAGCTACCTGGAGCAATGCCTTCCAGGATAGCGGATATTTTTCGGTTGCCCAGATCGACCTTCTCCGTGGTGATTATGAGCTGGCGCTTGAGCATATTAACTGGTCTATCGACAAGAATGCGCGTAACAGCCGTGCTTATTTAATTAAGGTTATAGCCTTGTGGAAACTAAACCGCGCAAACGAAGCCGTGTCGATTGCCCAGCAAGGGCTAAAGCGCGATCAGTTTAATATCGGCGTATTGTTCGCTTTGTACCTTTGCTATAGCTCGCTCGGTTTTAAAACGCAGGCTACCGAAACATTAAACCAGGCATTAAGGCTAAGCCGGGGTACGTCGCATAATTTAATTGAATACGCTATCGATTTTTCTGCTGTTGGTTTATATGCCGAGGCTGCCGATCTGTTGTTGCATACCGATGCTGCCTATCTGGATGAACCCCTTGTTAACTATTACCTGGGCTATTTTTATCACCAGGCGGGAGACGAAAAAGCTGCAATTTATTTAAAAAAGGCAGCGTTGGCTAATTCCGCCTATTGTTTCCCCAACCGGCTTGAAGATATTGCCGTGCTAAAAATAGCCATGGAGTTGGATGCTGACGATGCTAAGGCGCCTTATTATTTGGGTAATTTATGGTACGATAAGCGCCAATACGATAACGCTATTGAAAACTGGCTAAGCTCAGTTAAAATAGATTCATCTTTTCCCACAGTTTTAAGAAATTTGGGTATAGCCTTTTTTAATAAACTTGATGACGAACAGGCCGCCGTCAGTTATTTTGAAAAGGCTTACCAGCTTAACCCGCATGATGCGCGGATACTGATGGAACTCGACCAATTATATAAGCGCCTTAATAAAAAGCCCGAAGAACGTTTGGTGCTACTGGAACAAAAACTTGAGGTTACACTATCCCGGGATGATTTGTACTTGGAGCGGGCCGCTATTTATAATTTTACCGGCTACTATAACCAGGCATTCGAGCTCATCATGCAGCACCAATTTCACCCTTGGGAAGGGGGAGAGGGCAAAGTATCCGGCCAGTATATTTACAGCCTGGTAGAACAGGCGAAGCAAAATATTGAAACAGGTGATTTTGCTATCGCGATAGCAAAACTGGAGCAAGCGCAATTTTATCCCGATAACTTAGGAGAAGGCAAATTATACGGCGCGCAAGAGAATGATATTTTTTACTGGATGGGGAATGCTTATGAAGCAATGGGTAATCAACAAAAAGCAAGGGAATGCTGGCATAAAGCGGCTAATGGCTTATCAGAACCAAGTGCTGCCCTGTTCTACAACGACCAGCAACCCGATAAAATATTTTACCAAGGTTTGGCCCTGATGAAATTAGGACGAGACGATGAGGCCATGTTGATTTTTAGCAAGCTTGTAAACTACGGCAAAAAACACCTACATGACGAGGTGAAGCTGGATTATTTCGCCGTATCGTTACCCAATTTATTGATTTTTAAAGGAGATCTGGCTCGGTTAAACCATATCCATTGCCTTTATATCTTAGGTTTGGGTTACCTCGGGCTGCAACAGTTTCATGAAGCGGAAAGCTGTTTTAACAAAGTGCTGCAGGCAGATGCCATGCATCAGGGCGCAAAAACGCATATCCGCTTATCCCCGAAAGGGAAACTAACAGCTTGAACTCAACACTCAGCCATGCCCCTCTAAGTCTCCCCTTCAGGGGAGATTTAGAGGGGCATCTACAGTATCAATCTCGTCCGGGTTGTGGCTTACTATCAAACATGTACTTCCCAGTTCGCCCACCAGCGCTTTTAATCCCGTAATAATCATTCCCCGCATCTCGGGGTCTAAGGCTGAAAAAGGTTCGTCCATTAGTAAAACCTGCGGCTTAATAGCCAATGCCCGTAAAATAGCCAGCCGTTGCTGCTGCCCGCCAGATAAATATTCGGGTTTGTGCTTGGTTAATGTCTCCAGTTTGCCAAAATGCAGCAGGCGTTCAATCCATAATTTATCCCCGGTAGCATACTCAAGGTGCTGCTTTACCGTCATGTTAGGGAAGAGCGCGTAATTCTGGAACACAAAGCCTGTTTTACGTTGCTGTGGCGATAGGTTTATCCCGCGTGCAGTATCCTGCCAAAGCTCATTATTTACCGTTATTTTGGCCATTTCGGGGATGATCAGTCCGGCTATAATTTTAAGCAACGTTGTTTTACCCGATCCGGATGGGCCGTATATTTTGGTGATGGCGCCCTTTGTAAATTGCGTGTTTAACCGGAGTACTTTATTCCCCTCGTAGGTACGCATTTTTTTTTCAATGTCGATAACTATCATTCCAAAGGGCTTTTGGCGGTATGCCTGTTAAAAATAAAAACCGCCATCACAATGATAAAGGTAATGGCAAACAGTACCAGCGAATAATTATTGGCGCTTGCGTAGTCCATGTTTTCAACCGAATCGTAAATGGCGATGGATGCCACCCGGGTTACATGGGGGATGTTGCCGCCAATCATCAGCACTACGCCAAACTCGCCCAGCGTATGGGCAAAGGTGAGCACCGTAGCCGTTAATAATGACGACCGGATGTTAGGCAACAGCACATGCACAAACGTTTGCATTTTGGTTTTCCCTAAGGTATAGGATGCCTGCGATAGCGACAATGGCAATTGCTGCAAAGCCGATTTAATAGGGCCTATCATAAATGGTACGCTGTAGATAAGCGATGCCAGCACCAAACCCTGGAACGAAAAAACAAACTGAATGTTAAAATGATTGGCCAGCCATTTACCCAACCCGCGTTGCGGACTAAAAGCCAGTAACAAGTAAAAGCCCAATACCGAGGGCGGTAGCACCAGGGGCATGGTAATGATGGCCTCGATGATGATTTTGATAACCGAACGCCCCCTGGAAAGCCAATAGGCCAGGGGCAAGCCCATTACCAATAACAGGGCCGTAGTAATACCGGCCAGCCGCAAGGTTAACCAAATGGGCGACCAATCCATCAGCAATCAATTAAGTTTTTGTACCTCATTTAATCCGTGTGGTAACCATATTTTTTAAATATAGCTTTCGCGGATGAAGATAGCAGGTATTTATAAAATTTTTCGGCCTGGGCGTTATTTTGGGCATGCTTTAAAATAACAATGCCCTGTTGTATTGGTTCGTAAAGTTTAGGGTCGATAGCGGCCCAATACAGCTTTTTGCTTTGGCCCGAATCATAAATGAACGATTGGCTGGTAAACCCTGCCGAAACGGCATCGTTAAAAATATACGTATTTACCTGCGATATGCTTTCGCCGGTAACCAATTTAGGGCTTATCTTGTCCAGCAGCGCCAGCTTAACCAGGGCTTCTTTGGCAGCCTTGCCGTAGGGTGCAATGGCCGGGTTTGCTATCGCGATCTTTTTGATCTCATCTTTTAATATCAGCGTTTGCCAATGTTTTACATCCAGGTTTTGTGTGCTGCAAATAATCAGTTTGCCCAAAGCATAAACCACAGGCTTATCCAACGTAAATCCATCCTTGTACAGGGCATCCGGGAAACTCATATCCGCAGAAAGGAACACATCGAAAGGTGCCCCGTTTTTGATCTGCGCAACCAGGTTACCGGATGAACCGACGATGGGCTCAACTACAATGCCGGTTTTGCTTTTAAAATCAGCATCCAAAACCTTAATTACCGATTGTAAATTGGCCGCTACAGCAACCTTTAAGCCTTGGCCGAAGGCCGGAGCAGATAGCAGGATGGTGATGATAAAAAATGATAGCTTTTTGATATTCATTGATCGTATTGGTTTGATAGCTATTGTATGCCTGTTTAACTTTAACTTCACAGCAGGCTTGAACAAATATACCAATAACAAAAAAAGAGTGGGTGAGTTTCCATGAAAAACGAATAGCCTGTCAATTAAAAAAAGGGTAGCTCCGGTTGGGGCAAAATAGATATTTGATAAATTGCTACAAACAGGTAGTCCATATTGGGCAGATCATCTCCGCGCGATCAGCCCTCTGCATACTTATCGCATGCATAGGAGATCCCTTCTTCCAAGATGATATAAGCGGAGAATGATTGACAGCATCCCAAATAAACATTGCGAAAATCAATCGATCATTCAAAAATCAATCACTCAAAAAATCAAAAATATCAACCCATCAGTTCTTTCATCAGTTTATCAAAAGCTTCCTTAAGTTCCGCTAATTCGGTCTCCACTTTGGCCAGGCGGGTTTCCAGCTCGGCGGATGGGCGGCTGCCGGATGTTGGTTCGTCGGCTGTGTCATCATCGTTGATATCGGGTATTCCGGATAGTAAATGGGCGTAGCGCACTTCTTTTTGGCCGGCACGCCGCGGCAGTTGTACTACATAGGGCGGCTCGTTGCTGGCTAATTTTTCCAGCACCGTTTGTACTTCATCTAACGATTCAAACTCCCATAAACGGCCAGAGTTGGTGTTCAGCTCGCCCGGTGTTTGCGCACCACGCAGCATCAGCAGGCAAATCAAAGCTACCTCGGCAGGCACCACCGGGAAAACGATGGCAAAATTGTGCTTGTATTTTATGGCCCGGCTTGAGCCACCGGTGGCGGTTGATATTAATCCGCGTCGTTTTAACTTGTCTAAGGCCAGTACTACGGTTTCATCATCATAATTAACTACCGGCTTGCGCGATGTTTTTTGGTTGCAGGCTGCCGTTAAGCTATTGATAGTCATGGGATAATAGTCGGGAGTGGTGCGGCATTTTTCCATTAATACGCCTAACACACGAAGCTCGGTAGCTTCAAGTACAGGTAAAGTTTGGGCTTGATCCATCCGCTAATATAAACATTGGTTTAAGCCGTCGAAAAAAAGGAATGGATTTTTTATTTACTTGCTAATATAATTGGCAAAAATCGGTTACTTTGTATGGTCATGTCGTTGTTCATCACATCACTCAATTCGGGAAGTAATGGTAACTGTTACTATGTTGGTAACGAGCAGGATGCCATCCTGGTAGATGCCGGGATATCATGCCGCGAAACCGAAAAGCGCATGCAAAGGTTAGGCCTCAGCATGCATAATGTGAGGGCCGTTTTTATTTCGCACGAGCATTCCGATCATATCCGTGGCTTACCCGTGCTGGCCAAAAAATACCAGCTGCCGGTTTATATTACGCCGCGCACCTTGCAGTATGGCGGTTTAGCGTTAGACGAAAATTTGGTGATTCCCTTTCGGGGATATGAGCCGGTGCGGGTGGGCGATTTGCTGGTTACCGCGTTCCCTAAACTGCACGACGCTTCCGATCCGCATAGCTTTATCATTAGCTACCGCGATGTTAAGGTTGGCGTTTTTACCGATATAGGTTCGCCCTGCGATAATTTGATTTCGCACTTTGCGCAATGTCACGCCGCTTTTCTGGAAGCTAATTACGATGAAGCGATGCTGGAGCAGGGGAGGTACCCTTATCATTTAAAGCGGCGCATCCGGGGCGGTAACGGCCACCTCTCCAATAGCCAGGCACTTGAAGTATTTAAGGTGCACCGGCCATCGTTTATGAGTCATTTGCTGTTGTCGCACTTGTCGAAGGATAATAACTGCCCCCAGTTGGTGCAGGATCTTTTTAACCTGCACGCCAACGGTACCAATATTATTATTGCCTCGCGTTTTGAGGAAACCGCAGTTTACCGTATTACCGGCACACCGCAATTGCACCAGAGCGAGTTTTCGATGATGCCGGTGCAGTTTTCGTTATTTTAAAGAGAGTAGGGGCCTATAGTTTTAGTTTATCTGCAGGGATTTCAGGTTGTAAATTTAGTTATTAAGTATTTGATTGTAAGTGCGTTTGTTTGCTCCTGTAAACAGTGTTCTTTAAAAGCGCTGGCGCGTGTGCGATTCCCCTCTCGAGAGGGGCGGAGGGGTGTGTTTATACGAGCGATAAGCAAATTACGAAAAGTGCGTCGCGCGGCCAAACACCCCCCCTGCCATTGCGCACCGTCTGGCCCGCCCCCTCTCGAGAGCATAGCCGTCAACTTTAGAAAAAAAAGGGATAAAATTTTTTTAGAGCAAGAATCGGAACTGCAAAATTGCAGTCATTATTCGAGCGAATGAGTTCGGAACTATTTGAACCAACGGTGTTAGATGGCCTGGCCCGTAAAACAGAGGCTATACAACGCAAACGAAAAGTGGGAGGCAAGGAACTATTGGATATGGCGTTATTTGATGGAGATCAATCGTTTAACGGCATGAGTATGCAGTTAATGCGGAGGGATGGGCTTGATATTTCGAAGCAGGCATTGCATCAAAGACATCACAGCAATATGACAAAGTTTGTACAAGCCGTTTTTGAGCAATTAATAGCAGTTGAGTTACCGCAAGAGCAAACACAGGGCTTGGAGATCCGTATCAAAGATTCTACCCGTTTCGCGTTGCCGGAAGTTATTGCAGAGACATTCCCCGGAACAAAAGGAAGTGGGATGAAAGCGGGAGCATCTGTACAATTTGAATTTGAAATCAAAAGTGGTAAAAGCGATATCAAAGTAACTCCGGCCAACGCAAATGACCAGGGTGAGAGTCATCTGGACAAGGCATCAATTCAGCCGGGGGTATTATATATGAGAGATCTGGGTTACACTCACTTGAGTTATATGAACAATATTAACAAAGTCAAAGCTTTCTTTATTAATAAATTATGTCCGAAAACAACGATTTATCTATTAAAGGACGACCAATACCAAAAGTTAGAGTTGTCGAAACTACAAGGCATAACCGGCGTATTTGATCAACAGGTATATATCGGAGCTGATAAGATGCCGGTAAGGATAATAATAGAACCGGTAAGTGAAGAGCTCAAGGCAAGGCGGATAGCCAATACTGAAAAGTACAATAAAAAGAAAGGCAGTACCACCAGTAAGGGATTCAAAGAGCGGGCAGGGTTTAACTTTATTGTTACCAACCTGGTGAGCGAAAAATATAGCGCTGAATTGATCCAAAAGTTATATCACCTGCGATGGCAGATAGAATTGGTTTTTAAAGCATGGAAGTCGTTTTTAAAGATACACACGTTCCCCAAAGGAAGTTCGGATCGTATAACCAGTATATTATACAGTAAGTTGATCTGGGCAGTTTTGAGTTGGAAAATATGCATGGCTATCGGTAAGATAGGTCAAATTAGTGTTTTAAAGGTGCATCGACTAATCGCTTCTACGAAAGAAGAATTGCGAGCGCAGCTTTTAGGGATATGCTCAAAGTGGTTAGCTCTGTTGGAGAAATTAAACTTAAAGCACCTTTCAAAAGAGCACAGAAAACATAGGTTAAAAATAGAAGAAATTGTAATAAGTATTTGATTATTAGATATTTAAATACTATATTTAGATAGTTAAACAAAAATAAGAAAGGCGGGGTCATCTAAACCTCCCCGCCTTAAAAAACGAAAAATATGAGAGTAAAAATACATAGGTTTGCCCATGCGGGCAAACCGCGCCTAAAAATTAAATAACTGAAAATCAACAATATATGAGTACAGCTACTTAAATTGACGGCTATGCTCTCGAGAGGGGAGCCTGAAAAAAAGCCACAGCCCGTGCGATTCCCCTCTTGAGAGGGGCGGAGGGGTGTGTACTATGCGAGCGATGTAAAGATGATAAGCAACTCTATTTGGCAGAGTTGCTTATAAAGTTGAACCGTAATTAGTTGATCAAAATCAAGCTGTTTCCAGTGTAACCAGGTTTAAAACCTCGCTTGTACGGGCCCTGGTTTCTTCTAACAACTGGCTATTTTCAGCTAAGGATTGCCCGTAAGAAGGGATCATTTCCTTCAGTTTGGTTTGCCACTCGTGGGTATACAGTTGGCTGGCGAAGCAGCGTTTCAATAAATCGATCATGATAGAAACCGATGTTGACGCGCCCGGAGAGGCACCTAACAGGGCGGCAATGCTACCGTCGCCTGCGGTTACAACTTCTGTACCAAACTCTAAAATACCGCCATGTACAGGGTCTTTTTTTATGACCTGCACACGCTGGCCGGCAACTTCCAGTTCCCAATCTTCCATTTTAGCGGTTGGGCAGTATTCCTTCAGCGCCTCTAAGCGGTCTTCGGGCGATTGACGCACCTGATCAATCAGGTATTTGGTAAGCGGAATATTATCTAAACCTGCCTTCATCATCGGCAAAATATTATTGGCCTTGATGGAAAGCGGCAGATCTAAAAATGAACCGTGCTTTAAAAACTTGGTTGAGAACCCGGCATAAGGGCCAAACAACAAAGCTTTTTTACCATTAATCATCCGGGTATCCAAATGCGGTACCGACATAGGCGGCGCGCCCACCGAGGCCTTGCCATAAACCTTGGCCTGGTGCTGTTCAATTACCTCGGGGTTAACACATTTGAGCCATTGGCCACTCACCGGGAAACCGCCAAAGCCTTTCCCCTCTGGTATGTCTGATTTTTCGAGTAATGATAATGAGCCACCACCAGCGCCGATAAATATAAATTTGGTAGTTACTTTGCGTTTCGCCTTGGTATTAATGTCTCTTACCGTCAGAATCCAGTTATGGTTTTCGTCTTGTTTCAAATCGCACACCTCATGGTTCATGTGCATGGTTACGCCTGGCTGCGCCGTTAAATAGGTAAACAGGCTGCGCGTAAGCGAGCCAAAGTTTACATCGGTGCCAATTTCCATCCGGGTGGCAGCTACCTTTTCTTCGGGGTTACGTCCTTCCATAATTAACGGAACCCACTGCTTAATCAACTGATGGTCTTCGGTATATTGCATGCCTTTAAACAGGTGGAACTGCTCTAAGGCTTTATGGCGTTTGTTTAAATAGTCAACATTATCATCGCCCCAAACAAAACTCATGTGTGGTATGCTGCGGATAAATTTCTCTGGCGACTCTACCAGTTTTTGTTCTACCAGGTAGGCCCAAAACTCTTTTGATACCTCGAAAGATTCGGCAATGTTAACAGCCTTGCTGGTTTCGATGGAGCCATCAATTTTTTGCGGCGTGTAGTTTAATTCGCAGAGTGCCGAGTGTCCAGTTCCGGCGTTATTCCATGCATCCGAACTCTCACCGGCCACAATATCAAGCCTTTCAAAAATTTCTATAGTCAGATCTGGTTGTAGTTGCTTTAACATGGCACCTAATGTAGCGCTCATAATGCCGGCACCTATCAAAACTACATCAGGGTTTTCTACAGATTTATTTTTTTTAGTCATGTTGGTTGTTAAGAATGCAAAGTTAAATCGATTTTCTAAAATTATTCTAAAAAAAATTAACTTATTGGTATGATTATGACAATCTTATTAAAAAAGACCGAGTATCCGGTAGGGGAAGTATGGTTTTGACTGGTCGGCTTCTGCTTGGTGAGTATGCAAAGCTCTCTCCCCAATATTTCTATCTGGCCTTTCAAAGTGCCAAAATATGGAGAGGTAGTTTATAATGAGTTTTTTTAAGTTATTGATTATCAGTATAGATATTCAGCCCCACCCAAACCCTCCCCGGTAGGGAGTGCTTTAAAAAAAAGTCTCCCCAACCGGGGGAGATTAGAGGGGGCTTATTAATCCAGGCTATCGATAATATCCTGGATAATGGCCTTGGCGTAAACCGGATCGGGTCTTTCCGCATCAAATGGCGCTATAATAATCTCGGTCCAGATACCCGCGGGCGATAGCGGCAGCAGGCTTTCCTCTAAAATAAACCAGCCCTCTTTGCCATCCCAGGTTAAACGCAGGGCATCCTCGTTGTTCGACCAGATGATGTAACAGCTGCCATAAACCAAATCATCGCTTTGCTGATGCACAACCTCGTAGCCTTCGGAGTTAAAACGATCTGTTAACCGCCCGGCCAATTGTTGCCAGGTTTGTTTTACGATATCTGGTGACTCCATATTTTTTTTGCAAATAAAAATGTTATCCCTGTTGATCGGCGGTTCGTTAAAAACACGCTCATCCAACGGGGATAACACAGGTAAACCCTCTTTTTTTGTTATTGCCCCGGCGCGGCGTTAATCAGGCCATCCTTCACCATCCTGTCGTAAATAGCATCAATATAACCCTTTAAAAAGCTTTTGATATTACTTGGATCATAAGTTTTAGATTGGGCCGTCCAGATCAATTCTTCCGTTTTGGCATTATAAAGGTTGGTTTCTATATAATAAACCTTGGTTTGGTCGTAATAACCCGGGTTGTAAACCTGTGGGTACCAGTTGTTATAGTAGCTCCAAAACCTGTTGTAATACCCCCAGCGCATGCCCGGGTTCCAATAGCCGCTGCCCGGCACATAGTGGGTTTCGGTTTCGCGGCGCAGCAGGTTAACTGTTAGTATACCATCGGCATTGGTTTCTTGTATTTTGCCTAACACCAAATCGCGCTGCTGACCGCTCCGGGTGCTAAATGTAGGCGGAAAAACATCCCCGCTTTTGGTAACCTTTAAGCCTTTTTGCTCTAACAGGCTTTGCAAACCGACCTCAATGGATTGTTTGGTGCTTACCTCGCGCGTTAAAGCGGCGATGAAAATATGGTGAAAACCATTGGCAGTGGCCGCCGGCTTGCGCCACGAACTGCTAACCATGGTTGTTGTGCTGCATGCGGCCAACATGGTCGCAATGACAAGGCAGATGGCTGATTTTTGGAATATAGCTTTCATGGTATTCTTTGTTTATAAATTTAAAACAAGAACAGTTGAAGTAAGTGTATTGTTTTTTAATTATAGGGGGGAGGCTGTTGCAGGTGGCATGTTACTGAAGAGCAGCAGATGGGGCTCGGTATGTAGACCTCAAAGCCTAAATAATAATTTTGCGGCAATCCTGAAAAACTAAATATTCAGTGCCATTACTTCTGTTTGAATGAACGATCCTCAAGCAATAAAACTATTTTTTGGCGTAGCGAAAGCTTGTATGTTTTAAACAACAGCTGATATTGGGGAAACATAAGGTATGCCTTGCGCTTTTGCGATGTGGTATCTCGTTTGGCAGATTTCGCCTATTTAAAATAAGAACAGCATATTATCTCTATAATCATTAAGATGATCATTAGCGATATCTATATACTTGGTGAGAAACAATCTTTTCTTTCGTTCCGATTCTCGTTTGATTTTTTGTAATGGTGTAATTTTTGTATTTTTGATTTAAACCACAATGAAAAGAATAAGGAGCTATCGACCACTGCCCGCGGGTTTCACCGTAAAACGGCAAAGCAATCCTGCGGTGTTTCTAAGCAATTCATCTCTTGATTGGTACAAACTGACTGAAAATACCCGGCATGTATTGAATGGCTTGATGACCAGCAGCGCCAAAAAGCAAATGGAGGAAGCCTTAAAGGAACATCCAGATCTTGACCGTTTAAATGGTTACAAAACCATTAGTGGCATTGTTGGAGAGATCAGTCGAGACCCCAAAAATTTCGAGTCTATCGAGACGATGAAGCAAATTATAGAAGAATATGCTCCCCTGGAGATAGTTTAATATGCCGGATTTAAGTGATCTGGAAAAGCTCTATTCTCTTGATGATAAGCAACGCAAAATTATCGGTGAAATCATTGTTGCCGATTTTACTCGCGGAGTTAAGCCTGTTGTAGACCCTGTGGTCATCATTTTAGGTGGGCAGCCTGGCGCTGGTAAATCTGAGCTGATTACACAGGCATAGACCATAATCGGAAAAAATGCAGTAACATGCAACGCCGATGACTTTCGCGATTATCATCCTGAGTCGGACGAGATTAAAAAACTGTACGAAAATTATTATCCTGAAATTACCGTTAGATATTCGCAGCCTTGGAATAACCAATTGAAGGCGTATTGCGAAGAGCATCGCCTGAATTATATTCTGGAAACAACCTTTTCTTCTGGTGATTGGATGAATAATACGATTAGTGATTTGAAAAGTAAAGGCTTTGCAGTTTACGTGATGGTATTAGCTGTCAATAAAAGACTGAGTTTTTTAGGAACAAGGCTTCAGTACGAAGGCATGAAAGCGATTGATGGCTATGGCCGTTTGGTGGACGAGGATATTCATGATCAAAAATACGAATTGGTTTTAGCTACATTGGAAGCTGTTTGTCGGAAAGGGCTATATGACAAACTATTCATTTTTGGAAGAGCAGGTCGTCAAAAGGTCAAGGGTATGCATAATGGTCTGATCAAGATAAGCGAAAATGGCAAAACCCCTGTTGCAGATTATATTGCTGAAAGAGAAAAAGAATGGTCAGACAATGATCTTCGTTTTTTTAATGACGATGTCCTACATCTTATCCGCTTAATGGTTGACCGTAAACCGCCCTATAGCGATATCAAATACATTTTAGATACTTTCCAAGTTGGATTGGGTGATAAAAAGTTAACCGGTCGCTGATAATTCATTTTCGCGCTAAATGATGGATAGCTAATTAATCGAACTCATTATCTCCAAACTCCACTCAGCTTTTTTTAAACACTATAGGCTCGTTCAGCATGCTGTACATCTTTTTATAAAACTCCCGAATAGCGGGATACTGGCCCACACTAAAGGTAGACCGCGTATAGGTGATGTTGTAATGCACCTGCAAGGAGCCGTTAAGCAGGCCAGCTACACGTTTAAATACGATGCTTTTATCGGGCATGTTTAAAACCATGCTTTTAGGCAAAGCATCAATATTGTAGCCTGGCGGTATTTTATAGGTACCATTAATGATGTAAGCATTACAATAGCCAAAATCAATATCCGAATTGCGCTTCTCGCCTAAAAAGGGATTGCTGTGCAGGGGCGAAAACAGGTTGGGGTTAAAGTAGATATACTGATCATCGGCAGCGGTTAGCTCCTGTACAAAATTGAAGTTTTGGGTTAGCGGCAGACTGTCAACCTCCATGTTCTCAAAAACCGGTTCGGTTATTTTTAAGCCGTTATTGTTATCTATCAAATGGTTGATATACTTTTCGGCCCCTAACTTTTTTTGTAAAGCCTGGGTAAAGGCTTTGTTATAGCTATAGTTGGCAATCAGGGTGCTGCCGGATACCTTATGATCGGCGGTTATCGCGGCATCGATGATCACAACTTCTTTAGCGGGTATTTCGTTGGTTAAAAATTTGGCCCTGGCCATACCGTCCCGTTTTTCCGGATTGATCACAATGCCGTAGGTGTTTAAAAATTCCGCAGGCACCTCGTTATAAAGGTTGTATTGGCCGGCTGCGTCGAGCACATAATATTTGCTGGTATCGGCAGTGGGGATGTAATCAACAGTTACGTTGGCTTGGTCGTACTGCCCGTATTTCGGGTTAATCACGCCATTATTGCGTGTGCTCACCAGCATGGGGTATACCTTTACGCCCGATTTTTTGAGCAAATTATAAAGTATGATATTGATCTCGGCCGAGTTGCCTGTTTTTTTGCTCCAGGCTGCTTTTACGCCTTTATCCGTAGCCCAATCGTTAACCTTGTTCCAGGTAACGCTTTTTTTAACTTCGGCAAACAGATAGGCTATTTTTTCGTCGTCGGTGGCCAGGCTTTTGGCTTTTTTAATCAGCACATCCTGGTCGCTCAGGCTTTCGTGCAGTTGGTCGGCAAAGTAAACTTTAGTCATCATCTCGCGTACAATTCTTTCCCAGGTATCGTTAAAGCGAACAAAATCCATCCCGCTTCTGAGCGATTTCAGCTGAAAATAAATGCCCTGTTTGTTTTTTACGCCCGGTGTAACAAATGGCTCTTTGGCGTACGAAGGCAGATTGGCTTTGGCCCACCAGCATTGCCTGTCGCCTTTGCCTAAAAAATTGCCTGTTACTACGCTGGTATCTTTAACAAAGGGCTGGTAGCCCGTAGTAATAATATTGTAAAGCGTGCTGTACGATATTTTGGCAGCTAACTCGCTGTAGCGAACGGGTATATCCTCCTGGAAAGCCCAGCCCACAAAATCATCGGCTGAACTGGTTACCAAGCGGTACTTGTACTCCAAAACACTGCCTGGCTTAACCTGCGGGAATGCAAAAACAACGGCCCTGCGGTTTTTATCAATTTGTTCGGTATAAATTTGGCTGGGCTCCACTTTGGTAGCCACTATCTTGCCATCTTCCAGGTTGATGGTTTCGGCCTCCAGGTTGCTGATCTGTTCCAGGCCATCGCAGCTATAATAGGTAATCCGCACGTTGGCTGCATCTTTGCCGGCCTCAGTAAATATTTTTATCCGCTTAAAGTAATTGATAGCAACCGATTCGAGGCTGGTAACCGCGTCGCCTTTATCTAAAAGTACCATAGCGCTGGCCCCTTTTTCAAAATCACAATCTTTTAAAAGCAGGTCGTCCATGCTTACCTGGTCGTAAACGCCGGTAGTTTGGGCATGGCTTTTATAGTTGATAAACAGAGCGAGGCATAGTACGGCAAACAGGTTTTTCACTTATAGATATTTGGCGGTGAAAATAATAATTAGCGGGGATATTTGATGGAATAATTATAGCAGAACATGATATACTTTACTACAAGATAAGCTTACCTTAGTTTGATCATTTTTAAGGTGGTACATATCTTTACATAGAACACAAGTGTTATTGACATTAAAATTAAAATATTTTAAGGCCAATGGCTTTTGTGGCATTAAAAATCTATTTTAAAAATATGTTTCGCCTTAAAATCTGCTAATTTTAATGTGCAATACCAAAATGACCTTAAGTCTTGGTAAACTTTAGAAACCTATAAAAGTTTCACTAAGAGATCATGACCTCATTATCCAACCAAACCCTCGTAATCGCCCATGGTATCAATATCAACTCCACCGTTGGTAAAATCAATAAGCGCGGATCATCAGCGTATAGCGGGCTAACAATTTTTTTGCGCTCTCGTGGCCTTGTAGGCTGAGCAGTTCGGCAAAGTATTTCCGGCTGAACAGTACAGGCACGCGCACGCTATGGTGCCTTTGTAGGTGCACGCTATAATTCATTTAATAATTTGAAATTTCTTAAGCACTACGTATCTTTATATAAAACGCACGTATTATGACGACGAAACTAACATTAACAGTAGAAGCGGATGTGATAAAAAAAGCCAAATTGTACGCTAAGCATACTGGCAGAAGTTTATCAGAATTGATTGAAAACTATTTGGAAACCCTTACTGAAGATCAACCTGCAATGCAAATTTCTCCAAAACTGAAAAAGCTCGCTGGTTCGGTTACCCTGCCTGCAGATTTTGATGAAAAAAAAGAACTGCGTGCCTATTTTGAAAACAAGCATTGATGAGAAATGTATTTGTAGACACCAATATCCTTATCGACTTGCTGGCTCATAGGCCGCCGTTTAGCAAGTTTGCCATAGCCCTTTTTGATATGGCGGAAAAGAAAAAAGTAAAGCTTTTTACCTCCTCACATGCTTTTGCTACCACACATTATTTATTAAAAAAACATGTTGAGGAAAAGGAATTAAGGGAACTGTTATATTCCTTATTAGATTTTATTGATCTGGTGGCTATCGACAATACCATTATTAAAAAAAGTCTCCTATCCAAACATAAAGACTTTGAAGATGCTATTCAGATCGTTGCCGCAGGATCTGTGACTGCTATAGATTTTATAGTGACCAGGAATTTAAAGGACTTTAAAGATGCCGAAATAAAGGTGTTGCCACCCGATGAAGTGATGGCATATTTGTAAGATAAGCCTGCAAAGTAAAATAACCGGGTATGTAAATTTATCGCCGGGCTAAACATACTTCTCTCCATCTCTCAAAAGTGGAATCGCACCGGCGGAAATCATTTTTCCTGCATCTTCAGCCCATAACTATCCAACCAAACCCTCGTAATCCTCCATGGTATCAATATCAACCCCGCCGTGGGCAAAATCAACAAGCGTGGTATCATCCGCGTAGCGGGCCAATAATTTTTTAGCTCCTTCGTGGCCTTTTAAGCTGAGCAGTTCGGTAAAGTATTGCCGGTCGAATAGTACGGGTACGCCTGCGGTGCCATTGTAGGTGCAGGCAATAATGCCTTTACCGGTTTCTTGGCGCTTGTTAAGCAGGCTGGTAAGCAGTTGGGCATTGGCAAAGGGCTGGTCGCACAGCATCATTAGTGCACTGTCAACCTCCGGGTTTTGTTGTAACTGGATGATGCCCGCGCGGATAGATGATGCCATGCCTTCGGGCCAGTCGGCATTATGGATAACCTGGATCGCGTGGCCCTCAATACCCGGCTCAATGGCGGCGGTATGTGCGCCCAATACCAATACTATAGGCTGGCATCCGGAGCCTGTTGCCGCTACCAGGGCATGTTGCAGCAGGGTTTTGCCCTTATAGAGCAGGTTCTGTTTGGGCTGACCCAGGCGGCTCGACTGGCCCGCGGCTAAGATAACCAGGCCCGTCATTTTACTTCCGGTTCGGGTGTGTGGATGGCCATGGCCTTTTGCTTGAGCGAATAACCCTTTCTGCCCGATAAAACCGCCTTAATTTCGGCCACAATGGAGAGCGCTATCTCTTCGGACCCTTCCGATCCGATATCCAGGCCAACCGGGCCGTAAACATTTTGCAGCTGTTGCGGTGTGATGCTCATGCCGCCGTCTTCCAGCTCGGCAAGCATGCGGTCGAGTTTCTTTTTGGGGCCAAGCACCCCTATATAAGGCATCGCCTTGGGTAAAAGCTCCTTTAGTAAGGCTATTTCGTAATTGTAATTATGGGTCATGAGCACTATGGCGGTAAGGCCGTCGGCCGCTATTTTTGTGAGTACCTGTTCGGGTTTGGCCACAATTACCTGTTTGGCTCCGGGGAAGCGCTCTGGCAGGGCGTAATTGGCCCGCCCGTCAACAACGGTAATATCCCAACCCATCACGTGGGCCAGTTGGTTTAGGGGGATGGCATCGTTCCCGGCGCCAACAATAACCAGGGAGATTGCAGGTTTTAAATATTCAACAAAGCCGGTGTATGCTGTTTGAGCGAAGTATGTTTTGGTGATGGATTGTGCCGACCGGAGTACCTGTAAAGCATCGTTGGTTAAAGCGCCCTTCAGCACCTCATCATTTAAAGGGCTAAAAACGGCTTCCCCATCCGATAACAGCAGGCAGGTGCCGGGCTGCTCCGCCTTGCGGTTTTGCAGCGAAAATAAAGTAACCAGCACCGCGTTTTGCCTTTTGCTTAACGCGATGCCCAGCAGTTGTATCGGGTTGTTGCTGTTTTGAGGATGGATGGGCTCGATCAGGATGTGGATAATGCCATTGCAGCCCAGGCCCACGCCTAATTTGGCATCATCATCGTCCATGGTATCGTAGGTAACCAGCATAGGCTGTTGCTGTGCCATTACTAAGCGCGCCTTGCGCAGGGCATCGCCCTCCAGGCATCCGCCGCTGATGGCGCCGGTAAGCTGCCCGTCGTCGGTAACCAGCATACGGGCCCCGGCCCGCCGGTAAGCCGAGCCCTCAACCAGCACCACCGTAGCCAGGGCGGTTTGCTTACCCTGTTCACTGGCCAGCGCGTAGGCCTTTAGAATGTCTTGTATTTCTTTCATATACTCTTTTTTTGAGTCTGGAGTCTTGAGCCGAGAGTCTTGAGTCAAATCAATCAACTATCCAATCAAAAACCAACAATTCAACATTCGTTCAATCATTCAGCACTATCCATCCATTACACCAATCAAAAATCAATCATTCAATAACTCAATCAATAACTTCAACACCCCTCTAAAAATTTGTCATCCCGACCGGAGGGAGGGAACTTCTGCACTCGATAAGTATACCGCATGCCCGGCACCCGCGGCTCTGCTCCAACCAGATTTGACAACTTTTTAAAAGTTGTCAAATCTTTTACCGTCCGGTTTCTACGCTGGCTAAGCATGGCGCAAGGCCTGTCGCCCGTAAAAGGCCGCCGCTCCGTGTTTCGACGGGCTTATAATGACGTATTATTAAGGCGTTGATTATCAGTGCGTCTATTTTTGCTCTGATCGTCAGTATTCTTTATTTAGAACATCGGCCCGCTCAAACGCTGCGGGAAGGGCTTCGTTCTTTTTGTCTTGACACAAAAAGAACCAAAAAACCGACCGTAGGGAGCTCATGAACACCTTAAAAAACAAACAACAGGTGAATAACGTCAAGACTGCCCGATCCTTCCACCCACAAGCCAACTCCCGGCCCGGCGTGCAGTCGGGCCATTGCGCACTTTTCTTTTTGCACAAAACAGCCTAAAGGGTTCGAATGTCATCCCTGTTTTTTCCGGCTGGGCGGGTCGGATACTCAACATGGCACCCTTTTTTTGTGCGCGAAGATGGCATACATGAGGCAGGTTGAATCAATTATTCATCCAATCAAAAATCAATCATTCAATCACTCAATCATTCAACCACCTCAACCACCCTGCCGATAATAATAATAGCGGGGTGGGTGAGGTGGTGCTCTTCTGCCAGTTGGGGCATATCCTGTATAACACCCTTCACCGATTTTTGTTGTGGCAGCGATGCATGTTGTATAATGGCGGCGGGCATGTTGCCGTTACCGGCGTCGATATAGGTTTGCACTATTTCGGGCAGCTTTTTCATGCCCATGTAAACCACCACGGTGGCGTTGCTTTCCATGGCTAAGCGCAAGTCGGCAGATAGGCGGCCATCTTTTTTGGTTCCGGTAACCATCCATACACTTTCGCTCACAGAGCGGTGGGTAAGGGGGATATCTAAAAAACCGCTGGCCTGCATGCTGGTAATTCCCGGGATAAAATGGGTTTTAATGCCATGCTCACGGGCAAATAAAATCTCTTCGTAGCCGCGTCCAAAAATAAACGGGTCGCCGCCTTTAAGGCGCACCACCAGGCCTTTTTCAAAGGTTTTTTCTTTAATCAGTTCCAGTATGCGCTCCTGTGGGGTATAATCCCCGTAAGGGCGCTTGCCTACATAAATTTTTTCGCAATCGTCGCGGGTAATACTCAGCAGCTCTTTGCTGGCCAGGTTATCATAAAGCACCACATTGGCCTGTTGCAAAATTTTATGCCCTTTCACCGTAATCAGTTCAGGGTCGCCGGGGCCGGCGCCCATTACATACAGTTCGGGTATAATCGTTCTATCTTCCATCAAAGGGTGTTAAGTTAAGCTTCCGCTAACTTAAAAACTTAGCTAAAACAAACCTAATAAACGCGGCGTTTTTATAGGTTTGTAAAAGGTTGTACCACTCCAGCATGACAAACACATCGCAAGCATATTACCAAAGTCACAGTAAACTTAATTTTATTGGTGCTAAGGGACAAGTAAAACTGGCCGGCGCCAAAGTATTAGTGATTGGCGCAGGTGGCCTGGGCTGCCCTTGTTTATTGTACCTGGCGGGATGCGGCATCGGCACTATCGGGATAGCTGATTTCGATACCGTATCGCTCAGTAACCTGCACCGGCAGGTATTGTATTCTATTGAGGATATTGGCCAGCCTAAAGCCGCGATAGCCAAAAAAAGATTGCTGCAGCATAATCCGCATATCAGCATTAACGAACATCAATTTCCGGTAGATCAAAGCAACGTGCTTGAGTTGATGGCCCAATATGATGTGGTAGTGGATGGCACCGATAATTTTGCCGTGCGGTATTTAATTAACGATGCCTGCGTGTACTTAAATAAGCCGCTAATTTACGGCGCCATTTACCAAACCGAGGGCCATGTTACGGTGTTTAACTATCATCAATCGGCCACGCTGCGCTGCCTTTTCCCCGAGGCAGGTGCCGAATCCTTTATACCCTCCTGTGCCGATGTTGGCGCCTACAACATTATAACCGGGATGATAGGCACCCTGATGGCCGGCGAAGTGGTGAAGGTGATTTTGCAGAACAGCGAAGTGCTGGCTAATAAACTGGTGATGTTTGATGCCCTGGCGGTATCCTTCCGCGCCATTAACTATAAGCAGGACCCAAAAAACAGGGCGGTAAGCATGGCCCGGTTTAAGGAGCCCGAAGCGGTCACCGATATTTCGCCAGAAGAATTTTTGGCGCTGCCGCGCGATGCTTATGAACTGATAGATGTGCGCGAGGATTGGGAGCGCGATGAGCACCACATAGGCGGCCAGCACATTCCCTTGCACAGCATCAATAATCATGATTTTTCGGCCCTGTTAAAACACCGGCAACTGATATTTTATTGCCAGCAGGGAACGCGCAGCAGCGCCGCCGTGCAAATTTTACGCAAGGCGGGTTACAGCCAGGCGCGTAGTTTACGCGGCGGCCTGAACGCTTTGGATGATTAACGTGATTAACGTAGGCGCTAAAAAAAGCAATTAGTTTTAAATTACCTTGTTACCTTTATACCATGTTGCGCGTTAGTAAATTATTTGTTTACCCCATCAAATCCCTCGGCGGGGTTGAGCTTACATCGGCAAAGGTAACCGACCGCGGCTTTGAGCACGACAGGCGCTGGATGCTGGTTGACGGGGCCAACCGTTTTTTGTCGCAGCGTGAGTTTGCCCAAATGGCGCTTTTAAGGGTTAATATCCTGGCGGATGGCTTGTTGGTGAGCCATTTGACGTCGGCAGATCAGCTGTTAATTCCTTTTGTACCACAAACCAACCAAACCGGGCAGTTTACCGTTTGGGATGATACATGCATGGGCCAATATGTGAGCGCCAAAGCGGATGAGTGGTTCTCGCGGATGTTGGGCGCTACCTGCAGGCTGGTTTATATGCCCGATGATTCGCAGCGCATTGTTGACCCGGAGGCTAAATATGTTGCATCGCGCAAAATAACTTCGTTTAGCGATGCCTATCCTTTTTTATTGCTGGGCCAAGCCTCGATGGACGATTTGAACGCCCGCCTTCCGGAGCAAATTCCGCTGAACAGGTTCAGGGCCAACCTCGTTTTTGCCGGAGGCGAACCTTACCAGGAAGATACCATGGCGCATTTTAAAATAGGTGGCGTTGATTTTTTTGGATCGAAATTGTGCGCCCGCTGCAACATACCAACCATAAATCAGGATACCGGGCTGGCGGCTAAAGAGCCTACCCGCACCCTGGCCCTTTACCGCCGAAACAATAACAAGGTTTACCTGGGGCAAAACTTAGTACATGCCGGCGAGGGCCTTGTTACCGTTGGCGATGCCATTGAACTGATAGAAACTAAAGAAATGTTAAACTCACTAAGGCTTTTACCCTGATGCGCGATATTACTCATAAACAGATCACCCTGCGCACTGCCAGGGCCATTGGTGTTATTTTTTGTACGCCCGAGACCATCCAACTGATTAAAACCGACGCTTTACCCAAGGGTAACCTGTTTGATGTAGCCCGGGCCGCCGGTTTTATTGGCGCAAAGTTAACGCCGCAACTGCTGCCACACTGCCACCCCGTGCAAATTGACGGTATGGATATGAGCTTTGAGTTTTTGGATACGGAAAAGCATGCCGAATATTTTGATGCTGCGGTATTTAACCGTTCCGGAATTGTGATTACCGGCAATGCCAAGTCCATTGGCCGTACAGGGATAGAAATGGAGATGCTCACTGCCGTATCTATAGCCGCCCTGGAGATCTATGATATGCTGAAACCGGTTGATAAACAGCTGGAGATTGGCCACATTAAGTTATTGCAAAAACGCGGCGGCAAAAGCGACAGGGAGCGCTTTTTTGCCACACCGCCCATCTGCGCGGTACTGGTTTGTTCGGACTCTACCGCCGCCGGTACCCGCGAAGATAAAAGCGGCAAGCTGATGATAGAGATGCTGAAGGAAGTTAATGCCGATGTAGTAGATTACCAGGTGGTTGCCGACGATGTATTGCAGATACAGCAGCAAATTAAAGCCTGGGTAGCGCAGGATATCCACTTTATATTTACCACAGGCGGCACAGGCCTTGGCCCCCGCGATAACACGGTAAGCGCCGTAAAGGCCCTGTTAGAACACGAAGCCGAAGGCATTGCCGAAGCTATGCGCGGCTACGGGCAGCAGCGCACCCCCCTGGCCATGATGAGCAGGGGAGTAGCGGGCACCATAGCCCAAAGCCTGGTGGTTACGCTACCCGGCAGCGTAGGCGGCGTAAAAGAATCGCTCGAAGCTATTTTGCCGGGCGTTTTCCATGCGCGTAAAATGATATTGGGCGAGGGGCATTGAGGAAGCCCCACCCAAAAGCCCCACCTAAATCCTCCCCGGTAGGGAGGACTTAAAAAAAGAAAGGAAAAAGTCTCCCCTACCGGGCATATGCGTCAACCTAACACCTTACATTATTGGAGAAGATGTTTGCGCGATTAATTTCACTTGTCTTTTTCTTGTTTGGGAAGATTAGTTTTGGCTTTCTTTACACGTTTTAGTACGAAGCTATTTCTATCTTCTATCAACCATTCCATTTCTTCGCCTTTTTCTAACAGGCAAGCATCGGCAACTGCTGCCGGGAAGTTTACATAAAACGATTTGGTGCCTCCTCGCTCAACTTTTTGAACTTTTACTTTATATCCCATTTTTTTTGATTAATTTACATAGTATATATACTATGTAAATATAAATTATTTTACCCATTAATCAAAAAGACATAATGAAAAAGGTCGATTTTTTAGCGTTGCTAAATGCCATGAACATTGGTGCTGATCAAATAAAGAAAATAGCAATTGATACCGGATTTCTGATACGGAAAGGTCTTATAGAGCCTGCCGATATTTTATATGCCATTTGCTGCGCGGCCACGCATGGAACGGTTAGCTTTAATGATCTGGCGGCAAAAATAGATGCGGAAACTACTGTTTCTGTAAGTAGGCAGGCAATTGCAAAAAAGACAAGCAAAGAATCATGTGTGCTTTTTTTAAAAAAGATACTGGCCCTTGTTATTATCAGTAGAATCGGAAAGGAAGAAATCGATTCATTGCGCAGGGCAGGTAAATTTAAGCGTGTTTTAGTGCAGGACAGCACAATCATTAAGTTGCCCCTTAGGTTGTTTGGCTTTTTTTCGGGCGTCTCCAACGCCCAGTCCAGTGTTTGTAATGCCCGGATTCAGTGTGTTTACGATTTGATAACTGAAAGCTTTATTTATTTTACCATCGATTCTTATACTAAGAACGATCAGAAAGCCGCCCCCGAATTAACGATAGAAAAGGGCGACCTTGTTATTCGGGACAGGGGGTATCTAACCCTTAAAGAAATCGAGAGGCATTGGACAGCAGAAGCGGACTGCATATACAGGCATCAGAGTAATATAGTACTTTTAGACAGCCAAACAAAAGAAAGAATTAACCTGCTCACCGAATTACAATCAAAAAAACAGCTTGATTTTGAGGTTACTTTAAATAATGAAAAAGGTACAAAAATCAGGATAGTCGCCTTGCCTGTAAGTGACGAAATTGCAAACAGGCGCAGGATGAAGGCTAAGAAAGAGGCCAAAAAGGAACCGGGTAAAGAGTGCCTGGCCCTGATGTCATGGTCCATTTTTATGACTACCATTTCCAGACAGGACGCAGATTATAACTTTCTTTTCAAAGTATATAGCCTGAGGTGGCGGATTGAAATCATATTCAAATCCTGGAAAAGTAACATGGAGTTTTCTAAGATCCATAATGTTTCGAAAAAACAACTGTCACTTATCCTTTATGCGAGATTTATCATGATCATCATTTACATCCAGTATATCTTTTCGCCTGCCAGAATGATCATCAAAAAACATCAGAAAAGGGGCTTGAGTATGATAAAAGTAGTCCGGTATCTCATAAAAAATGCCTCTAAAATAATACAGGTCGTTAAAGCCATAGAAAGTTATAAGGGCAAGATAGGATATCATCTAATTACTTTAGCCAGGTACTGCTCCTACGATAAAAGAGTCAGACCCAATTTTGAACAGGATTTCGATATTGCCTTTTTACCTTAGGTTGACGCATATGCCTACCGGGGGAGATTTAGAGGGGGCTTTGGTTTGTTTGGGTGTGCATGAGCGCTACGCGGTTTATAGGGGGCTAAAACGGTCGTCATTGCGAGGAGGAACGACGAAGCAATCTCTAAGCTATACAGGGCAAATCTGCACGGCGGCTCTGCCTCAGTAGAGATTGCTTCGTTCCTCGCAATGACGCTTGGATATGTGATGTAATTGCGCTGATAGTCAGTGTGCTTAAACGATCGTCATTGAGGATTTTAACACCGCGGTGTGTGAAGGGGGAAATGACAACGGATGCCGCTTGCAGAGGCCACCACACCGTGCTTCGACAGGCTCAGCATGACACCCTTTTTTTATGCGCGCAAACTGTCATCCTGGGTATCCGATCCGGACAGCCGGAAAAAAAATAGGGATGACGTTTGAACCTTGTAGATTGTTAGGTGCAGAAAGAAAGTGCGCAAAAGCCAGACTGCACGCCGGGCCGGGAGCTGGCCTGTGGGCGGAAGGATCGGGCAGTCTTGACTTTTTGGTTACTTTTGTGTCAAGACAAAAGTAACAGCCCTTCACGCGGCGATTGAGCGTGCCGATGATCAAAATTGAGAATACTGATTATTAGAGCAAAAATAGACGCACTGATAATCAGTATCTTAACAGCGCGTCATTATAGGGAGTAACGACGAAGCAATCTTTAAGCTATACAGAGCGAAGCTGCATAACCGCCCTGCTTACGCAAAAAAAATGATGCCTGTTAAACAAATTACCACTATGCTCAACTACATACAAGCTCAACAACTCATCACCTCCTTATCCCGGTCTTTCGGTACGGAGTACATCAGCCTGGACGATGCCGATGGCCGCGTGCTGGCCGAAGACGTAGCGGCCGACCGTGATTACCCGCCTTTTAACCGTGCCACCATGGATGGTTACGCCATTAGTACTGCGGATTGGGAAAGCGGCACCCGCGCGTTTAAGGTGCAGCAGGTAATTTACGCTGGCCAGGTAGGCGAGGCTGGCCTGCAAGCCGGCTATTGCTATAAAATAATGACGGGCGCGCCGGTGCCGCTATCGGCAAACGCGGTTATCCGCCGCGAAGATGCCACGCAGGTTGATGGCAACGTGAGCTTTAGTTTGGAAACTATGCGGCCTTATCAAAACATAGCCCGCCAGGGCGAAGATATAAAGGCTGGCACCGGTATTTTAAGCGCCAATACGCTTTGCACACCTGCCGTGGTAAGTTTGCTGGCCACATTGGGCAGGCACCGTGTTATGGTGGCCAGCTTACCCAAAGTGGCCCTGTTTACTACCGGCGATGAGGTGGTGGAGGTTTCGGCAGCCATTAAGCCTCACCAGATCCGCAATAGCAACGAATACCTGTTGCAGAGTTTGCTAAAAAAATGGCTGATTAAACCTGCCGTTTGCAACCATGTTATTGATGATAAGCAGCACCTGGCCGAAACGTTAAAAACGGTATTGGGTTTTGATATCATCATTACCTGCGGTGGCGTATCTGCCGGTGATGCCGATTATCTGCCCGAGGTGTTGGAGGGCCTCGGCGTTAAAAAACTTTTTCATAAGCTATCCATCAGGCCGGGTAAACCTATCTGGTGCGGGCAGCTGCCCATGGGCGGCTTGGTTTTTGCTTTGCCGGGTAACCCATTCTCGTGCATGGTTACCTTTAAGTTGTTTATTGAAGCTTATTTATCGGTGTGCTTTGGTTTGGGGATGCCCCGTATTTTAACCTTGCCTTTTAACGGCAAACGCAAACGGAGTAGTGGCTTTGATGAGTTTTTTCCGGTTAGTATTTCGGGCGAGCCTATTGCCGTAAACCTTATACCCATCAATACCTCGGGCGATATCCGTTTGGGTTTAAATGCCGATGCACTGGCCTTGCAACCCTGCGATGCGGATGAGCTGAACGATGGCGACAGCGTAAGCTATTTGTTGTTTTAAACGGATTTGCGTTAGGGATGGCAGCGGATACTGGCCCTGTGGCTAAGGCCTGCGCAGTATAAGCGGAGAGCCCGGCCCGACGGAGGAGGGAAACGCCCACCCTATTAAGTTAGGGTATTTTGCACGCCAAGACGCTAAGGCGCAAAGTTTTTATGTTTTGTTTCTTAGCGTATTGGCGTGGTTCTTTTAACGCGCCGTCTGTCTGTTTTAATTGCAGTCGGTATGTGATGCGCTCATTACCATTCCTTCGGCATTGGTGGATAGGGTTAGTGCGCCCGGCCCGTCGTCGCTGCCGTTTTCGGTCCGCACGATGTAGCTGGTATGCGGCTGCAGGATGATTTCGTATCCGGGCTGACTTTCGCCGTCGATACTGATTTGATAATCTGGGTTGGGTTTGCCTATGCGGATAGGTTTGTTAGCCGCCTTGCTTTTAACAACAATTGTGTTGGTAGGCGTTTCGATATCAATTTCGGCGATGTGGCCGCTACAGGCAACGATAGCCTGGCTTTTGATATCGAAATATAACCTGCCGCTATTGGCGCACGAGCAGAGCAATAAGCAACTGATGGCCGCAATAAATAGGTGTTTCATCATGTGTTATACCTATACGTTTTAGGCCCCTGGTTTTACAATTAATATGGGGATGTTAACCCGGTGGCGCACCTTATCAACCGTGGTGCCGAAGATGAGATCTTTTAAAGCCTTGTGGCCGTGAGCGCCCATTACCAAAAAGTCTATCTGGTCGTTTTTTACAATTTGCGTTATGGCGGTTGCTGCGGGGCCGTAGCCTATTTGTGCGTGTGCATGGTAGCCCAGGGTGTTGAGGGTGCTTACATACTTGTCCAGGTTTTCTTTATCGCTTAGTGTTTCGTGGTCAAGCACTTCGGTGCCATGATAGTTGGCTGCGGCGGTTTCAACAATGTGGATGAGCGTGTACTCGGCGTTTTTACCGCCTTGCATCAGTCCGTGACGGATGGAATCGCGATCGTTGTTTGAAAAATCGATGGTGATGCCGATGTGGCTGTATGTGGTAGCGGCCAGATCGGTAATGGCTGTGGCAAGGCCATGCGGTACGCGGGCGGGCAATTCGTGGCGCCTTAAAATAAGCGGTTTAAAAAACACATACAGCAGCAGCACCAGGATGGCCAAAGTTAAGGGTATAACGATGGCGTATATCCAGCCCTGGGCGGCGGGGTATTGGTTAATCCAGTCGATAATTTGGCCTACCACCAACTTGATGTTGAGCACCACAATAAGGGCGGCGCTTGTCCAGGCCAGTATTTTTACTTTTAAGCCGATGGCAAATTTACCCATACGCTCCTTATCGGATGTAAAGTGGATGAGCGGGATAACGGCAAAGCCGAGTTGCAGGCTCAATACCACCTGGCTTAAAATAATGAGGCTGCCGAGGGCTTCGTCGCCAAAGTACACAATGGTGAGTACGGCGGGTAAAATGGCCAGCAGGCGCGTTAACAGACGGCGCAGCCAGGGTTGGATACGCAGGTTAATATGCCCTTCCATAATAATTTGCCCGGCAAGGGTACCGGTAATGGTAGAGCTTTGGCCGGAGGCGATTAGGGCGATGGCGAACAGGGCAGGGGCAAGAGAACCAAAAATATGTTCGAGGAGTTTATAGGCATCCTGTATTTCGGCAATTTTAAAATAGCCGTTGCGGAAAAAGGCGCTGGCAGCCAAAATAAGGATGGCGGCGTTTACTAAAAATGCCAGGTTTAGGGCGATGGCAGTATCCATAAAATTAAAGCGAATGGCGGCTTTAATACCCTCGTGGCTACGGTCGATTTTGCGGGTTTGCACCAGCGACGAGTGCAGGTATAAATTATGCGGCATAACCGTGGCGCCGATAATACCGATGGCTATGTACAGGGCGCTTCCGCTTAAATTGCCGGGGATAAAGCCTTTGGCCACCTCGGCAAAATCGGGCTTAACGATAAACATCTCTACCAGGAAAGAGAGGCCGATGATAAATATCATGGATATGATAAACCCTTCCAGTTTGCGCATGCCCTTGTTCATTAAAAACAGGAGCAGCACGGTATCGCTTATGGTGAGCGATACACCCCAGAGCAAGGGCAGGTGAAACAGCAGCTGCAGGCCTATGGCCATACCTATAATTTCGGCCAGGTCGCAGGCTATAATGGCTATCTGCGCTAAAATATAAAGGCAAAAGTTAACAAAGCGGTTGTAGGTATTTTTTGAGGCCTGGGCCAGATCAAGCCCGCGCACAATGCCCAGGCGCGTGCTTAACGATTGCAGCAATAAGGCAATGAGGTTGGATAGAAACAAGATCCAGATGAGCTTGTAACCAAACTCGCTCCCGCCGGCTAAATCGGTGGCCCAGTTACCGGGGTCCATATAGCCTACACTTACCAAATAAGCGGGGCCTAAAAAAGCCATTATTTTTTTCCAGCCCAGTTTTCCCTGGGTATCAACCGAGCCATGTACGTTGGCGAGCGATTCGCCGTGTTTTTCAGTCATATTTTACCAGTATATTTTTAGCCACATCCCTGCTGATGTTCACTGTTTCGTTATCGTTTAATTTGAGTTGGACCGATTGATCGTAAGCCGCAATGTCGGTCACGGTGATTTTATTACCAATGATGAGCCTCATTTTTTCGAGATATTGCAAAAATTGAGGTAAATGCTCGCGCACGCCCATAATAATGCCTCCGTCGTTAACCAAAAGGGTTGATACCGGTTTTAACTCGTTGATATTAAAGCGCCCGTTAACATCGGGTATGGGGTCGCCATGCGGATCGTATTTGGGGAAGCCTAAAAACTTATCCAGCCGCTCAATTAATTCGGCCGATTTAATATGTTCCAGTTCTTCGGCCAGTTCGTGTACTTCGTCCCACTTAAACTGCAATTTTTCAACCAGAAAAAATTCCCACAGGCGGTGCTTGCGTACAATTTTAATGGCTATGGTTTTACCCTCGGCGGTTAAACTTACCCCCTGGTAACGCTCGTAGTTAATGAGTTTTTTTTCGGCCAGTTTTTTAAGCATATCTGTTACCGAGGCCGCCTTGGTGCTCATGGCTGCAGCTATGCTGTTTGTAGTTACGCTTTTATCATTGGTTAACGATAAATGATAAATGGCTTTCAAGTAGTTCTCTTCGGTATACGAGTTCATTTAAACAAATCTAATCATAAATTTAGACAAGTCTAAATTTATTTACAATAAAGAATTTATATTGCCATAACATCAATTTGAAAAAATATTATTTTGTTTGGGTGGAAAATTTATATTTGTAACCATTATGGCTACGGAAATAGATAAAATAGACCTACAAATTTTAAAGATTCTCCAGGAAAACGGGAGGATAACCAATTTACAACTTTCAAGCGAAATAGGGCTTTCGCCCGCACCTACATTAGAACGTGTGCGTAAGCTTGAAAACGCTGAATATATTAAAAGCTACCATGCCCTGGTTGACGAGGAAAAGCTGGGCCTTGGCATTAAAACATTTATACAGGTATCGCTGGATTTTCATAAAAACAATACCATACAGGTTTTTGTGGACGAGATTAAGGCCATTAAAGAAGTAACCGAATGCCACCACGTAACCGGGCAGTGCGATTTTTTGTTGAAGGTTTATGTTAGGGATATTAAAGCCTATGAGCAATTGATTATGGACAAGATCAGCAAGATAACCGTAGTTAAAACCTTCCAAACGATGATGATCATGTCTACCAGTAAGAAGGAACCTACCGTACCTTTGGAGTATTGATAGCCACATCATCCCCAAAAACCATGGCGGCTGGTAAGCCATAACACTTGCTTACCAGCCGCATTTAATTTTTGAGGGTTATACCATTACGCCCTGATCCATAACCAATATATTTCCCTGGGTGTCCACTATTTTTAAGGTAGGCTTTTCGCCAATAGATAAGCTTGTGGCCATGGCCCATCCGTCGGCATCAAACACATCGTAAGCATTCCAGGTGGATAGATCGCCAAAATCGGCTACGGTGTAAATTTTTTTGTGCTTGTGGTGCTCTAAATCAATTATTTCGGTATAATTTAAACCAATGTCGGCAGTGAAATTGCTGTCGTCGTTATTGATTTGGCAGTTTTTAATCAGCAGGTGAAAAAGCTCCTTATGGTTAAACGGTATTTGATGGTATTGGCTCAATTGCTGTTTGGCATATTGTTGTGTGCTGATCTGGTTGAGGGCATATAACAGAATATCGAAAGTAAGCTTGCGGGCGTATTGTTTTTCAAAGTCGCCGGGGTAGCCGCCAGCTTCAATTAAAACGGTTGATGTGCCGAGCCTTTGAAAATTATCACCGAAAGCACGGGCCTCATATTCTTCGCTCCAGCGGCCTATGCAGCCGGGAATCTGCTTTTTAAAAACCTGATAGATACCCGCTGTGAGCAGCATAGCCTTCAAACGGCCAGGTGTGATACTGGCCTCATCATCTGCCGGAGGCGCAAGTAAGGAGATGGTAGCCGGTTTTTTACTCCCGCTTACCGACCATAAAGTATCCTGATCGTGCATGTTAAAACCAAATTCGGGTTGAATATTTTGTTGCAGGCCAGCTAAAAGCCGGGCTTCGGTAGATTGTTGTTTTAAAAAATCGCGATTGATATCGATACCCTGCGCATTGCGTCGTTGGTGTACCTCGGCTCCGTCGGGGTTAAGCATAGGTATAAAGTGCAGGGTGCAATTGTCTAATATCCGTTTTCTGAAGGCGTTATGCTGATCATCAGCTGCAAAAAAGTTAAACAGATCAAAAAAAGCCAGCGTGCCGGTTGGCTCGTCGCCATGCATCTGGCTCCACAACATCACCTGTATTTTACCTGTGCCAATGGTTAACTGATAAATTTCCCGTTGTTGTACCGAACTGCCCAATTGCCTTACCTTAAAACAGGCCTGTGATTGTATGTGGCCTATTTTTGATTTCAGTATTTGGTGTTTAATAAAACGATTGGTAAACAAAGACTCGCGGTAGGCATCGTGTTCCATATGGATTTCAGAATTCATGAGTTGGCTTGAGGGATAAAACCGGCAAGATACATATGTGCCGTGTTTAAAGTAAATTAAAAATAAAAAAAGGCAGGGCAAACGCATTAAAAAAGTTGATTTGATTTTATTGACGTAAAAAGGGAAGCCTGCTTGCAAGGGGGCACCTACGGAGCCAAAACTTCTTTTTTTTGTTTGCTATAAACAGGAAGCTCCTACCGGAGCTCTTTAACCTGTAAGCACGTAGCAGGATTATCTGAAAAAACCGTAAACTTTTTTCAGGACGATACAGTTCCCTATAACCAGTAAGCTCTCACCAGAGCTCTTTAACGGTTTGTTTTTGACTCCAACGGAGTCGCCTGTTTATAGGAAAAACGCTTTTAACCTGTCTTTGGCTCCGTAAGGTGCCTCCTCTTATTTTTTTGATGCGTTTGCCCTGTAAAAAAGTGCAGGGCGTTTTTTTGCAATTACGGAAGTGCCATTTACAGGGTTCTGTGAGGTAAGGTAAAGTTGCGCCGTTTTTATGCCTGCAATTGGGGCATAATACATTAATAGTTTTAAAAATTTGGTAATTATGTCCATATTTAACGGTAAGCTATGCTAACGCCCGATTTTTAAAAAGAAAATTGTTAACCAAATAAATATCAAGGTGAAATTAACCGCATTCGAGATCTATAAATATTCCATCCCCATCGAGCCGTTTACCATCGCTACCGGTACCATGCATTTTGCGCAAAATATATTGGTAAGGGCACATACAGATGCCGGTATAACCGGGCTTGGCGAGTGCTCTGCCTTCCCGATGATTGTTGGCGAAACCCAGGCTACAGGTTACGAGATGGCTAAGGATTTTGCTGCCATTTGGAAGGGGAAAAGTGCGGATGATATAGCGGGCCGTTTGGCCGAACTGCATTTATATACCGCCGGTAACTATACCATTAAAAGCGCCTTTGATATGCTGCTTTATGATATAGCGGCTAAACAGGCGGGGCAGCCCCTTTACCAATACTTAGGCGGCGAAAGAAGAAAGATTGAAACCGATGTAACAATAGGCATTGATACCGCCGAAAATATGGCTGCCTCGGCAGTAAAATTTCAGGATCAGGGTTTTAATATCATCAAAGTAAAACTGGGCAAAAGCCCGGCTGCCGATCTGGAACGTATAGCAAGTATCCGAAAAGCTATCAGGCCGGAAACCCAGATCCGCATTGATGCCAACCAGGGCTGGACATTTGAAGAAGCCGTTTATACCCTTGGCCAGCTGGCCCAATACAATATTGCTTTTTGTGAGCAACCCATGCGTACCTATAACGACGAGTTGCTGCCGGAGCTTTGCCAACTATCGCCCATCCCCATCATGGCCGACGAAAGTGTTTATACCCACAGGGATGCGCAGCGGATATTAAAAAACAAGGCCGCCAGATACATCAATATTAAATTTGCCAAAAGCGGCGGAATAAACGAAGCGATACTGATTAACCAGGTGGCAGAGCAGCAAGGTGTTGCTTGTATGCTGGGCAGCATGATGGAGAGCAGGCTGGCTTTAACAGCCAACGTGCATTTTGCCATGGCTTTTACCAACCTGGCATTTTTTGACCTGGATACCTGCCTGCTGGGGCAACTGGCAGACCCTGTAACAGGCGGCTTTAAATATAATGGTATGCAGCTTGAAATTACCGATGCGCCCGGAATTGGCGCCGATGTTGAACAGGGATACCTGGATAAGCTGGAGCACATTACCATTTAACGGATGCTATGGCAAGAGAATTGGATAATTTATACTTAGACGGAAAGCCGGGCCGTACCGCTGTAGTGAACGGTAAGGAGTTTGTCTTTTTTTCGGGTTATAATTACTTAGGGATGAATGCCGAGCCCGAGTTTATGGATCTGGTGCTGCAAGGTGCCGATAAGTATGGCTGGCTTTTTCCATCGTCCAGAATCTCCAATACACGCTTGTCTGTTTACGAGGAGTGCGAAGCCTTACTTGCGCAACTTACCGGCAGCGAGGGGGCTGTATTATTGCCATCGGGCTTTGCTGCGGGGCGGCTGGCTACATCATACCATCAGGGTAAGGTGCATAATGCGCCAGGCTCGCATCCTGCCATTCTGCAGCATAAATCGGCATTAAATAGCTTTAACGACTGGAGCAACTGGGCTTTGCAGCAAACCGGGGATGCCAATTTGGATAACCCATTAATTATAGCCAGCGATTCTGTTAATCCCTTAACGGCTACCATCTATAATTTCTCTTTCCTGGCCAGCGTTAAAAGTCCGGTATTGGCCATAATTGACGATTCGCATGGCATTGGCGTTATCGGCACAAATGGCGCCGGTGTAAGTGCCTTGGTGCCGCAAAATAAACATGTGGAATATTTATTTACGTATTCATTATCCAAGGCTTTTGGCATTTCGGGTGGTGCCATAAGCTGTTCAAAAGAACAGGTAACAGCCTTTAAAAACAGGCCCGAGTATTCGGCGGTTACGCCTTTGTCGCCAGCACAGGTATTTGCGTTTAACCAGGGCCAGCATATTTACGCCAGGCAACGGGAGAGGCTGATGCAGAACATTACCTATTTTGAAAACTGCATCAAGGATATGCCGGGTATACAGCACCATGCGGGTTTGCCGGTATTTGTGTTACCAACTTTAATGGACGAAGGTGTTTTTTTGGATGCCGGAATACTGATCTCATCATTTGCTTATCCCGACCCTATGGGCCAAACACTTAAACGTGTGGTGTTAAATGCCTTGCATACCCCCCGCGATCTGGATTTTTTGGCATCTGTTTTGCAAATGGCTTACCAGGCATCGCCATCCCTTTTTCCCTAAATTATCATCTATATTTCATTTATCCGCACTGCGCATGGTTCAATATTTTACCTCTTTCTTTAATTTCAGGATGATTAAAAAAATAACATTAAGCAGTTTATGCACGCTTATCCTGCTTTTTTGCTTAAGCCAAACAGTGCTTGCACAACGGGTTCCGAAACGAAAGATCCGTAAACTGATCCGGCAGTCTGAAATTAACCGCGACCATTTTACCGGCTTTGCTTTGTATGATCCTGAAAAGAAGAAAATGGTTTATGAGTTGAATGCCGATAAGTATTTTATACCGGCATCTAACACCAAGCTCTACACCTTTTACGCGTGTTTGCAAATGCTGGGCGACTCGATACCCGGGCTGCGCTACGTGGTTAAAGGCGATTCATTGATTTTTTGGGGAACCGGCGATCCTGCTTTTCTGCACTCCACGCTAAAATCTACCAAGGCGTTTGATTTGTTGAAGAACGCCCCGCAAAAGCTATTTTACTGCGCATCAAATTATAACGGCAATTTTTACGGTGTGGGATGGCCCTATGATAATTATAGCGATTACTACCAGGCCGAAATAACCGCTATGCCGCTTGAAGATAATGTGGCTGTAATTAAAGCAGACAAGCAGGGAGGCTTGCAAATTATACCATCTTATTTAAAAAGGTATTTGCAGGCCGATAGTACTTATCATCCCCCCAAATTTACCGTACACCGCGATTTGGCATCCAACCAATTCAAGTACCCGGTACGCCCTGTTCCGCCCAACTTTCATGAAGAGATTCCATGGAAAACCAGTGCCGAATTAACGCTGGCTTTGCTGGAAGACACGCTTAAAAGATCAATCAACCTGATTGATCTGAAAATGCCTGCCGATGCCAAGCTATTGTACAGTGCCGCTGCCGATTCTGTTTACAAACGGATGCTTTTGCCCAGTGATAATTTTATAGCCGAGCAATTATTGCTGGTATGCTCATCCACACTTGGGGGTGGTATGTTAAGTATAGAGGCGGCCATTGCTTACTGCAAGAAGAATTTGATGAACGATTTACCCGACGAGCCCCAATGGGTGGATGGCTCCGGCTTATCAAGGCAAAATCTTTTCACGCCCAGAACCACCATTGCCCTGTTGGTAAAAATACAGGATAAAGTAGCTAACGAGCAGAAGCTGCACTCGTTGTTACCCACCGGTGGCATCTCTGGCACGTTAAAAAATGCTTATCAAACCGATAAGGGTATTCCTTTTGTTTGGGGCAAAACAGGTACGCTGAATAACAACCATAACCAAAGTGGCTACCTCATTACCCGTAAAGGTAAAAGGTTATTGTTTTGCTACATGAACAACAATTACACCCGCCCAACAGCGGATATACGTAATGAGATGGTACGGGTAATGACCGAGATTCATAACCGTTTTTGAAATTGGGTTGATAGGAGGGGGAGGGCTATACAAAAGGTTATGGCGTAATGTTATCCTGCTTTTGTTGAAGGTTTATTAGTGTGGTTTTATGGTGGCGTACTTTTAAGTTGTTGATTGTCAATGTCTAATTCCTCTCCATTATGTCATCCCGACGCGAGGAGGGATCTTCTAAAAGCGGTAAGTATGCAGCATATCGGGTGCGTTGATTGTCAATCGCTTATTTTGCGTTAATAAATCAGTATTCTTAATTTAAAACATCGGCCCGCTCAGTCGCCGCAGAAGAGGCCCCTCCCAACCCTCCCCGGTAGGCTACGGTGTACCCACATCTTTTAGGTAAAACCCCATCGGGGTTAAAGCTTTGTAGAATATTGGCGAAATGGAGTTTGCGTGGTTAGGTACGCTACTTCTTCGCTTTTTTATAACCGCAGTTCAAGAAAACGGAGCATCATACGGTTGATATGTGTCGTACCTACGACCAATATCATTAAGTTAAAATTGATTGCTTACAAGTTGATGGTCCATTCACACAAAGCCGACAATGCGCTAACAAACAGGATATTATAATACAAAATCTCTGCGCTTTATAATCGCTCGTATAGAACACACCCCTCCACCCCTCTCAAGAGGGGAATCGCACGGGCCGCTGCTTTTTTTTTATATTGCATTGATAGTGAGCGAATTTATTCAGATCCCCTCTCGAGGGGGCGGGTTTGGCAAGCGCGGCTGCAGGGGTGTGTTCACCGTGCGACTAACTCTGCAACCTGCGTGAACGGCTTAAATAATGGTAGCGTACCTACGGGCACTAAACGTTTTGTGATTGATCATTTCTACCGGGCTTTTACTCCTAACGGAGTAGCTTAATCGCATCCAAAAGATGTGGATACACGGTAGCCCGGTATGGAGGGCTTAAAAAGTCTCCCCGACCGGGGGTGATTATGCACTGTGTTTGTTTTTTTTTGGGTGTGCATGAGCGCTACGCTGTTTAGAGGGGGCTTTTGTTTTTTCTGGTGTGAATGATTTTTAGTACCCGCACAAAATGTCAATAACCCCAATTTTTTTGTGATGTAATATTTACATTAGCTGTATTTATAAACCAAATTATTGCCCCGATGAAAAACCTCTGTATCCTGTTATGCTTTACGGTTTTATATTTTAATTCATCAGCCCAGGATACTGGCCGGAAAACGGAAAACTTCAACCAGAATTGGCTGTTCCATTTAGGGAATGTAAACAATGGGCAAGACATCAATATTGATGACGCTAACTGGCGGAAACTAAATTTGCCCCACGACTGGAGTATTGAAGGCGAATTTAGCAAGTATAATCCCGCAACGCCCGAAGGAGGTGCATTACCGGGTGGCATAGCTTGGTATCGTAAAGATTTTTTAATACCCAACGCCGATAAAAATAAACTGGTATACATTGGTTTTGACGGTGTTTATCAAAAAAGCGATGTTTGGATAAACGGCCATCATCTGGGTTTCAGGCCCAATGGCTATATCTCGTTTCAATATGATTTGTCGCCTTATTTAAAATTTGACGGTCAGAAAAATACCATAGCCGTAAAGGTTGATAATGCCAGCCAGCCTAACTCGCGTTGGTACTCAGGCTCGGGCATCTATCGCAATGTATGGCTAACTACCACCAATAGTGTGGCCATTAACCATTGGGGTACTTTTGTAAGCACACCAAAAGTTAACCAGCAGTTGGCTCAGGTTAGTTTAAAAGTTTGTGTTAAACAAAACGGAAGCGTTTTGCAACATGTTGATTTAACGAGCCGTATTTACAATGCCGAGGGGAAGTTGATAGCAACAAAAACCACGGCTAATGTATCAATTAAAGATAGTTTAACAACGGTAAGTCAAAATTTTGATGTCGTAAAGCCTGTATTATGGTCGGTGGATAAACCTTATTTGTATAAAATAATTACAAAGGTGCTTAACAAGCAGGCTGTTGTTGATCAATATGAAACACGCTTAGGCATAAGGTATTTTAATTTTGATGCTGATAAAGGTTTTTCGCTAAATGGAAAGCCAATGAAAATTTTGGGTGTGTGCGATCATCACGATTTGGGCAGTTTAGGTGCGGCAATAAACTACCGTGCTTTGGAGCGCCAGCTCCAAATTTTAAAAGCTATGGGATGCAATGCCATCCGTACATCGCATAACCCTCCGGCTCCGGAATTGCTTGATCTAACGGATCAGTTAGGCTTCATCGTAATGGACGAGGCTTTTGATTGCTGGCAAAAGGGTAAAGTGAAGTACGATTATCACTTGTATTTTAATGCTTGGCATAAACGCGACCTGGAAGACCAGGTGTTAAGGGACCGGAACCATCCCTCGGTGATGATGTGGAGCATCGGAAACGAGATACCCCAACAATCAGACACCAGCGGGTTCCGGATAGCACGCGAACTTGCCAATATCATTCATAATTTAGATACAACAAGACCTATTACAGCGGCCAATAATAATCCGGATACCCGCAATCAAATTATTAAATCGGGCGCGGTAGATCTGGTTGGTTATAATTATCATCACAGCGATCTTCCTCATTTTCATGACCGTTATCCCGGTAAAAAATTTATAGGTACCGAAACTACTTCGGCCTTAGAAACAAGAGGGATCTACGATATGCCATCGGATAGTATCCGCAGGTGGCCTACTAAGGACGCCGCCTTGATGAACGCCGATTTTACCGTATCTGCTTACGATAATGTTTCTGCCGACTGGGGATCAACTCACGAGGAAACCTGGAAGGTGATCAAAAAGTACGACTTTTTATCAGGCATGTTTATCTGGACCGGTTTTGATTACCTGGGCGAGCCAACACCCTATAGGTGGCCCGCGCGCAGTTCATATTTTGGGATTGTAGATCTGGCCGGTTTCCCGAAGGATGTATATTATATGTATCAATCCGAATGGACAAAAACGCCGGTGCTCCATATCTTCCCCCATTGGAACTCATAGCCGTCAATTTAAGTAGCTGTACTCATATATTGTTGATTTTCAGTTATTTAATTTTTAGGCGCGGTTTGCCCGCATGGGCAAACCTATGTATTTTTACTCTCATATTTTTCGTTTTTTAAGGCGGGGAGGTTTAGATGACCCCGCCTTTCTTATTTTTGTTTAACTATCTAAATATAGTATTTAAATATCTAATAATCAAATACTTATTACAATTTCTTCTATTTTTAACCTATGTTTTCTGTGCTCTTTTGAAAGGTGCTTTAAGTTTAATTTCTCCAACAGAGCTAACCACTTTGAGCATATCCCTAAAAGCTGCGCTCGCAATTCTTCTTTCGTAGAAGCGATTAGTCGATGCACCTTTAAAACACTAATTTGACCTATCTTACCGATAGCCATGCATATTTTCCAACTCAAAACTGCCCAGATCAACTTACTGTATAATATACTGGTTATACGATCCGAACTTCCTTTGGGGAACGTGTGTATCTTTAAAAACGACTTCCATGCTTTAAAAACCAATTCTATCTGCCATCGCAGGTGATATAACTTTTGGATCAATTCAGCGCTATATTTTTCGCTCACCAGGTTGGTAACAATAAAGTTAAACCCTGCCCGCTCTTTGAATCCCTTACTGGTGGTACTGCCTTTCTTTTTATTGTACTTTTCAGTATTGGCTATCCGCCTTGCCTTGAGCTCTTCACTTACCGGTTCTATTATTATCCTTACCGGCATTTTATCAGCTCCGATATATACCTGTTGATCAAATACGCCGGTTATGCCTTGTAGTTTCGACAACTCTAACTTTTGGTATTGGTCGTCCTTTAATAGATAAATCGTTGTTTTCGGACATAATTTATTAATAAAGAAAGCTTTGACTTTGTTAATATTGTTCATATAACTCAAGTGAGTGTAACCCAGATCTCTCATATATAATACCCCCGGCTGAATTGATGCCTTGTCCAGATGACTCTCACCCTGGTCATTTGCGTTGGCCGGAGTTACTTTGATATCGCTTTTACCACTTTTGATTTCAAATTCAAATTGTACAGATGCTCCCGCTTTCATCCCACTTCCTTTTGTTCCGGGGAATGTCTCTGCAATAACTTCCGGCAACGCGAAACGGGTGGAATCTTTGATACGGATCTCCAACCCTTGTGTTTGTTCTTGCGGTAACTCAACTGCTATTAATTGCTCAAAAACGGCTTGTACAAATTTTGTCATATTGCTGTGATGTCTTTGATGCAATGCCTGCTTCGAAATATCAAGCCCATCCCTCCGCATTAACTGCATACTCATGCCGTTAAACGATTGATCTCCATCAAATAACGCCATATCCAATAGTTCCTTGCCTCCCACTTTTCGTTTGCGTTGTATAGCCTCTGTTTTACGGGCCAGGCCATCTAACACCGTTGGTTCAAATAGTTCCGAACTCATTCGCTCGAATAATGACTGCAATTTTGCAGTTCCGATTCTTGCTCTAAAAAAATTTTATCCCTTTTTTTTCTAAAGTTGACGGCTATGCCATTGGAACTGGGAGGCGGGTAAAATGGTTGACATATGGGCCTACTACAATAATGCCGACGAGGTGGAGCTTTTTTTAAATGGCAAATCGCTTGGCGTAAAAAGAAAAAAAGGCGACGACCTGCATGTGATGTGGCACGTCAAGTTTGAACCTGGAACTTTAAAAGCTATATCCCGGAAAAACGGGAAAATAGTTTTGGAGCGTGAAATAAAAACTGCCGGTATCCCTGCAAAAATCGAGTTGATAGCCGATAGGAAAAGTATCCTATCCAACGGAAACGATCTTTCGTTTGTAACCGCCCGGATAGTGGATAAGGATGGAAACATCGTTCCTTACGCTGATAATAAAATTAACTTTAAAATTGATGACGAAGCTGCTATTGCCGGTGTTGATAACGGCGATCCGCTTAGTCACGAGTCATTTAAATCCAACAGCCGCAATGCCTTTCATGGTTTAGCGCTGGCTATCATCCAGGCCCGGCTAAAGCCAGGCAGCGTAAATTTAACAGCCAGCTCTGCGGGCTTGGCGCCTGCTACTGTGCAAATTGTATTGCATCAGTAGAATTTAAATGTTTTAATACTTTTTTTATACAATTATAGTTTTAAAAATTTATATCAAATCTTAACCAATAAGTAATCAATTTTGGCTTTTTCTGTCTGTTTGAGTCGGTCGGAAAGTTAGAGTTGGATTATTTAGTTCATATTTTTATTGTAATTTTTAGTGTTTTTTTTGTTTGATTATTAACAAAAAAGCCCCATTGATGCTAATAATTCAACAAGAATGCAGAGCAGTAATGGAATCCTAAATTCAGGATGGGGCAGGACAGTTTTTATGATTTTTGTATATAATTTTAGCATTATATAGAAAGTGTTTATTTAACATTTACACTTACCGCTAACCGAAAACTAAAAAATTATGAGGAAATCTTTACGTAATTCACGTACGCAACAAGCGTATACCTATATTTTTAAGCACCATATTTTTAAGGCATACTCTTAAATCAAGTTTTAAATTTCGTGCATTAAAACTCCGAATACTTATTAGTTACTTGTTTTTTAACGGCGTGTTAACCAGCGCCGTATGAAATTCTGCATGACTAACTTTAGGTGTAATGGCTTTGCTATTTTCAATAATACATAAAAATTTTATTAAACCATGTATAAATTTATTAGGAATTTATTCTATTTATCAGTGCTGTTATTTGCTTTTACCAGTTGCCGGAAAAAAGCTTATGACGACTTTTACGGCCGTCCGGCCAGCTTAGCCCCACCAATTTACCAGGTGCTGCAAGCCAGGGGTAACTTTACCAACCTGCTGGCATGCATCGATAAGGCTGGCATGGCCGACCAGTTGAAAACCGCAGGGTACTGGACCATGTTTGCGCCCAATGATGATGCTTTTAAAAAGTATTTTGCCTTACGCGGCATAAGCGGTGTAGCACAGATAGATGCCGCCACAGCTACGCAAATAGTATCCTATAGTTTGGTGTATAATGCTGCCGCTACAGATCATATTTCGGATTATCAATCACCTACCGGTTACATTACTAACCAGGCGTTTAAACGCCGGACATCTTATCACGGCGGAATTTATACCGATACCGTACTTTTCACTGCGCAAGGTAAAACTGATCCTGTTGGCGGGCAAGTAATCAATGCGGTTGCAGCTAACCGGAATAACGGCTATCAATACGGCGATTTTAATAATAAATATATTACTTATTTTACAAATGCTTATTTAAGTACCCATGGCTTATCGGCCACCGATTATAACTATTTTTATCCTAATACCACCTACACGGGTTTCAATGTGGTGGATGGTGCTGTGGTAAATGCAGACATATCTGCTGAAAATGGTATAATCCATGAAATCAATTCGGTTATACTGCCACTCAAGAATCTTGAAAAATACCTGGCATCAAATGCCAATTACAGTCATTTTAAGCAAATATTCGATAAATATTTCGTTCAATATCAGCAAGATGTAAACGTTACGCATCAATACCAGGTACTTACCGGCAAACCGGGCGTAGCTTATGTAAAAACGTATTTTAATGCCACCAATCCTATTGGTTATTCGCTGAACAACGAAAACTATTTAAAGGTTGCCGATAACGATGGGCAAGCATACGGCTATACCCTGTTTGCACCTACCAATGCCCAACTCGATGCTTATATTAACTCCGTGATACTGGAGCATTATTCATCGCTCGATAAGGTTCCGCTAAACATCATCCAGGATTTTTTAAACGCCCATATGTACACGGTACCTGTTTGGCCTACTAAATTTTCTGCTACAGTAAATATACTGGGCGAGCCCGCCAAATTTGACGCTACTAAGGATGTGGTAGATAAGTATGTTGGCAGTAATGGCTTTTTTTACGGCGTAAATAAAGTGCAGGCACCCAATGTGTTTTCAACCGTTTTCGGCCGGCCTTATCTTGATCCCAATTATTCGCTCATGACCATTGCGCTCAACTCCAACCTGCGCTATACTATCGCTAACCCTAATTTTAAGTTTACCATTTTCATGGTATCTGATGCTACCTTCCGGGCGTTGGGTTATGATTATAGCACGGCTAACAGTGCATTTACCTATACATCCGCTGGTGTAACAACTATAGGCGGTACAGCCAATACTAATTTTTACCGCATTATTAATATGTTGGTTGCTTCAACCCCCAATAACGAATTGAATGACCTTTCGGGTTCCGGTATTTTTGAAACCGGCCCTGGCGATGGTACCGGTGGTGAGTATTTAAAATATAATGCCAATACAATTTTTGGGGCGGGTAATGTTGATGCAGGCCAAACCGTTTCAGTTGTAAGTTCGGTAACTACCACCAACGGTAAAGCTTACTACACTACCGGTGGCTTTCCATTATATTCAGTGTTGAATGTTGGGCAGCATATCGCAAAAAATGCAACAACAACTACATCGCCATTCTACAATTATTACCAATACCTGCTTAACAGCCAGTTGTACACCTCGGCAACCGGAGCCATAACTGGTATACAACCGGGTATTTTTTATACCGTGCTTGTACCGTCTAATGCTGCTATCCAGGCCGCGGTAAACGCTGGTTTACTGCCTTATACTTTAAGCGGCACCACCCGTGTGCCTAACTACAAACCAACCCTTCAAACTGATATCGACCTGGTAACCAAATTTATCCAGTACCATATCATAAAAGGTACCACCATTGTAACTGATGGTAAAAAGAGCAGCCCACCAAGCTATCCAACCCTATTGAATGACTCCAATTCGGGTAATCCACTTTATATCCAGGCCTTTAGTTCACTTGGTGGTGGTTATCTGCTCGATAATCAGGGTCGACGCTCTAACATAGTTCCCGCTAATAGCAACGTGCTGTCAAACTATACTGTGATACACCAGATAGATAACTATTTAACCTACAACTAAACCGAAATACCTCAGGCGTATATGAAAAAAATACTTACATATATCTTCTATTTATCTGTTACATCAATGGTTTTGCACGGCTTAGTTGCCAAAGCGCAAGCCCCTACTGATAAGATACTGATTAAAGGAAGAGTGATTGACGGAAGCGACAAATCAGCCATTGTTGGTGCCTCCGTTATCGAAATTGATAAAGACAAGCGTACCATAACCGGTGTTGCAACAGATATAGATGGTAATTTTGCCATCAAAGTTTCAAGCACGGATAATAAGATACAGTTCTCGTACATCGGCTATAAAACTCAGGCGTTCGCAATTGGTACCAAACGCAGCTTCAATGTTTCGCTTGCTTCAAGCAACTCGCTTACAGAAGTAACCGTGGTATCGAAGCCAACCGTAAATAACGGTACCGGCCTTAATATTGATGCACGAAACCAAACAACAGCCAGCTCAACCATCCAGGCAAAGGATCTGGAAGAGTTACAGGCAACATCAATCTCTTCTGCTCTTGAGGGGCGTTTACCCGGTGTGGATATCGTGGCCAGTACCGGCGACCCTGGTGCAGGTATGTCTATCCGTATCCGTGGTACATCAAGTATAAATGGTGCTACCAATCCGTTAATTGTAGTTGATGGTTTACCTTACGAAACCGCTATACCCACCGACTTTAACTTCCAAACTGCGGACGAGCAAGGTTATGCCAGCTTATTAAGCATCGCACCATCGGATATTAAAGAAATTACGGTATTAAAAGATGCTGCTGCAACTGCGGTTTGGGGCGCCCGTGCGGCCAACGGCGTATTGGTTATTACCACTAAGCGCGGTTCGGTTAGCGCACCCGTTGTTACATACACCTATAAAGGATCTTTAGAGCGGCAGCCATCCCCAGTGCCTTTGCTAAATGGTAACCAATACTCAGAACTCATACCGCAGGAGTACATGAACGGTACGCCACCGGGTTTGCCCCTCAATACCTTAACGGCAAAAGAGTTTGCACATGACCCAAGCGACCCGTACTATTATTACAACTACGGCCAGAACACCGATTGGGTTAAGGCGATTACCCAAAACGGTTACACACACGATAACAACTTGTCGTTACAGGGCGGTGGCGAAAAGGCCCGTTATTTTACTTCGTTAGGTTATGTTACCCAGCGCGGAACAACACTTGGTACAGGGCTTAACAGGCTAAATGCGCGTTTAAATTTAGACTATGTAGTTTCTGACAGATTACGTTTCCGCACCGATATTGCTTATACGCACTCCCTGACTGACGGTAACTTTGTGAACTATACCGTTGGTGGTAACTCCGATGCGAGCAATATCCGTAATATCGCATTTAACAAGATGCCCAATATGTCTATTTACGAATTTGATGAATACGGGCATCAAACACCAAACTATTTCACGCCATCCAGCAATATTCAGGGGCAATATCCCGGTACTTATAATCCCGTAGCCATGGCAAAATATGCGGTAAACAACGTACGTGCCGACCGTATTACGCCGCATTTTAATGTTCAATATCAAATTATTCCTGGAAAACTTACCGGTACTGCTGATGTACAGTTCGATGTGAATACTTCAACCCGCAACAGTTTTTTGCCACAAAGCGCAACAGGGCGGCCAACTACCGAAACATCGGTAAACCGCGCCTACAATTATGATTACGATGGTTACAGCGTAACATCGAAAACCAACCTGGCTTATACGCCGCAATTGTCGGAGAAGGTAACCTTTTCGGGTCTGTTATCTATCCAAACCAACGACAGTAAGGGCCTGAGCCAATCTTTACTATCAGCCAATAGCGCCTCTGCAATTTTGCAGGATCCATCGGCACCGTCCAGAACGCAAAATTCCGATCTGGGGTCTGCTTCCGGCGCAAGCGAAACCCGGTCTCTTGGGGCTCTCATCAACGGTAACTTTGGCTTCTTCGACAGGTATCTCATTAGTGTCGGTCTGCGTGGCGACGCTAATTCTAACTTCGGCCCTAATCATAGGTACGGGCTGTTTCCGTCATTGTCGGGCAGGTATCGCTTATCTGGCGAACCATTTATGCAGCGGTTCAAATTTATCAATGATCTGAGCGTGAGGGGAAGTTATGGTGTTATTGGTAACGCGCCCGACCGCCCTTATACCTTTTACAACCAGTACTCTAACTTTAATTACACCTACCTGGGCCAAAGCGGTGTTTACTCCTCAAACATCGAGTTAACCAATTTGCGTTATGAAAAAATAACAGGTAAGAACCTTGGCTTCAACGTGGTACTGTTTGATTCAAGGTTAAATTTTGATGCGGAAATATACCGTAACCGCACTACCGATATGTTCTTTACACCTTCTATCGCCAACTTTAATGGTTATAGCTCGCTCACTTTGAACGTAGGTACGATGGATAACCAGGGCTACGAGATCAGCCTGAATGTTACGCCAGTTAAAAAGAAAGACCTGGTGGTTGATTTTAACTTTAATATTGCCCACAACGAAAACGTCATCAGGGAATTATCTCCCTTTGTTACCACATCTAACGGTGGCGGTTTAACCAACGGCTCTTTCCTCTCTTTGCTGCAACCCAACAACCCCTTGGGTTCATTTTATGGATATGTTTACCAGGGTGTATATAAAGATCTTAACGCCACTATTGCCACTGATAAGAACGGTAACCAAATTACCGGACCCGACAAAAAGCCGGTTTACATGCGTTACAATTATCCAAGTGTTGACTATGTATTTCAACCAGGAGATGCTAAATACGAAGACGTTAATCACGATGGAGTGATCGACTCACGCGATATTGTTTATCTGGGTAACGGTAACCCCATGTTTACAGGCGGTTTTGGCCCCACTGTAACCTACAAACGGAACTGGAAGTTATCAGCATTTTTTAGCTATCGCTATAAATTTGATTTGATTAACAATACCATGATCACTACCACTAACATGTACAACTATAACAACCAAAGTACAGCAGTACTACGCAGGTGGCAAAAACCGGGCGACGTAACCGATATACCGCGTGCTTTGTTTAACTCTGGTTATAACTGGTTAGGCTCGTCGCGTTATGTGCAAGACGGATCGTACTTAAGGTTTAGTGCTATTACGCTGCGTTATAATGTAAATCCCTTGTTTGCCAAGAAGATAGGAGCCAGGAATGCCAGTATTTATTTTACGGGCCAGAACCTGATGACTTTTACCAACTACCTGGGCCAGGATCCAAGTGTTTCGCCGCGGGCGAGTGATATTTATAAGCAACCCATTGATAACTCAAATACACCTGTATCGCTATCGTTTGTGGTGGGTTTAACAGCAACTTTTTAAACAAAATGAGGAACAAATACAATAAAGGCAAGATGTATAAAAAGATCATTTATAAATCCGTTTTGTTCGTGGCGTTGATGCTTAGTTGCTCATCGTGTAAAAAATACCTGTCGCTTTATCCACAGGATGGCGTTATCAGGCAGGAGTTTTGGCAGAATAAAGAGCAGATACAGTCGGCAGTTATCGGCATCTACTCATCTCTGCTGGCCGACCCGGCGGGTAAAGACAGGCAATTGGCAGAGTACCTTTTTCTTTGGGGCGAGCTGAGGGCAGATAATGTGGTGTCTTCGGGCGCAAACATCAGTAATGATGAGCTCAATATGCTGCACGATAATATTTTATCAACAAACTCGGTGGTTAACTGGTCTGCGGTTTACCGCACCATTAACTATTGCAATACCGTGCTTGATTATGCGCCGAATGTGATGTCGCTCGATAAAACCCTTACCCAGGATAAGTTGAATAGTTACTTAGGCGAAGCATTAGCCATCAGGAGCCTGATGTATTTTTACCTGGTTCGCACCTATCGCGATGTGCCGTTAAAACTTAAGTCCACATCAAGCGATACCGATATTCAGCAACTGGCTGTAACAAAATCAACTGACGTGCTTGCGCAGATAGTGAAAGACCTGGCTACTGCCGAGCAGTACACGGTTTACACTTATGGCGATAAGGCATCGGATAAAGGGCGTATAACTAAATATACCATTAACGCTATCCAAGCGGATGTTTACTTATGGATGGAAGATTATAATAATTCAATAACAGCTTGCGATAAGATTATCAATTCCGGACAATTTGGACTTGTACCGGGCGACTCCGGTTTTTTTAGTACGCTATATTATACAGGCAACTCGATAGAAAGTATTTTTGAATTTCAGTTCGATGTTCAGGCGCTCAACTCGTTTTATACCGCGTTTCAGCAAAAGGCAAGGTTTGCGGCATCACCTAACCTGATGGACCTGGTTTATACGGTAGATTATAACGACGATAATAATTACGATCGTCGCGGCCGCTTTGTAGCGGTTAACACAAGTACTAACCAAATATGGAAATATATTGGCGTAAGCGGAGATCGTAACGCACGCACCATCGATCAATCGTACGCACATTACATGATTTACCGTTATGCCGATGTGCTTCTGATGAAAGCTGAAGCGATGGCGTATGTTAACCGCGGTAGTGAGTCTCTGGATATTATACGTACCATACGCACCCGGGCCAATGCACTTGCCACAACTTTGGAGAGTCCTTCGCCAAGCGATGCAAATGCAGTTGCATTGTATGTATTGGATGAGCGCGATCGCGAGTTTAGTTTTGAAGGAAAAAGATGGTATGATCTTTTGCGATATGCCAAACGAAATAACTTTCAGAACCTAAATACCCTGATACTTGCATCTACCATTAACATACCGGGGAATTTACAACAATCGGCCAATACAAAACTAAGGGATTTAAACAGCTTATACCTGCCCATACCTTATTCGGAGACATTAAACGACCCGAACCTGGTTCAGAACCCATTTTATAAAAACTAAATATTGAATTCATGAAATACGCTCATACCGACCACAACAGATACTGGCTATTGTCAGTTTGCATGGTAATCTTGCTGTATATCAACGGCTGCAAGCCAGAGAAGTTTCCGATAACGACTAACCCGACCTTGAACGCCATTCAGTACTTTGATAACAATCCTAATTTTTCAATGTTCGATCAGGCGCTTGTTAAATCCGGTTATGCGGGCTTTCTTGGAGCCTACGGGGCATATACGGTGTTTGCACCTAACAATACGGCCATGACTGCCTATTTAAAAACCATCAACAAATCGGGGGTTGACCAGGTAGATGATGCCACAATCAAATCTTTTGTGAGTATGCACATCATCCAGGATACACTCTCCACCCTGAATTTTACCGACGGTAAATTGCCAACCGCCACCATGTACGGCCAGTTTATTACAACAGGCACGGCTTTAACCAATGGCACAGCCTTATATACAGTAAATAAGCAGGCTAACATTGTGCAGCCCAACATCAGGGTAGGTAACGGTATCATCCACGCTGTTGATCATGTGCTTACGCCGGCTACATTAACCATTGCGCAAACTATTGCTGCCAATCCTAAATACAGCATCTTCAACCAGGCGCTCATTGCTACCGGCTATGCCGATACGCTGAATGTTTTACCTGCCAGCAATCCCGGCAGGCCGTTTCTTACGCTTATTGCACAAACCGATTCTGTGTTTAACGCTGCGGGTATAAGCAGTTATACCGATTTAAAAAACAAATACTCCACCACCGGAAATCCAAAAAATCCTAACGATAGTTTATACCTGTATGTGGCCTACCGCATCATCCCTTCCTTACAGTTTATGGGCGATATTATCGGCTCTCCATCACAAAATACGCTTGCACCGCAGCAAACCATTATTACACAACTGATAAACGGAGATGTGGTACTTAATCAGGTAGTATTTAACGGCGTTACCGAACTTGGTGTGCCGCTTGATCGTTCTAAAGGCGATGTGCCAGCAAGTAACGGCGTTATCCAGAGTGTTAAAACCAATTTTAAATATAAGGTAAGGCAGCCTACTCCGGTGTATTTTGATATTACCGATCAGCCGGAATTACGTAAGATTACGTCGCTTTTCCGCAGACCAAGCCAGTCGCTTGTTATTGCAATGGGCCAGGTAGCAGCCTGGAACTGGGATACCAAGGTGGCCAGTTACATAGGTCCTAACTATTTCAATGATGGTAACCCGCCATCTAACTATTATGTAAATGGTGATGGTCTGGCAATAACCTTAAGGTTAACCAGTGCTGCTCCGCAGTGGTTTGAAACCAAAACCCCGCTTATTGTAAAGGGCGTTTATAAAGTGTGGATCTGTTTCCGTAAAGGTATTGGTCAATACACCCAGATCTCGGTTGACGGGCAGGCACTATCCCGCATTGTAAGTTTGGCTGATTATATCCCGAGTACTACAGCTACACAAGCGGTATTAGAATCTCAGGGTTATAAAAGGTACAGCAACGCCCCAGCCAGCAATTCAACCCAAATGGCTGTTTTGGCTGGTGTTGTTACCATCAACACAACAGATGTGCATACGGTTAGGTTTACCTGTGTTAAAGACCAGGGCAGCGGTTCTAATAACGCGACTATAGACATGATACAGTTTTTGCCTGTCGGCATGAACCAAACCAACTTTTTGATTGACGCTAAAACGGGTAACATCATAGCCAACCCTAATCCATAAAATATATGCTTACGTTGCCTGGCAACGTAAGTTCAATGTTGTATTTAAAATATAGAAAATGAAACATCATTTATGCCATCGTTATTATGTGCTGCTTGTATTTTGCACCATGGTTATTTCATCATGCAAAAGCCCCTGGGATAAGCACGATACAGTAACAAACAGCGTACTTGCTATCAATTTGCTCGATCAGATTAACCAAAACCCTAACCTGAGTAAGTTTAGCCAATATCTTGCACAAACCGGTTACGACAAGGTGATCGCATCATCAAAAACTTTTACAGTATGGGCGCCAACCAACACCGCCCTGCAGGCCGTGGACGCCAGTATCCTGGGCGATACTGTTAAGCTTAAACAGTTTATCGGTAATCACCTGAGTAACTTGTCGTACACAACCAATATGGCATCGCCGTCCATCCGGGTTAAAACCTTGAATGGCAAAAATGCTACGTTCACTCCAACTACATTTGAGAACGCCAATATTACCACTGCCAACCAGTATGTAGCCAACGGAATACTGCACATTATTGATGCTGCCGTTATACCAAAGCTTAACATATGGGATTATGTAAATAGCCTCACCACGGTAGGGCAGAAGCAGCTGGCTTACTTACAATCGCAGAATTATATTTACCAGGATACTACTTTGGCCACCGTAACCGGAGTTGGCAGCAATGGTAAACCGATACTTAAACCCGGTACCGGCTTAGTAAACGCCAACTATTATTTAAACCAGACCGCAAACCTGAAGGATGAGGATCAGATGTTAACCTATATTGTATTAACAGATGCCGCTTACGATACTGAAAACAACAAGGTAAATAAATATTTTGCCACAAGCTCAATAGACAGTACAGCCAAACTTGCGGCTTTTAACGTAACTAAAGACCTCGTTATCAAAGGTGCTTACGTACCTTCGGCCTTGCCGGATACGCTTTTATCCATCAACAACATCAAGGTACCGGTGCTCAGAGGCGCAAATATTGTGCAAAGTTACGCTGCCAGCAATGGTGTAGTGTATGTAATGAGCAGCGCCAACTTTAAATTGGTTGAAAAAGTGCCGCCTATAGTTATACAGGGCGAGGATGCAACCTTTTTTGCACGTACGGATAAAGGCGCTGCGATAGTTTACCGTTTGCGTAAAGATCCGGCTGGCATTGCATACAAGGATATTTATATTGCCACTAACACTGCCGCCACGCTAACACCTCTGTTTTATGCGGGTTATACTATAAATAATGCTAACTCGGTAACCTACAAGGTTTATCAACGGGCAATTAACGAACAGATGACCGCCGGGACGGCCGCCACGAGTACCGCGCCCGCTGTGCAGCCGGCGCCTATATTGTTCTCGCAGCAGTTGAGCATCTATTCTCCATTTTCCGCAACGCCCACTCAATTCGGCTTTCAAACGGTGGCTTCGTTTAATTACAGCGAAGTACTCATTGGTACATTTACCAATACCCGCTACGGTTACTTAAAATTTACCAACAGCGGTGCCAACAGCACTACGGCCAATGCTAACAGTATCACACTTGATTACCTTAAACTGGTGCCTACTTTACCTTAAATATTATCAAACAGACTATGCATATCTATACCAGATCGTTTAAGATACTTTCCATCATACTCGTTTTAGCGGTCCAGGCACCTCGGCTTTGGGCTCAAAAAACGGATACTACGGCGAAAGCAACCGCTAAGGCACCTTCTACCAAGGTAAAGGATACGGGCTTAAAAGCTTCGGGTACCATAACCGACAACGCTACCGGTAAGCCTATTTCGGGTATTAACATCAGCGTGGCCGATTTTTCGGCAGCCATAACCGACGAAAAAGGCCGGTTTTCTATTAAGGTTCCCTCTTACTCCGCAGTAATTGTGGTTTCGGGGCAGGGCTACCAGAGTAAAGAACTGCCTTTAAAGGGGCGTAAAAGTGCTTCTACAAGTTTGTACGAAGATGGCTTTAGCTCGGTTTACAGTAATGCGAGAATGCCTTTTGGTGATTTTCCGCTTAATACATTAACCAATGCTGTTAACACGGTTAATACCAACGGTGCATGGGATACAAAACAAGAAACAGCCGATTCTTATCTTCAGGGCCGCATATCCGGACTAAACGCTGTTAGACGTTCGGGAACGCCGAATATTGGTGCCGATTTGTTTTTACGCGGATATTCATCGCTTAATGCCACCAACAAGCCTCTTATTGTTGTTGATGGGATGATATACGATAATTACCATTATGGTACATCGCTTATACAGGGGCATTTTAACAACCCGCTGGCCAATATAAACTTTCAGGATATTGATAACATTACGGTTATCAAGGATGCTTCATCCCTATACGGAACAAAAGGAGCTAACGGTGTTATCCTGATCACTACCGGCCACACCAACGATCTGGCTACAAAAATAGATTTCGGCGCATACAGCGGCGTTAATTTTAAACCGGCAAGCCTGCCTGTTATGCAGGCCGGCGATTACCGCACCTATCTCTCGGACGTATTGAGTTCGAGTGGAATGACTGCGGCAGCCATCAGTGCTCAGCCGTTTTTTAACGATAACCCATCTGCACCTAACTACGCAGCATACCATAATAATACCGACTGGCAAAAGCAGGTTTTTAAAACATCATTCAATTCAAACTACTTTTTAAGGGTCTCGGGTGGCGATGATATAGCCAGATACACCCTTTCGCTGGGTTATGGCAGCGATAATGGGATAACAAAAAACACACCGCTAAGTAAGTATGATACCCGTTTTAATGCCGATTTAAAGCTCACACAAAAGCTTTCGGTAAATGCCAACCTATCTTTTACTTATAACGAGCAAAACTTGTTCGATCAGGGACAGGCTATCACCACCAATCCTATTTACATTGCTTTAACTAAAGCGCCTATTCTTCGGCCCCGTGAGGTAAACAGTGCCGGGGTTGAATCGCCTAACCTGGCTAACCTGGATGTTTTTAATACAGGTAACCCGGCTATCCTGATTGATACTGCCCAGGAAGTTGCTAAAAGCTACCGCTTTTTTGGTAACATTAACTTTAAGTACCAATTTAACCGTTACGCTACGCTGCAAACCTCTATTGGTGTAACTTATGATAAGGTTCGCGAGAGCTATTTTATACCCAGGGCGGGTGTTACCACTGATACGGCGCGCAACGCCATTATTTATAGCCGTTTAGGTAGCCAGGTGGAACGCTTTTACAGCCTGACGAACGACACCCATTTCTCTTACGATCGTACTTTTAACCGCATACACCATTTTACCGGTAACATTGGTTTCAGGTTTATGGATAGCGAAAGCTCGGATATTTTTGCACAGGGCGCCAACTCTGCCACCGACCAGTTTATAACCGTAGGTACCGGCGTTAATGCTTTGCGTACCGCCGGCGGCGAAACCGGCGATATGCGTTGGTTAAATAACTACCTCAGCCTTAATTACCAGCTGCTCAATAAGTATTTCATCTCGTACAATATGGCTGCCGATGCATCTTCCCGCTTTGGTACCGATATCCCGGGTGCCTTGAATGTTGGCGGGCTTAAAATGGCGGTTTTACCTTCGCTATCAGTTGGATGGTTGTTATCGTCCGAATCGTTTATGTCGGGCATCAACTTCGTTGAGCTTTTAAAACTGAGAGCCAGCTATGGCCTTACCGGTAACGACGATATTGGTAACTATACCGCCCGTCAATACTATGTATCGCAAAACTTGCTGGGCCAGCAAGGCCTTGTTCGTGGTAACATCGGTAATCCGCAATTACAGTGGGAATTGAACAAGAAAGCTGACATCGGCTTTGATGCATCACTTTTGAAAGAGCGATTGACTGTATCGTTCGATATTTATCAGAACAGCACATCGCACATGATTGTTGACGAACCTACTGCAGCTTATACTGGCTTTACTTATGCTGTTGACAACGGTGGCGCCATGCGTACCCGGGGCCTTGAGCTTTCGGTAAATGCACGCCTGATTAATAAAACCCAGTTAAAATGGGATTTGGGCTTCAATATCGCTAAGTTCTCTAACCAGATCACCATGCTGCCCAACAACAGCATGACTACCACTTATGCTGGTGCAACGGTACTTACACAAGTTGGCAGCCCCGCTAATTTATTTTACGGTTATAAAACCAACGGCGTTTATACATCAGATGCCGAGGCAGCGGCCGCTAAGGTTACCGAAACAAATGCCAATGGTGTTGCCCTTGTACCCCACGGCGGCGATGTAAGGTTTGTAGACGCGAACGGCGACGGTGTTATAGATGCTAAAGACCAGCAGGTAATTGGCAACCCGAACCCAGACTTTGTTGGCGGCATTAATACCTCGCTTACTTACAAACGCTTTACCCTGAGCGGCTTATTTACCTTTAGCAAAGGCGGGCAGATATACAATTATGTACGACGCTCGCTCGAGTCGGAGAGTGGTTACCAAAACCAAACCCTGGCTGTATTAAACCGCTGGCGCGCCGATGGACAGGTAACCAATATGCCTAAGGCCACTTTTGGGGACCCGATAGGAAACGCCCGTTTCTCCGACCGTTGGATAGAGGATGGATCGTACTTCAGGCTACGTACAGCAACATTATTATACAATGTGCCCCTCAAGGTAAAGAGCATCCGTTCATTAAAAATTTACCTAACCGGCAATAATTTGTTCACGTTAACCAAGTACCTGGGTTACGATCCGGAGTTTAGTGCTACCGAAAGTGTAGTTACTCAGGGTATCGATACCGGCTTAGAGCCACAGTTCAGGTCGGCACAAATAGGAGTGCGTTTAGGTTTATAATATTGTGCAGATTTTAATTTGATCATTTTTTGATATGAAAAAATATAATTACGGGAAACTTGGGATTGCTTTTTTACTAACATGCGGAATGTCTTTCTCGTCGTGTAAAAAGGCGTTCGATCTGAAACCGAAAAGTGAGGTTGATATAACCGATACCTACCAGAATGTTTACGACGTAAATGCCGCTGTAATTGGAATTTACGGTCAGTTTATCAGCCTTGCCGAACAGTACGTTGTTTTGAACGAACTTCGTGCCGACTTGATGGAAACCACTACCAACGCCGACAAAAACCTGGTTGAAATTGCCCAGCACAATGTTACCGCAGGTAACCCATGGGCCGATCCCCGCCCGTTTTATAAAGTGATTATCAATTGTAACGATGTGCTTTATAATATGAAGCTGATGCTGGCTGCCAATAAAATAAACCAGGATGATTATAATCAGCGTTATTCTGATATTGGTGCACTCCGTTCGTTTTTGTACTTGCAGTTGGGAATCCATTTTGGTACGGTGCCTTATGTTACCGATCCGATAGCTAACATTAATGATCTGAAGGATGCGTCGAAATTTCCCCGCTTACCATTCAAAACGCTTATTGATAACCTGGTTACGTTTACCGCTGCGTTGCCTTATCTGGATCCTTATGCAACTTCAGCTACTACTACCAGCAGCCCGAGCACATCGCTTATTACTACTGCTGACGGTTATTTAACTAAGTATAATTTCATCAACAAGCGCATGTTGCTCGGCGACCTGTACCTATGGCAGGGAACCAATTATACCGAAGCTGCCCGTCAGTATAGGGTAGTAATGGAATATCAAACCAACAACACCAATATTAATATATCTTACTATACCTATAAAATTCCTATTGCTGACGTTGCCGCCAATAACGACCTTACGGTGGGGTATTTGCGGTACCGTGAGACTGATATCAATTCGTTGGTCAATAGTAACACACAGGGCTGGCGCTCTATCTTTGCCAGGCCGCAAGATGCTCTTTACGATACGGAGTGGATATGGGCCATGACCTTCGATAACACCTTCGCGCCGAATGATCCCTTTATTGATCTGTTCTCTAATCAGGGTGGGAGCTACCTGGTAAAACCGTCGCAAACGGCCGTCAATTACTGGAATAGCCAGAAGCAGCGCAACGGGTTTCCTTATGATCAGCGTGGTAACTTTACATACAGGACCATTAATGGACAGCCGGTTATTGTAAAATATTTATATTATTACCTGGATGCAAACAGCTTTATCCCTACAAAATTTTTTACACAAAAAGGTAAATGGTTTTTACAACGTGCTGAAATGCTGCACCTGCGTTTTGCCGAGGCTGCCAACCGCGATGGGCGTAGTAAATTGGCTTTTGCGTTGCTTAACTCAGGTATTAAAACTACGTTTAACGGCTCTTATCCAAACAACCCGGTTTTCTTTCCGGTGCCTACCGATGTTACTAATATCGAGCAAACGCTTGATTCACCGCCTTATGATTTTGATGCAAGGCAAGGTGACGCGCCACGATACCGTTCTCCATGGTATCAAAATACAGGCATCCGCCAGCGCGGATACGTTACCGATCTTGATTTTGGCCTCAGTACGAATATGCTCGGCCTTGAAGACGCTTTAGTGCAGGAGTCGGCATTAACACTCGCTTACGAAGGCCAGCGCTGGCCGGATCTGTTGCGTATAGCGCTCCGCCGTAACGATCCGTCATTTATTGCAAACAAAGTTGCCGACAGGCTAAACCGCGACGGCTTTGGTGCGGCTGCGGCTACCGCGCAGGCCAAGCTTTCAGCAGGTAACTATTATTTACCCTTTAACTGGTAAATAACCACGTGTAACCCGGCTATTAAAGGTTGATGCCTTTTTATAAATTATACTCCAGCGAGAGTTTAACAAGGTAATTAATCTTGTTAAACTCTTATTTTTTTTCCATTACCGCCTGTTGTAATGTGCAGCAGGCTTTTTTTTAGGCCCCGCCTTTAAAGCATCATTAGGCCTGCTTAACCAACCAAGCTTTTAAAAATTGACTAATTACTTTCACTAATTGTTGTAAAGCTGATATTGAAAGCAAAAATTGCAGACCATTTTTTAATATTGCCCCAACTTATATAACTACAACTATTTTATGAAAAACCGTTCAACGTTTTTTATTTGTACCGCAATTTTTTTAACCCTTAACTTTTGTGCCAAAGCTATAGATGCCGATCCGGCCTGGGTTAAGCTGGTAGGCTCCAAAAAAATGCCAGCTAAAACAACAGTTTTTAAGGTATTGGCCTATGGGGCTGTTAACAATGGTACAACTCTAAATACCTCGGCTATACAAAAAGCCATTGATGCCTGTTCCGCAAAAGGTGGGGGTATTGTTAGCTTTGCGCCGGGTAAGTATTTAACAGGTTCCATTTTTTTAAAAAAGAATGTGCGCCTGCAGATAGATAAAGGTGTGGAGCTATTGGGTAGCCAGAATTTAGATGATTACCCGCAAATGGATACCCGTATAGCAGGTATCGAAATGAAATGGCCGGCCGCCCTGATCAATATTATAGACCAGGAAAATGTTGCCGTTACCGGCGAGGGCCTGGTTAATGCCCAGGGGAAACCGTTTTGGGATAAATACTGGAATATGCGCAAAGAGTACGACCCCAAAGGCTTGCGCTGGATAGTGGATTATGATGCCCAGCGCCCGCGCACCCTGCTGATCTCGGGCTCATCCAACATCACCATTAAGGCTATCACCCTGCAACAAGCCGGTTTTTGGACCGTGCAGGTGCTCTACTCTAAATATGTAACCGTGGACGGTATTATAGTTCGCAACAATATCGACGGCCATGGCCCGAGTACGGATGGCATCGATGTGGATTCGTCTACCTATGTGTTAATCCAAAACTGCGATATTGATTGTAACGACGATGATTTTTGCCTTAAAGCCGGTAGGGATTGGGATGGTTTGCGGGTTAACAAGCCAACGGAGTATGTGGTGATCCGCTATTGTATCTCGCGTGCAGGCGGTGGCTTGTTAACGCTGGGCAGTGAAACATCCGGCGGCATCAGGCATGTATTGGCTACCAACCTTTCGGGTAATGGTACGGGTAACGGTTTAAATATCAAATCGGCCACCACCCGCGGCGGAACGGTAGAAGATATCCATTTTAAAAACATCACCATGAATAATATAGGCAACGCCATCCAGATCACCATGAACTGGAACCCGGCATACAGCTATTCCAAATTGCCCGATGGTTATGATATCAATACCGTACCGGCCCACTGGAAAAAAATGCTGACACACGTTGAGCCTGCCGAAAAAGGCATCCCAACTTTTAAGGATGTTTACATATCAAATATCAACATCAAGGGTGCAAAAAAAGCTATCAACGCTGTTGGTATGCAAGGGCATCCCTTGGTGGGTTTTCATTTCAGCAATGTTAATATCGAGGCTAATGTTGCCGGTGATATCAGCTACGCCAGTTTGTGGACTTTTGATAAAGTAATTATAACCGCAAAAGATGGAGGTAAGGTTAACATCAAGGAATCTGCGGGGCTGAGTATGTAGTTAGTTGGCTGCATAATTGGGTTCTTGTAAGCAGTTTTTTTGTGCGCGGGATGTATCATCCTGAGCAACCGATCCGGCCAACCGAAAAAAAAATGGGGATGACGTTTGAAAAGCATCTTAAACTATGTCATTGCGATTGATTAAGTTATTGATTATCAATGCTAAATTTCTCTCCACCATGTCATCCCGACGCGAGGAGGGATCTTCTAAAAGCGGTAAGTAGGCATCATATTAGGTGCACTGATTATCAGTACGTCTATAATTGCGTTAATAATCAGTATTCTTAATTTAGAGCATCGGCCCGCTCAATCGCCGCGGAAGAGCTTGTTACTTTATTCACTCGTGTTTGTTTTTGGTGTGAATGAATGCTACGCAGTTTTGTCTTGATACAAAAAGTAACCAAAAACCGACCGGAGGGAGCTCATGAACACCTTAAAAAAACAAACACAGGTGAATAAAATCAAGACTGCCCGATCCTTCCACCCACAGGCCAGCTCCCGGCCCGGTGTGCAGTCGGGCTTTTGCGCACTTTTATCCTGTGCGCCGAATAGATTTTACGATGGCTGGCAATAACTTAAGTAGACGTTATTATAAGCGTGTCGAAGGACGTGCGGCATGGCCCTGTGAGAGGGCTTAAAAAAGCCTTCCCTACCGGGGGAGATTATGCACTGGGTTTGTTTTTTTTGTGTGCATGAGCGCTACGCGGTTTAGAGGGGGCTTTGGCATGCAAAATCCTACGCGCTTTATAGGGACCTCTAACACGCGTGCCTTTTGTGTTTTTGGAGGTGAAGCAGGACACCACAGGTTGCCCGTTTAAAACGCATCTGCTAAAATAGTGCTCATTAATCAGATGTCATATCTGCATTCTATAAACCAATTATAATTTTATGCCCTTACATATTGCTTTATTAATGTTCACAGTGTTCTTTTTGCGTGCCTACAGCAAGCCAACACAACCAGCTTATATTTTAAACTACCTGTTAAATAATAAAGCCATCTTATGAAATCGGTTACCAAATCATTTGCACTATCTCTTTTACCTGCTGCTTTCGTAACAATTTTGTTATCGGCATTTGTTAGCAACGATCATCAAATACCACTGGCCGGCAATTGGCGCTTTAAAATTGATTCGCTCGATAAAGGCATTACCGAAAAATGGTTCAGCAAACAATTGGACGATCATATCCACTTGCCTGGTTCCATGGCCGAAAATTTAAAAGGGAACGATATTACCTTAAAAACCAAATGGACCGGCAGTATTTACGATAGCTCGTGGTATTACAATCCGCGTATGGCCAAATACCGGCAGCCCGGTAATATCAAGATCCCCTTCTGGCTCACACCTGCCAAACATTACACTGGCGCGGCCTGGTATCAAAAAGATGTAAGCATCCCTCAAAGCTGGAAAGGGCAACGCATTTTATTGAATCTGGAGCGCGCCCATACCGAAACGCGTGTTTGGGTTGATGATAAAGAAGTAGGGATGCAAAATACCATGGTGGTGGCCCAGGTTTTTGATTTAACACCGTTTATATCGCCCGGCAAGCACACTATTACTCTGCGTATTGATAACCGCATTAAAGAGATCAATGTAGGGCAGGATTCGCACAGCCTCACCGACCATACCCAGGGAAACTGGAATGGGGTAGTGGGCAAAATGGAATTAATTGCCGGAGCTAATACCTGGTTTGATGATATCCAGGTATATCCGGACCTCAAACAAAAAACCGCCCATATTAAGCTGCATCTTAAAAGCAACCAATCGGTTAATGCCAAAATTGTTTTATCGGCAGTGAGCTTCAATACGCAACAAGCTTTGAAAGTGGCGCCGGTAACCAAAAGCATTCAACTTAAAAACGGCGAGACCGATTTGGATATGGATTTGCCCATGGGCGATAAAATGTTAACCTGGGACGAATTTAACCCCGCTTTATACAAACTTACCGCTCAGTTAACTACAACCAAAGGTCAGGCCGATGAAAAACAAATTCAGTTTGGCATGCGCGAGTTTAAAGCTGTTGATAAGCACTTTGAAATAAACGGCCGCCCGGTATTTTTACGCGGAACGGTTAACAACTGCGAGTTCCCGCTTACAGGTTATGCCAATATGGATGTTGGTGCCTGGGAGCGCATATTTAATATTTGTAAGGCAAACGGCCTCAACCATATCCGCTTCCATTCGTGGTGCCCTCCTGAGGCTGCGTTTATAGCCGCAGATAAGGTTGGTTTTTACCTGCATGTTGAAGGGCCAAGCTGGGCCAACCACGGCACATCCATTGGCGATAAAAAACCTATCGACCAGTTTATTTATGACGAAACCGACCGGATGGACAAAGCTTATGGCAATTATGCCTCCTTCTGTATGATGGCTTATGGTAACGAACCCCGTGGCCGCCAGGTGGAGTATTTAACCAAATTTGTTGACTACTGGAAAGCCAAAGACAGCCGCCATTTATATACAGGCGCATCTGTAGGTGGTAGCTGGCCGGTAATACCTAACAACGAATATATGGTGCGCGCTGGTAACAATGCCAGGGGATTAACCTGGAACAGGCAGCCCGAATCGGTATCCAACTACGATGAAGATAAAAACTTTAAAGTGCCTTTTGTGGTGCACGAAATGGGGCAATGGTGCGTTTATCCCGATTTTAAAGAAATAAAAAAGTATACCGGCGTTTACAGAGCCAAAAATTTCGAACTTTTTCAGGAAGACCTGGCCGACCGGGGAATGGGCGACCAGGCCGAGCAATTTCTGATGGCATCTGGTAAACTGCAGGCGCTTTGTTATAAAAATGAAATTGAAAAAGCTTTACGTACGCCCGGTTATGGTGGCTTTCAATTATTATCCTTAAACGATTATCCCGGCCAGGGAACTGCCCTTATTGGTTTGCTCAATGCTTTTTGGGACGAGAAGGGCTATATCACCGCCAAAGAGTTTGCTCGCTTTTGCAACGCGGTGGTGCCCTTAAGCCGCATCCCTAAATTTGTTTATACCAACAACGAGGTGTTTAAGGCAGATGCCGAATTGTTTAATTATAGCGCGGCCGAGTTAGCCAACAAAACCGTAAGCTGGAAAATTACAAACTCAAAAGGATTGGTACTCACTAAGGGTGCTTTTACGGCAAAAAATTATGCTATTGGGAGTTGTATCCCGGTAGGGGCAATCAGCTATCCGCTGAGTGATGTTAAAGAGGCATCAAAACTAAATCTGGAAATAGCAGTTGAAGGCACAAGCTATGTAAACGATTGGAACTTTTGGGTATATCCCGAAAAGCTTCCCGAGGTTAAAAATACCGGCGTTTACTACTGCACCACTTTAGATAAGCAAGCCGAAGATGTATTGAACAGCGGTGGCAAGGTATTTTTAAACGCCGCCGGTAAAGTGGTAAAAGGGAAAGAGGTTATCCAGAGCCTAACCCCGGTGTTCTGGAATACATCCTGGTTTAAAATGAGGCCGCCACATACCCTGGGTATTTTATGCGATGAGGCTAACCCGGCCTTTACTAATTTCCCTACCAGCTACCATACCGATTTGCAATGGTGGGATGTGTTGAACAAGGCGCAGGTAATGATACTGGAAGATTTCCCCAAAGGATTTAAACCTTTGATACAACCAATAGATACCTGGTTTTTAAACCGCAGGCTGGCATTTTTATTTGAGGCCAAAGTAGGTAAGGGTAAACTGATCGTTTCGAGCCTTGATCTTTCGGCGGATGTTGATAGTACAAGGCCGGCTTCCAGGCAGTTATATTATAGCCTGCAAAATTATATGCAGTCGGCACAATTTAACCCTTCATCGGCTGTTGATCTCTCCGTAATTAAGGATGTTTTTGAAACCGGATCGAAAGAGAAGTTTACCACTTATACCAAAGATAGCCCGGATGAACTGAAGCCTAAAGCCCAAAAGAAACCATGATCAATATTGCCAAATATAAATCAATGAATAAGAAGCAACGCCGTTTAACTGAACAGTTTAATGCAGGGTTGCAGCGTTTTTCGCGCGGGGAAACACACCCCTGCAGCCGCACTTCCAAACCCGCCCCCTCTCAAGAGGGGATCAAAATAAAAACGTTCATTATCAAGGCAATATGCAAAACAAGCGGCGGCCAGAGCGATTCCCCTCTTGAGAGGGGCGGAGGGGTGTGTTCTATGCGAGCGATAGGAAAGCGCAGTCTGTGTTCTTATCTATTATTGCCCTTTCAGCCGCAATCCAAACCCGCCTCCTCGATAGAGGGAAGTAGAACAAACACGTTCATTTACAATATAATATGCAAAGCAAGCAGCGGCCCGCGCGATTCCCCTCTTGAGAGGGGCGGAGGGGTGTGTTCTATACGAGCGATAGGAAAGTGCAACCTGTGTTCTTATAAAAACCTTTATATCAAATTCTCCCTTATAACAGCGCTATTATTAGGCTCTAACCTCACTTACGCGCAACGGCAAATGGAAAATTTGGGCCGCGGGGTAATAGCCATGCGTAAAACAACCGATTCGGTATTTGTAAGCTGGCGTATGCTGGGTACAGATCCGGAAAATATCGCGTTTAACCTTTATCGCCAAACAGGAAGCAATAGTCCGGTTAAGCTGAATGCAATACCTCTAACCAAAGGCACTAATTATACCGACGTTAACCCCGATTTTACACAACCCAACGCTTATTTTGTAAAGCCTGTACTTAACAACAAAGAGCTGGAAGCCAGCAAACCCTGGGTACTGGCAGCCAATGCCGATGTAAGGCAATACTTAAACATCCACTTACAAACACCGGCAGGGTATACGCCTAACGATGTTTCGCCCGGCGATCTGGATGGCGACGGCGAATACGAACTGGTAGTACACATGGCGGGGCGTGGCCGCGATAACTCGCAGGCCGGTTTAACAGATCCGCCGATATTGCAGGCCTATAAATTAGATGGTACCCTGTTGTGGACTATCCGGCTCGGCAAAAACATCCGCGAAGGCGCACACTACACCCAATTTATGGTTTACGACCTGGATGGCGACGGCCATGCCGAAATTGCTTGCAAAACGGCCGACGGAACTATTGATGGTACCGGAAAAGTAATTGGCGACTCGACCAAAGATTACGTTAACCGCCAGCAAACTACTGCAGACGGACGCTCTAACCCGCAATACGGGCGCATCAATACCGGCCCCGAATATTTTACCATATTCGACGGGCAAACAGGAGCTGCCTTAGCTACAACCAATTATTTGCCTGGTCGCGGCGATCTGGGTGGCTGGGACGGCGTAGGCGGCAATGGCGGGCATGATAGCTATGGTAACCGGTCTGACCGTTTTTTAGCTTGTATAGCCTATCTCGATGGTATACACCCCAGCGTAGTGATGACGCGCGGTTACTATGGCCGTAGTGTTTTGGCCGCCTGGGATTTCCGCGATCATAAAAAACTAACTTCCCGCTGGATCTTCGATTCAAAAGATGCTAAAAATCCTTTCTCGGGTATGGGCTACCACGGTCTTTCGGTTACGGATGTGGATGGCGATGATAAGGACGAAATTATTTTTGGATCGATGGTGGTTAACAGCGATGGCACGGGGCGTTTTTCTACCGGTTTGCGCCACGGCGATGCCATTCACGTAGGTTATCTTGATCCTGAAAATCCGGACAAGCTGGTGTTCGGCGTGCACGAGATGGCCGGTGGAACCAAAGGCTGGGGAACTGCCGTTTACGATGCTAAAACCGGCGAGATTATATACAAGAGTGATAAGGATATTGACGTTGGCCGCGGCGTTGCCGAAAATATTGTACCTGGCTTAAAAGGTGCGCAGATGTGGTGGAACACCGACCCCAATTTACATGACATTAAAGGGAAAATAATTGGGCCCCGACCAAGACAGGTTAATTTTTTAAGCTGGTGGGATGGCGGTCTGACGCGACAACTGCTGGACGGTAACCAGATTACCAAATATGGTCAGGGCGTTATTTTTGTTGCCCAGGGCTGCGTGTCAGATAATGGAACCAAGTCCGATCCTGCACTAAGTGCCGATATACTGGGCGATTGGCGCGAAGAACTGGTGGAGCGCACTCCGGATAATCAAAACCTGCGGGTATATACCACTACTATCCCGACCGATTATCGCATTTATACCCTCATGCACGATCCACAATATCGTTTGAGTGTTGCCTGGCAAAATGTTGGTTACAACCAGCCGCCGCATACCGGTTTTTATTTAGGCTACGGTATGTCGGCCCCGCCAAAACCTAATATTGTATTGGTTAATAAAAAGTAATTTTTGAATTGTCTATTGATATCAAGCTATGTTACAATCTATAAAAAATATAAGTTTCGGTTTATTGCTCCTGTCCTCGGTAGCGGCTAAAGCACAAACTGAGAGCGCACGGCAAACTTTGTTATTCGACAAGGATTGGGCCTTTATTCAAAGCAATGCTACTGGTGCCGAAAAAGCCGTATTTGATGATTCCAAATGGAAAAAAGTTAATGTTCCGCACGACTGGAGTATCCTGGGTACGGTAGATCATAATACCCCAAGTGGCCGTGGCGGTGGTTTTTTGCCCTCCGGGATAGGCTGGTACCGTAAGCATTTCGTGCTGGATGCTGCCGATGCGCAAAAAAATGTATCCATCCAATTTGACGGCATTATGGCCAATAGCGATGTATGGATCAACGGCTATCATTTAGGTAAACGCCCTTATGGCTATATCAGCCTCAACTATGATCTAACCGGTCACCTCAACTTCGGTAAAGGGAAAATTAATATTATAGCCGTTAAGGCCGATAACAGTATCCAGCCAGCATCCCGTTACTATACAGGAGCCGGCATTTATCGCCACGTCAATTTAACCATTACCAATCCGCTCCATATCCAAAATTGGGGCTTGTACATCACCACGCCTAAAGTAACTGCCGATAAAGCAACCGTACATGTACAAACCACCGTTGTTAATGATTCCAAAGAGAGCAAAAGCTTCGCCCTGAAGCCTCAACTGATAGATGCTAAAGGCAACACCGTGAGTGGTAAGACAGAGTTGGCAAACCATACCCTTGCCGCTGGCAAAACCCTGACTATTGACGAAGATATCCAGGTAGATAAACCCGAGCTCTGGGATGTAGAAAACCCGGTACTGTACAAGGCGGTTTACCAGGTTATAGTAGCCGGTAAGGTAGTTGATAACCAGGCCGTATCTTTCGGTATCCGCCAGGCTCAATTTGATGCCCAACAGGGCTTTTTGCTCAATGGCAAAAAAGTAATGATCAAGGGCGTATGCCTCCATCATGATGCCGGTGCCGTTGGTGCCGCAGTACCTTTAAGCGTATGGGAGCGCCGGTTAAAGCTTTTAAAAGAAGTTGGCGTAAATGGCATCCGCACGTCGCACAACCCGGTAGCACCTGAGTTTTTAGATCTGTGCGACAGGATGGGTTTTTTGGTGATGGACGAAAACCTTGACACCTGGACAGCAAAAAAACAACATGCCGAAAACGGTTACGCCCAGTTTTTTAACGATTGGTGGGATAAGGATACCCGCGATATGGTACTGCGCGACAGGAACCATCCGTCGATAGTGATCTATAGCGTAGGTAACGAGATTCACGATAATTTGAACGATTCCACAGGGTTTAAAAAATACCGCGACCTGCAAAACCTGGTTCATCAGTATGATTCTTCGAGGCCGGTTACTATGGCTTTGTTCCGTCCGGCAATTTCAAAAGTTTATACAAATGGTTTGGCGGCCATGATGGATGTTGTTGGCCAAAACTATCGCGAAAACGAATTGCTTGCCGCGCACGCCGCTCACCCCAATTGGACAGTAGTTGGCACCGAGAACGGCCATAGCCTGCAGGCCTGGCTCGCCCTGCGCGATCATCCTTTTATGGCCGGTCAGTTTTTATGGACAGGGGTAGATTACCTGGGCGAGGCCGACTGGCCAAACGTAGTGAACGGCCAGGGCCTGTTTGACCGTACAGGCGGTTGGCGGCCCTTAACCTATCAGCGCCAAAGCTGGTGGGCAACACAGCCGGTAGTGCATATTGTACGTAAACAGGAAAATGCAGGCGTAGGACCGGTGGTTGCCGACTGGACTCCAACCGATTTTGATACTTATGATGATGCCCGTGTTGAGGTTTATAGCAACTGCGATGAGGTTGAACTGTTTTTAAATGGTAAATCGTTAGGCTCAAAACCCAAGTCTGCCGACGATTCGCCACGCGACTGGAACGTGACCTATGAGAAAGGAACCATCAAAGCCATCGGAAAAAACAAAGGCCAGGAAGTAGCCTCGGAGGAATTGAAAACTGCCGGAGAACCAGCTAAGGTGATCCTATCGGCCGATAAAGCAAAAATTGCTAATAGCTGGGATGATGTTTCTTACGTTACAGCAACCATTGTTGATGCCAATGGCGTTCCATGCCCAATTGCAGATAGGCTGGTAACCTTCAGCGCTATAGGCGCAGGCTTGGTAACCGCTACGGATAACGGTTCGCTGGCCAACCAGGAATCGATGATATCGCCATCCAGACACACTTTTAACGGGAAATGCGTTGCTTTAATTAAAGCGAATGCACCTTCGGGTAAAATTGTAGTCAAAGCTACAGTGCCCGGCCTCGAAAGCGGATCGGTTACTATTGATGTTAAATAGAATTAAAATCCATGAAGAAGTATGTTTTTTTCTCGCTCCTTGCTTTAGGAGCCTTGTTTACCGCCTTTAACATTCAGCAAAAGCCGACCTTGTACATGATAGGCGACTCTACCATGCACAATAATGATCAGGACTTATGGGGCTGGGGCACCACCATTGCCGATCATCTGGACCTTAACAAAATCAACCTGGTGAACAGCGCAACCGCTGGCCGCAGCACACGCACCTTTGTTAAAGAGGGCCGCTGGGCCAAGGTAGATTCGGCACTTAAACCCGGCGATTATGTGATTATGGGTTTCGGCCATAACGAAGGTTCAAAGCCCGATACCGGTAAAGCCGGATACCGTGGTGTATTGAAAGGCATTGGCGACGAGACTATTGATTTAACCAGGAAAGATGGCACCAAAGAAGTAGTGCATACTTATGGCTGGTACCTGCGGAAGTTTATTAAAGATACAAAAGCAAAAGGCGCCACACCTATTGTAGTTTCGATGATACCGCGCAGGGAGTGGGATGCCGCAGGCAAAATTCAGCGCGCAGATAAGGATTATGGACTGTGGGCTAAACAAGTTGCCGCACAGGAAGGCGCGGCGTTTGTTGATCTGAACGAGATCACCGCCCAAAAATATGATAAACTGACCCGCGACCAGGTTTTTGCCTTGTTTGGTAAAGATCATACCCATACCAATAAAGCAGGCGCGGTTATTAATGCCGAATCGTTTGTCGAAGGGCTTAAACAGCAACCTGATGTCACCTTAAATAACTATCTAAAAAAATAAAATAGATCCTCATGAAATATATCAAAACTAAAGCATCTATCATTGCTTCGTTATTATTGATTTGTTTATTCAGTTCTTTCGCACTTTTTCAATCAAAGCCCACCTTGTTTTTAATTGGCGATTCCACCGTTAAAAACGGGCAGGATGATGGCCAGAAAAAGGGAGCCGCGGGCCTATGGGGTTGGGGGCATTACATGGCAGAGTATTTTGATCTGTCGAAAATTAGCGTGGAGAATGATGCCCTGGGTGGTACCAGCAGCCGTACGTTTATGAACAACCCTAAACTGTGGCCAACCGTTTTGGCCAAAATTAAACCGGGCGATTTTGTGATGATGCAATTTGGCCACAACGACTCAAGCCCTGTAAACGACAGCACACGTGCCCGTGGCACCATCAAAGGCAATGGCGAAGAGAGCCAGGCTATTGTGAATATGATCACTAAAAAAGACGAGGTGGTACATAGCTATGGCTGGTACCTGCGTAAATTGATAATTGATGCCAAAGCCAAAGGAGCCAGCGTAATTGTATGTTCGCCTATCCCCCGCAATGCTTGGGTTAACGGCAAAATTAAGCGCAACGACGACGATTACGGCAAATGGGCCGCCGAAGCTGCCGCGCAGGGCGGTGCAGCATTTTTGCCTTTAAACAAAATTATTGCCGACGATTATGATGCAGAGGGAGAAGCCAAAGTAAAGTCGACCTATTTTAATACCGATGCCACGCATACCATAGAGGCAGGTGCTAAATTTAACACAACAGCGGTAATACAAGGCATAAAAGGTTTAAAAGATAGTAAGTTAAGTAACTACCTTAAATAGTAAACAGATGAAGAGGAGGGATTTTATCCATAACGCGGCATTGGCTTCGGCATTAATGATGCTGCCTCAACTGGATTTTGCAGGGGCATTAACGGAGGGTAAGGTTTCCGAATTTTCAAAAAAGCTGAAGCCGGTTGGCCGGGCCCTGGAGATGGATGGGTATTACATTTGGTGTAATAGTCCTATTGCCGGGCCGGATGGTAAAATTCACGTATTCTTTTCGCGCTGGGTGGCCAAAAAAAAGATGGGCGGCTGGATCAATGGCTCCGAGATTTGCCATGCTATTGCAGATACGCCCGAATCGGAGTTTAAATATGTGGAAACCATCTTAAGCCCCCGCGGCCCCGGCTTTTGGGATGCTACCACTTGTCATAATCCATTCATTACCCAATTGGATGGCTTGTATTGTTTGTTTTTTATGGGAAACTCCAATGGAAAAACAGATACTAAACGTATTGGACTGGCCACAGCGCCAACATTAAACGGTCCATGGACCCGGCCTGAGCAGCCTTTGCTATTACCCGGTCCTGCAGGTGCCTGGGATGATCATTGCACCACAAATCCGGCCGTAGTGAAGCATAAGGGGAAGTACATGCTGTTTTATAAATCATGGAATACCAAAGAGTATGAGGAATCCACCGATCCGGTAATTAAAGGTAACCGTAAATATGGTTTGGCTGTGGCCGATCAATTGGAAGGGCCGTATACTAAATATATGGGCAACCCGGTAATTGATTTTTCGGGCAGGGGAGGTAACAAGCAAATGGAAGATGCCTTTGTGTGGATGGAGCATAATCATTTTAACATGATATGCCGGGATATGGGCATATTTAACCACGAATACGGCTTATTGATGAATTCGAAAAATGGGTTTAAATGGAGCGAGCCCGAAATTGCCTATTACGATGCGCCACACTACATCCAGCAGCCCGAACCGCCGTCGTACTTAAAAAAGTACGGACGTTTTGAGCGCCCGCAATTGCTTTTGCAGTATGGTAAGCCTACCTATTTGTTTACAGCATCACAGGGAGGCAAGTACATGACCTCTTCGTCCTTTATATTCAAGATCAATAGTTAATTGGCTCTAAAAAATCAGGATGCTACAGGATGATTATTTGATTTATATGCCCTATCATAGCACAAAATTGCTATCCCACGGCAATATCCAATTACACAACCTATGCAAATAACGGTTTTAAGGTATTTAGTGATGTTTTTATTTGTGAACCTGGTTTTAGCCGGTGTAAGCAAAGGGGATAATATTGACTCCGGTCGATTGAAACTTAACTTTAATCCCGGTTGGAAATTATACCATGGCGATACTACCGGGGCAGATCAACCGGGCTTTAATGATAGCCAATGGCAAAACATTACATTGCCACATGCATCTAATGAGGACGACGCCTTTAAACTTGATATCCATAACCTGAGTACAGGCATCTCCTGGTACCGCAAACATTTTAAAATACCGGCTAAGTATAGTGATAAGAAGGTTTTTATCGAGTTTGAGGGGATACGGCAGGCGGGCGAGGTTTATCTGAATGGCGAATTTGTGGGCCGCTGCGAAAACGGGGTGATGGCTTTTGGATTTGATCTATCTAAATTCCTGAAATTTGGAGACCAGGAAAATGTAATGGCTGTAAGGTGCGATAACTCCTGGACGTATAGAGAAAAGGCGACCAATGCCGCTTACCATTGGAATAATGCTAACTTTTACGCCAACTACGGTGGTATTGCTAAAAATGTATACTTGCACTTTACAGATAAGCTTTACCAAACCTTACCTCTTTTTTCAACCCTGGGTACCACCGGCGTATATGTCTACGCCCAAAATTTCGATATCGGCGGGAAGCAGGCCACAATAACAGCCGAGGCGCAGGTTAAAAATGAGTACCCTGTATCAAAAATAGTTCAGTACCAGGTGCGGGTGGAAGATTTAGGCGGAAAAACTATTAAAACTATCGATGGTGTACAGGATAAACTGGCCCCCGGCGAGCTGAAAACTATTAAGGCCAGCGCCACTGTAAGCAATCTTAATTTTTGGAGTTGGGGCTATGGCTACCTCTATACAGTTTATACTATTTTAAAAGTTGACGGTAAAGTGGTAGACGTAGTAAAAACACGCACCGGTTTCCGCAAAACAGAGTTTGGTGATGGCATGGTTAAGCTAAACGACAGGGCCATACAAATGCATGGCTATGCTCAGCGATCAACTAACGAGTGGCCTGCTATCGGTTTATCGGTGCCAGCCTGGATGAGCGATTTAAGTAACGGCATGATGGTAGAAAGCGGCGGTAACCTGGTTCGGTGGATGCACGTGACACCCTGGAAGCAGGATGTGGAATCGTGCGACAGGGTAGGGCTCATGCAATCCATGCCAGCGGGTGATGCCGAAGGCGATTCGCAGGGCAGGCAGTGGCAGCAACGTTTGGAGCTGATGCGCGATGCGATGATTTACAACCGCAATAACCCGAGTATCCTTTTCTATGAATCGGGTAATAAAGGCGTAAGCGAAGCACACATGAAAGATATGAAAGCCATCCGCGATCAATATGATCCTTATGGTGGCCGGGCTTCGGGTTCGCGTGAAATGCTGGATAGTAAAGTTGCGGAGTATGGCGGCGAAATGCTATACATCAATAAAAGCGCTAAAGTTCCGCTTTGGGCGCACGAATATTCAAGGGATGAAGGCTTACGCTTGTATTGGGATGAGCTAAGTCCGCCATACCATAAAGACGGCGATGGCCCAAAACGTAAAGAAGAGCCTGGCCCTTATAATCACAACATGGATTCGTTTGCGCAGGAGGATGTTGCCCGCTGGTTTGATTACTGGCGCGAAAGGCCCGGAACAGGTAAAAGGGTAAGTTCGGGAGGCGTAAACATCGTTTTTTCTGATTCAAACACCCATTTTCGGGGAGAAGAGAATTATCGGGTGAGCGGAGAAGTTGATGCTTTACGGATAGCTAAAGATGCTTTTTATGCCCACCAGGTAATATGGAATGGTTGGGTTGATGTAGCTAACAATGGCAGTTATATTATAGGGCATTGGAACTATAAGAAAGGAATTAAAAAAAATGTGTATGTAGTTTCTGGCGGTGACCGGGTTGAGTTGCTGGTGAACGGAAAATCAAAGGGGTTTGGCGAGCAAAGCAACCGCTTTATGTTTACTTTTAAGGATATCGCCTGGGAACCTGGTACCATCAAAGCCATCAGCTATGATAGCAAAGGGACAAAGCTGAGCGAAGTTGAAAAGAAAACAGCGGGTCAGGCGGTGTCGCTTAAGCTTACGGTACATACAGGCCCCAAAGGTTTAAAGGCCGACGGCGCAGATTTGGCTCTGGTTGATGTAGAAGTAGTAGACGCCCAGGGTAACCGATGCCCAACAGCATTAAGCAAGATAGATTTTTCGTTATCGGGCCCGGCAGAATGGCGCGGAGGTATAGCGCATGGGCAGCCGGACAATTTTATACTTTCAAAAAGTTTGCCTGTGGCTGGCGGCATCAACCGGGTAATTATCCGTTCGTCACCACAAGCCGGGAAGATAACGCTGAACGCCCAATCTGCCGGGTTAAAAGCCGCGACGATATCTTTTGATGCTAAACCGTTTGAGGTGAATGATGGTTTGGCAACTGATATTCCGGGTGCCGATTTAAAACCCGGGTTGGAACGGGGGCCTACACCTTCGGGTCCGTCGTATACGATAAGCCGCATCCCCATAACGGTGATGAGTGCAACTGCCGGATCTAACACTGCAGATGCCGAAAAAAGTTATGACGATAACGAATTAACCAGTTGGGTTAATGATGGCACGGTAAAAAATGCCTGGATAAAATACACTTTTGCTGACGAACAAACTGTTAACGAAGTAGTAATGAAACTGAATGGCTGGCGGACTAAAAAATACCCAATAAAAATTAGTATTGGCAACCAGGTAGTATATAGTGGCACCACTCCGCAAAGCCTGGGTTACGTTACTGTTCCGTTTAAGGCTGCCAAAGGCAATACCCTAACCATTGAACTGGCTGGTGCTACGGCTCAGCAAGATAACTTTGGCCTGGTAGAGGTAACGGGCAAAAAGGATGATGCTGGCAGCGTAGGCCTTGACCCGAAAGGAAAATCCGTCATAGGCATAAACGAGATTGAAATTTACCATAAACTATAATCAATTATCCTATAATACTATATCAAATGAATAAACAGATTTTTGGATTTTCGCGCTTAGCACTGCTTGGTTTGGCCGTTACAGCCTCCACCTTAACTGTACATGCGCAACAAGTGCCCGCTAAAAAGAAAATACTGGCCGATATGGAGTTAGCCAATAACTATTTTATGCAAAAATGGCCCGATGCAGGAGCGCCAGTTACCGTTAAAAATGCACAAGGAGTACCGGTTACCCGCAGCAGCGAATTATGGACCAGGGCTGTTTATTATGAGGGTTTAATGGCACTGTACCAGGTTGATCCGCAAAAAAAGTTTGTAGATTATGCTATTGATTGGTCGGAAAAACACAAATGGAGCCCTCGTGGTGCTGTTGATACAAAAAATGCGGACAACCAATGCTGCGGACAAACTTACATCGATCTGTATAACCTGGACCCTAAGCCGGAACGGATTGAAAACATCAAAAAATGCATGGACCTGGTTATTGCCAGCGAAAAAAACAGCGACTGGACCTGGGTTGATGCCATACAAATGGGGATGCCTATTTTTGCAAAATTGGGGGTGATTTACAAGGATAATCCCCAATATTTCGAAAAAATGTATGCCATGTACAATCACACCAAAACAATAGAAGGTGGTGGCCTATATAACACAACCGAACATTTGTGGTGGAGGGATAAAGATTTTGTTCCGCCCTATAAAGAGCCTAATGGCGCCAATTGCTATTGGTCGCGCGGTAACGGGTGGGTTTACGCGGCCTTGGTACGGGTGTTAAGCATCATCCCTAAAAATGCCCCTCACCGGGCTGAATATCTGCAAACCTATTTAGAAATGACCAAAGCTATCGCACCCTTACAACGCACAGATGGCTACTGGAACGTAAGCTTGAAGGATTCGACTCACTTTGGTGGTAAGGAGCTCACCGGCACCGCCCTATTTGTTTACGGTATGGCATGGGGCATTAACAACGGAGTAATTGAAAAGAAAACCTACCAGCCCATTATAGTAAAAGCCTGGAACGCTATGGCGAAATACTCGCTGCATCCCGAAGGCTTTTTAGGCTATGTACAGGGTACAGGCAAAGAGCCCAAGGATAGCCAACCGGTAACCTATACCCATATCCCCGATTTTGAGGACTACGGTTTGGGCTGTTATTTATTAGCCGGAAGCGAGTTAAGTAAATTGAGTAAAAAGTAGGGATTAAATTATCGTCATTGAGGATATTGGTATCAGACAAAAACAACCTTCCCCAGCTGTCTAATTAAATTATCGTCATTGCGAGGAGGTACGACGAAGCAATCTCTACACTATACAGGGCGAACTTGCATAGCGGCTCTGCCTATGTAGAGATTGCTTCGTACCTCGCAATGACGGCTGGATAAAGTTGTTTTTGTATGATAACCAATAACTTAAGTAAGCGTTGTTACGAGGAGGAATGACGAAGCAGTATCTACACTATACAGGGCGAGTATACGCAGCCGCTCTGCACCAATTACAATTATCACTAACCATTATGAAGTATAAATATTTTTTTCTTTTACTAATCCTCCTCATCGCCGCAAAGGCAAATGCCCAAACCGGTATCGGAGCCAATAAGCTGGGTTATAAAAAATCGGGTAATGTCCTGATTTTTTCAAATGCCAATGGCGATGTCCGCTTAGAATTTTGCTCGCCATCCATGTTCAGGGTCAGGGCCAGCTGGACGCGTAAATTTGAGGATGATGAGCATTTAATGCAGGAAAATTATAGCTGGCCATCCGTTGATTATAAGGTAACCGATGCTAAGATAGCCTACGTGATCGAAACATCAGCCTTGATTATCACCATTGTTAAAACGCCTTTCAAGATCAGCGTTGTTAATCGACAAGGTATTTTACTCTCATCTGAATACATCGTTGGTGGCGGAATCAAACACACCGGCGATACCGTTAGCTGTACCAAAGATTTATTGCCCGATGAGCACTTTTTTGGTTTTGGCGAGCGTATGGATGTGATTGACCAACGCAATAAACTGGTTAAACTGAATGTGGGCAGGGGCAAAAGCCGCGATAATCTTTTAGGCGCTTATAATATCCTGGAGGCTAATTACTGCCCTGTGCCTTTCTTTATGAGTACAAAAGGTTACGGTATTTTTCTGCATAACTCTTACGCTACAGAATGGGATATGGGCCACTCATCGCCACAGCGTTACTCATTTAAGGCAGCTGGCGGCGAGCTGGATTACTATTTTATTTACGGACCAGATTTTCCGTCAATTTTAGGCGGCTATACCTCCATAACCGGCAGAGCGCCTTTGTTACCGCGCTTTGCCTTCGGCCTGCACATGGGTACCTACAGCGGCGGCACCTGGGGGCACGAAGAGTTAACATCAGACCAATATGTGGTTGCCCTGGCCCGCAGAATGCGCCAGATGGGTATCCCTGTAGATATCTTCTTTTTAGACTCAACATGGCGCTTGTTTGGTACGGTAGGCGGAAAGGGTGCTACATCTTTTGAGTGGCGCGAAACCTTTAAAAACCCCAAGGCGATGTTTGATAGCTTGTACGCTATGCATTATAAAATGGTAGGGCTGCACATCAGGCCCAGGTTTGATAACGCTAATAAACTCAACCTGCTCGACCAGGCCCGGGCCCAGGGTTTTACCTATCCAGAAGATGGCAAGCCCGGCGAGTTCGTTAACTTTTTTGATCAGAAAGCTGTTGACTGGTGGTGGAACAATGGAGTGATGAGAGTGGGTGCCCTGGGTGCTAAATTTATCAAGACCGACGAAGGTAGCGCCTTTGGCGCTTTAGCCAACGAGAGCGAAAATGTTGGGCCAACCGGGCCCGTGGTTCAAAAACTGCATAACGTATTCCCCTTGGCCTATGCTAAGGCACCTTACCTCAAATTTCAACAACTCAACGGCTTTCGCGGTATGAACCAAACCCGCGAGGGCTATGCAGGTATCCAGCGTTATCCCTATATTTTTGCGGGCGATTGGCCCAGCGAGTGGCAGTATTTTGCCCCGGTAATTAAGGCGGGCATTAACATCGGCCTTTCGGGAGTATCCGATTGGGCGCATTGTATGGGGGGCTTTGAGCACCTTGCCGATCCGGAATTGTATATCCGTTGGACACAGTTTGGTTTCTTTAGCCCGATAGCGATGGTATTCGGGATGGATCACCCTGGTTACAAAGAACCCTGGGCTTATGGCGATGAGGCACTAAAGAATTTTAAAAAGTACGATCTGCTGCGTTATCGCCTGGTCCCTTATATTTACAGTAACTCATTCACTGCCTACCAAACCGGAGTGCCCTTAATGCGCTCCCTGGTATTGAATTACCAAAACGATCCGGAAGTTTACCAGGTGGCAGATCAGTATCTGTTTGGCAGTGAGATGATGGTTTGCCCGGTAACTACCAAAGGCGCGCAAACCCGTACCATTTACTTCCCTGAAGGAACCTGGTATGATTACTGGACCGGGGAACAATTTACCGGCAGGCAGTACGTACACGTATTAACGCCTTTGGATAAACTGCCCATTTACGTTAAGGCGGGAGCCATCATACCCATGCAGCCCGAAATGAAGTACATGGATGAGAAACCCGTTAACGATATCACTTTAGATATTTTCCCCGGAAAAGCATCGTCATTTGATCTGTATGAAGATGATGGTTTGAGTTTAAAATACCAGGGCGGCGACTATGCCCTTGTGCATATTGCAACCAAGCCTACAACTGGTGGCATCATGCTGAGTATTTTAAAACCCCAAGGTAAGTATGTACCTTCAACTCATAGTTATTCAGCCAACATCCGCTGGAGCGGCAAAGCACCATCGGCGGTTATCGAAAATGGAAGGGTTTTGAGCCAGTTGGATAACGGCAATGCAGGTAGTTGGTATTATGATGCTGCAAATAAAGTGATTAAGGTTAAAACGATAGGAGATAACCGGGGTGATATACAGATTGAGGTGAAATAATGTAGTTGGCGCGTGGAGAAGGTTGTTTTTGTTTGAGAACCAATGACTTGAAAAAAAACGTCATTGCGAGGAGGTAAGACGAAGCAATCTCTAAGCTTTACAGGGCGAACCTGCAGAGCCGCTCTGCCTATGCAGAGATTGCTTCGTACCTCGCAATGACGTGTGGATAAGAGCAATTGAATTAATATTAAAAAAATACAGATAGACGAAACAACAATGAAAAGAATACTATTATCCATCATCACAATCCTTACCTCCATCCAAACCTATGGACAGCAAAAAGACATTTACCTTTTTTGCTATTTTAAAAACAATGGACAGGATGGCTTGCACCTGGCTTACAGCAACGATGGATTGAAATGGCAGGCATTGAAGGGTGATAGTTCTTTTTTAAAACCGATGGTATCAAAGGACAAAATTATGCGCGACCCTTGTATTATCCGCGGAGCGGATGGCTTGTTCCATATGGTTTGGACCGATAGCTGGACCGACCGGGGGATTGGTTACGCCAGCTCTAAGGATTTGATCCATTGGAGCGAGCAGGTGCAACTACCTGTGATGGAACATGAGCCTACCGCTCAAAACTGCTGGGCGCCCGAGATCACTTATGACGATGCTACCAAAACCTACATGATCTATTGGGCTACCACCATCCCCAACAGATTTCCGCAACCAGATACATCTGCCGAAGGCAAAAAAAACAATCACCGCATTTATTATCAAACCACAAAAGATTTTAAAACTTACAGTGATACCAAATTGCTTTATGACGAAGGCTTTAGCGTGATTGACGCTACCATAGTGAAGGATGGGAAGCAATTTATGATGTTTTTAAAGGATGAAACCAAATCGCCGGTGCAAAAAAATCTGCATATCGCGTATAGCAAAAAATTAACCGGCCCTTACAGCAAACCCACTGCTAAAATTACAGGCGATTATTGGGCAGAGGGGCCAACCAGTTTTAAGATAGGGGATAAGTGGCTGGTATACTTTGATCGCTACCGCGAGCACCGGTATGGCGCCATCTCATCAACCGATTTAAGCCATTGGACGGATATCTCCAACCGGATTGATCTGCCCAAAGGCATCAGGCATGGTTCTATCTTAAAAATTACTCCGCAGGAGCTTACTGTATTGCAACAATAAACCGAATGGGTTTATTCAAACACCACAGTTTTGTTTTTGTACACAAAAACACGGTCTTCAAACACCAGTCTCAAAGCTTTTGCCAGTACAGAAGTTTCAATCTCTTTACCGGCTTTCATCATATCTAAAGCGGTAAGAGAATGGTTTACGGTAATGATTTGCTGCGCGATGATGGGGCCTTCGTCCAACTCGTTGGTAACAAAATGCGCCGTTGCGCCAATTAATTTTACACCGCGCTCAAATGCCTGTTTGTAAGGATTGGCACCCACAAAAGCCGGTAAAAAGGAGTGGTGGATGTTGATGAGCTTCATCGGGAACCGTGCCACAAAATTGGGAGAGAGGATGCGCATAAACTTAGCCAGTACCACATAATCCGGCTGATGCTGCGCTATAATTTCGATAACATCATGCTCAAATATTTCTTTGCTTTTCTGCTCATGCGATATCAGGAAAAAAGGAATATCAAAGCGCTTGCATATATCCTGCAAGGTATCGTGATTGCCAATTACACAAAGTACCGATGCGCCAAACGTACCGAAGTAGTTACGGATTAAAATATCGGCCAGGCAATGGTACTCTTTGGTTACCAGTACAACCACCTTTTTTTGTGGTAGCGGGTTGATGGTAATCACTGCATCTGTGTTCAATACGCTTTGCAGTTCTTTTTCCAGGGCTGCTTCGTTGGCATCCGTTTTTTCAACTTGCAGGCGCATGTAAAAGCGGTTCTCCTGTTTGTCCACGTGCTCGCGCATGGATATAATATTGAGCTGTTGTTTAGCTAATACGCCGGATATGGCCGCTACCAAGCCTACCTGGTCTTTACATTGTATAACGATGATCATGGTTTGTACTTAAAAATAGTTTGATCAGGCGGTGAGGTAAACTATTTCATGAATAATTTCATAAGATATTTTAAACGCGATAAAAAGCATAATGCCAAGCGTTATCATTTTTCTGATCGTTACTCTTTTAGGGCGCTGATAACAGGTAATGAGTGCCGTATAACTGTACCACAAAATAGCCGCGAAGCGCAGCACATTGAATATTGTCGACTCGTCGTTCAGCAGCAGGTAATTAAGCGGCTCTACAATAACCTCGAAAATAAAAAATGCCGTAAAGCAGTGGATAGTGAAAACCAGGTACTCCACGTAATATTTATGATCTCTACGGAAGTTGATCATCAAAAATAACGCGAATAGCGGCATCAGTATAAAATATAATTTAGGCTGATAATGCTCTATCTCTTTATCTAAGCTCCATTCTTTGTTAGTGCGTAGTTTTATTTCTATATCACGTTGTTTGGTGAAGCGTTGGTAAAAATTATCGCGATCGCCTTCGGGTAAAAGCTGTTGCCTTTTTAGGTACGATGCATAAGTACTGTCTTCTTTTAAAATATGAGCGTCGGCGTAAGTTTCTATTTTATCGGCGTTAGCTTGGTTTGGATGCAGTTGGTTAACTTTTTTAAGGCTATCTAAAATTTGAGTTTGCCTGTTAAAAGGGAGCAGTTTAAATTGCTCTCCTTGTTGTTTAAGAGAGATTTTTTGGATAGATTTTTTAGCTACACCTTTTAAAAAGCCGCCCAAAGGTGCCTCATCAATTGATTTTTGTGCCTCGCCCAGGGTATCTGCGGGTGCAGGTTTATATTTAGCTACCTCCTCGCTTTTTTGTTCTTCGTTTTCTTCTTGCCTATCTAAACGGTGTTCTAACTTGGGGATAACGAGGAAATATACAATGGAAACAAAGATATACATGCTCACCGGGTGCAGGTAGCGCGTGCGCCTGCCGGCAAGATAATCTAACGTTAACTGCCCCGGCTTGGTAAGTAAGGGCCTTAGCGTTGAGAAAAATTTAGAGTCGAAATGAAAGTAATGGCTGATGCTGTGGCTCAGAAAATGCCAGAAAGGTTCTTTAAGCTGCAAATTTTCCTGACCGCATACATGGCAAAAATGGCCTTGTAATTCTGTGCCGCAGTTCAGGCAGTCATTCTCATGTCTGTGATGTTTTTTCATTTTAAGATTAAGCGCTTAAAAATAGCAAAAAGCCCGTGTATTTATAACAGAATTAAACTGCAAATAGATAAGTTATGACCCAAACAAACAAAAAAAGCCCCGCTCAGGGCGAGACTTTAATATCATTTAGCCCGATTAAAAGGCCCCCTTCATAGGAGGCTGCGCATCCTGTATAGAATGAGCCAGTGCCAAATTATGTTTATACCTAAACACAAACGGAAATATAACGGCAATTACCAGGGCGTATGCTGCAAAGGTTAGCCAGATGCCATGCCAGTCTTTAGTGGCATCGGCATTGGTGAAAAACTTTTCGATAATAAAACCACTGCCTATACTCCCGAAAAAAGCGCCGAAGCCATTAACCATCATCATGAACAAGCCTTGTGCGCTTCCGCGGATTTCGGGCGTGGTTTGGGTTTCAATAAATAATGAACCCGATATGTTGAAAAAATCGAACGCCATGCCATAAACAATGCATGATAGGATGATCATCCACAAACCATCGGCAGGATTGCCGAACGCGAACAAACCAAAACGCAACACCCAGGCCAGCATGCTGAACAGCATTACATTTTTAATACCAAATTTGCGCAAAAAGAAAGGTATGGCCAAAATGAACAACGTTTCGGAGATCTGCGAAATGGAGATGATTGCGCTGGAGTGCTCTACCGCAAATAAACCTTTATAGGCAGGCACTTTGGCAAAATCTAATATATAAGTAGTACCGTAAGCGTTGGTAAGTTGTAACGCCGCGCCCAACAGTAAGGAGAAGGCGAAAAAAATGGCAAATTTTGGCGTTTTAAACAATTCAAATGCTTTTAGGCCTAAGGCGTCCATCAGTGTTTTTTTACCGGCTTTACCTAATAAAGGCGGGCATTTAGGCAGCGAGAACGAAAATAAACCCAAGGCTAAAGCAACACCCGATGCAATATAAAATTGATTAGCCGAGGTTTCGCTTTTGGTAATATCTACAACCCATAAAGCGGCAATAAAGCCGATGGTGCCCCAAACGCGTATCGGTGGATAATCTTTAACAACATCTTTACCTTCTCCTTTTAATGCCGAGTAGGCTACCGTAATGGATAGGGATAGTGTGGGCATGTAAAATATCATATTGAGTAATATCACCCAGAAAAATACAGTAGGGTTGGTAACCAGCGGCACACAAAATAGTGTTGCCGCACCTAAAATATGTAATGTGCCATATAACTTTTCGGCGTTTATCCACTTATCAGATATGATACCAGCAATGGCAGGCATAAATATGGATGATATACCCATGGTAGAAAAGATAGCCCCAAATTGCGCGCCCGACCAGCCTTTATTTTGGAACCAGTAAGCTCCAACGGTGAGTAGCCACGCTCCCCAAATAAAAAATTGCATAAAATTCATTAGTATCAGGCGGAACTTAATATTCATACAGTGCTTTACGTTAAATTAAAAACGGAAAGTAATGAAATAAAAGTTAAAAACTGAAAAAAGTTTAAAAATTGATAGGATAAAAAACAATTTTTTGATTTGGTTGTGCAATTGTGCAATTATTGCTGAAAATGGTTTGTGTAACAATAATTATGGCGGACTGCCGGGGCTGGCAATAAAATTGATCATTTCGAGATTTTAAAACCGGCGGTCTCTCGGGTTACCAGGTTAGTTTAATAGCAAACGCTAAGGGGAGGCACCTACGGAGCCAAAGCAGGTTAAATATGTCTATAAACAGGATGGTTCTGTGGAGCAAAAAGCAAATCCACTCCGGTAGGAGTGTCCTGTTTATAGAAACAGACGATTGTTTTTTAAGCTCCATAGGTGCTTCCTCTATACTTTTGATATAGAGCCTTTATTCTTTTGCATTATTCCAATTCGATGAGGGAATAGAGCCATCGAATAATGCCATCGTCTATATTCTTTCTTCTTACGAAGCTTTATGTTTGTTCAGCTATGGCTGATTTTAGCGACATGTTTATACGCTCTCTATAAATAGCATGCTCCTCAGGGATAAAAACAAATTTATTTGTGTAGGAATATCCTGTTTATAGAAACAGGATATTTTTTTTAGCTCCGTATGTGTTTCCCCTATATGTTTGATATGGAGCATTCCTTCCGTTGTATTATCACAATGGGACGAGGGAATAGATAATGAAGCCGCCGGATAATGAAGCTGCTATTTCTTTTTTGCTTACGATGCCTTCCTTTTATTCAGCTCATCCCTAATCTTAGCGGCCTTTTCATAAGCTTCGTCTGATAAGGCTTCCTGAAGTTTGGTTTTGAGCTCGTCAGTACTTAATGAAGTAAACCCGCCTCCGGCAGTTGTAACCTGGTTGTCTTCTTTGGGATCGTTGATATTTTCGAGATAAACAAAATCATTACCTTCTATAACAATGCCCGCTGTGGATAAGATAAATTCGTAGGTATGGATAGGGCATTCAAACCTTACGGCCATAGCTATCGCATCGGATGTACGGGCATCTATTTCAATCACTTTTTTACCATCAGAGCAAATCAGTTTGGAATAAAATATCCCATCAACCAGGTTGTAAATAATAATTTCCTGGATATTGATATGATAAGCAAGCGCGAAACTTTTGAACAAATCGTGTGTGAGCGGACGGCTGGGCGTCATCTTTTCAATTTCAATGGCTATGGCCTGTGCTTCAAAACTACCAATGATGATAGGTAAGCGGCGCCTGCCGTTAACTTCGCCCAGAACCAGGGCGTACGCGCCTGATTGTGTTTGACTGTAAGAAAGCCCGACTATATCGAGCTTGATTTTTTTCATACTATTACCCATCACGTCAACATCATTCAATTTTAAGCCGAAGCCTTATATTGTTTAACAGCTTCAATTAATTTGGGGACAACTTCAAAAGCGTCGCCTGCAATTCCATAATCTGCTACCTTAAAAAACGGAGCTTCCGGATCTTTGTTGATCACTACAATAACCTTTGACGAACTAATGCCGGCGAGGTGTTGTATAGCACCCGAAATACCAATCGCAATATACAAATTTGGACTGACTGCTATGCCTGTTTGTCCAACATGTTCGCTATGTGGGCGCCATCCAGCATCAGAAACTGGTTTTGAGCAAGCAGTAGCAGCGCCTAACAGGTCGGCCAGTTCTTCAATCATACCCCAGTTTTCAGGTCCCTTTAAGCCACGGCCCGCCGAAACTACAATTTCTGCATCCGGTAGAGATACCTTATCGGTGGCCCTTACAATGTCTTTCACCATTATTTTAAAGTCGGATTCTTTGGCTTCGGCTACAAAACTTTCTACCGGAGCGTTGGCACCACTCTCTACAACTTGATAAGAGTTTGGCGTAAGGGCTATAACCTTATTTTCTGATGTAAGCTCAACGGCGGCAAATGCTTTGCCCGAAAAGGCCGTTTTTTTGACAATGAATTTTCCACTGGTTTGGTCAGGCAAGCTAACGGCGCCGTCGGCTACGCCAGCACCCAGCTTTACGCCAATGCGTGGTGCCAGGCCTCTACCGGAAAAAGAGTTAGATAATATAACAATATTAGCGCCTTCCCTTTTTGCAGCTTCGGCTATTACCGATGCATAGGCCTGGTTTACAAATGTTTTTAATTTATCGGCAGATACATTTAATATCTTATCGGCACCAAATTTTCCCAGTCCGGCTAAATCATCTTCGGCAACATCGCCAATGGAGATGGCAATTAAACTGGTGTTATTTTGAGCAGCAATGGCCTTAGCGTACGAAACCACTTCGAAAATGGATTTCTTAAACTTGCCATCGGCGTTTTCTGCGAATACTAAAACTGACATATCTTATTAGATTTTAGGTGTTAGACATGAGATTTGAGAGAACTAATTTTATTCAGTATTCGTATTGCGTTGTAAGAAAATCTCAAATCTCACAGCTCAATACTCAAATCTGTCTTAAATAACCCTCGCTTCGCTGTGCAATAAATCAACCAGTTTGGCTGTATCATCTGCCGCAACCAATTTAACCTGGCCACGTGGGGCTGGTGTTTCATAACTGATAATTTCAGAAAGTGTTTTAACTTCTACCGGTTCAATTACTTTGAGGGGTTTACTACGGGCAGACATAATACCACGCATGTTAGGTATTTTCCACTCGGCAACCCCTTCGGCTGTTCCAGCTACAAAAGGGAAGGGTAAGGTTAATACCTCTTTACCACCTTCAATTTCGCGTTCAACAGTGGCGCTGCCAGCCTCAACATCAAGCTTTTTTATAATGGATACCGAGGGGATATCTAATAATTCGCCCAGCATGCCCGCAACTTTCGATCCGTTATAGTCGATAGATTCCCGCCCGGTTAAAATCAGGTCGAAAGCGTTTTCTTTAGCATATTGCGCAACCTGGCAGGCTACAAAATAAGCATCGTGCGGTTTGGCGTTTACTCTTACGGCATCGTCGGCACCAATGGCCAAAGCTTTGCGTATAGTAGGCTCGGTATTAACCTCGCCAACATTAATAACGGTAACCGTGCCTTTGCCGCCTTCGGCCAGTTCAACAGCGCGCGCTAAAGCTATCTCATCATAAGGGTTTAATATAAACTGAACTCCTACGGTATTAAATTGCGTGTTATTATCAGTAAAAGTTATTTTTGTGGTGGTATCCGGAACGTTACTTATACAAACTAATATTTTCATAGGTATAATGGTTTATAGTATTGAAACAACAAATGCAATTAAAATGATTTTGTTTGAATAAATACTGCTATTTGACGTTTTCATTGTAAAAATTGGTAATGCAAATTTAGCTAAAAAAGACAGAGATTAAAATGGAGACGACACGATTAAACAAGCTTCTTGATTTTTTAAAAAATGAACCGAATGACGAATTCTTAAAATATGCACTTGCAACCGAGTACCTTCGTTTAAATGAAACAGATAAGTCGCTGCTTTATTATGAAGACCTGGTGAATAATCATCCCCGATATGTGGGCACTTATTATCATTTAGGCAAATTGTACGAGGCGCTTAACCGCAAGGAGGAAGCAATTACCACCTACGAAACGGGCATGGCCATAGCGAAAGAGCTACGTGATAATCACGCGTTTTCGGAGTTGCAGTCCGTGTACCAGGAAGCTAAAGGTTTTGACGACGATGATGACGATTATTAAACTGATTTTAACTGCATACTGATGGTTAAATTTTTAAAAGTTTTCCCTTCCGGGGGATTTTAGAAGGGGCAGATTGATTTTGAATAAAAGGCAGCTTCTTTTTTTGCGTGATGTTTTTTTTTATACAATTACATCGTTTGGTGGCCCGCAGGCCCATATTGCCGTGCTGCTTCGTGAGTTTGTTGAGAAACGCCGATATATAGACGAACAGGAACTGATGGAACTGAACGCTTTATCACAAATATTGCCCGGCCCATCATCAACCCAAACCTTAATTGGCATAGCCTGGAAGATGGGAGGGCTCCGGCTGGCCGTCTGCACCTTCCTGATCTGGATATTGCCATCAGCAGCCGTGATGTGCATGGCTGCTATCAGTTTTAAAATGTTTGTATCGCGCGAGCGATTTGTAGAGATACTGCGGTTTATCCAGCCTGTAGCCGTGGGCATTGTGGCCTATGCTACTTTTACTTTTGCACACAAATTTATTAAAACACGTGTGAGCGCTATGCTGGCGATAGGCTCATTAATTGCTACGCTCATTTTGCAAAACCCATATGCTTTCCCTATCTTAATTATGATAGGGGGGATCCTGTCATCGGCAATGGAAACACAACCGCAAGAAAACGAGTTGCGGGTAAAACTTTTTTCCAACGTTAACCCCAACAAGGTTGCCTATTTCATCGGTATTTTACTGCTTTTTGCTGCACTCGGCGCTTTAATTAACCGTACGTCGCCTTTTAGTTTGCCTATCCGTTTGTTTGAAAACTTTTATCGTAACGGTATCCTTATCTTCGGTGGAGGGCAGGTATTGGTACCATTGATGTATACCGAGTTTGTTGAGGTAAAGCATTATCTATCGGCAACCGAGTTTTTATCCGGCTATGCTTTACAGCAGGCATTGCCCGGGCCAACATTTTCGTTCACCTCGTTTTTGGGCGGCATTGCTTTGGGTAACAGGGGGTACGGTATTGGCGGGCAGATACTGGGTAGCCTGGTGGCTGTTATTGGTATTAACCTGCCTGGAATGATACTGATATTGTTTATTGTACCTTTTTGGGAAGACCTGAAAAAAATAAACCGGATAAAAAATTCGTTAAGCGGCATAAATGCCGTTGCTGTAGGTTTTATGGCTACCGCCTTTTTGTTGCTGATCAGACCGATAGGGATCAGCCTGTTAGCCAACGGAATTATTATAGCTACTTTTTTAATATTGAAATATACCAAAATTAAAACACCCTTTGTAATTGTTATTGGCGTAGTGCTTGGTTTTTTATTTTAAATGGCATGCCTTGCCGCATTGATGTAATAAATTGCAAAGCCCGCACCGCTGATACCGTATTATTTATATCCCATTTTAAATTACACACCATAATAAGCTATTTTATTTGTAGCTAAAATACTTACCTTTACCTCACAATTTTTTAGAAATGAAATTTACTGTAGATAAACACGAAAAATACGTTCTGTTAAAGTTGAACGAAAATAAATTGAATTCGTTAATTACTCCGCAGCTTAAATCGGAATTGATATTAATGAATACTGAAGGACAGCGTAACATTATCCTTGATTTATCTTCGGTAAAATTTGCAGATTCTTCTGGTTTAAGCAGTTTACTGGTTGGTCATCGTTTGTGTAAAAATGGTAACGGTGTTTTTATATTGGTAGGCCTTAATTCGGCGGTTGCCCGATTGGTTACCATCTCGCAGTTAGATAATGTATTAACGGTTGTAAATACCAACGATGAGGCTGTGGACCTGATATTTATGGAAGAGATTGAAAAAGATCTAAAAAAAGAATCAAGATAAATTTGTATTTGTTTACCGGACATGAGATTTGATGTAACGATCCTGGGCAGCAGTTCGGCAACACCTATATATAATAGAAACCCAACGGCACAAGCGCTTAATATTAACGAGCGTTTTTATTTAATTGATTGCGGCGAGGGTACGCAGCAGCAAATGTTGCGTTACGATATCAAATCCAGCCGGATCGACTATATTTTTATCAGTCACCTGCACGGCGATCATTACCTTGGTTTGGTTGGCCTGCTTTCATCACTAAACTTAAACGGCCGTAAAAAGCCTATTACTTTGTTTGGTCCAGCACATTTGAAAGACATTATTCAAATGCATTTTGAATATTCGGAGACAACGATTCAATTTGACCTGGAATTTCGCGCTACCGATCCCTCTAAATCAGAGATCATACTCGATAACCAGGATATCACTGTCGAAACTATTTTGTTAGACCATCGTATTGCTTGTACCGGCTTTCTTTTCCGTCAGAAACGGCGTTTGCGTAAAATTATTAAAGAGAGGGTTGAGGAACTACAGGTGCCTGTTGAGTATTACGCGGTACTAAAAAGAGGAGTAGATTATTTTGCTACCAACGGACAGGTTTATCCCAATAACGAATTAACTACCGCTGCCGAAGAACCTCGCGCTTATGCTTACTGCTCGGATACATTATATAACGAGAGCTATTTTGAGCAGATTGCAGGTGTTAATTTACTGTATCATGAAGCTACTTTTGCGCACGATATGCTCGACAGGGCCAATGAAACCCATCATACTACTGCTTTGCAAGCCGGTGAGATAGCTAAAATTACTGGTGCTAAAAAGTTGCTGATAGGCCATTTTTCGGCCCGGTACAAAACACTAACTGATTTATTGGATGAGGCGCGCTCCGTTTTTCCGGAAACGGAACTGGCTATCGAGGGTAAAACCTTCGTAATAGAATCATAACATAAAACATACCTTGTTTAATGGGAGTAGAGATAGAGAGAAAGTTTTTGGTTAACCATGGAAAATGGAATCAGCTGAATAAGCCGGCAGGTACGGCTTTCCGCCAGGGTTATATGGTAAAAGAGGCGGATAAAACCGTAAGGGTAAGAGTTGCCGGTAACCAGGCTTATATCACCATCAAAGGTAAATCAAAGGGGATATCGCGCAGTGAATATGAGTACGAAATACCGGTTGATGATGCCGGCGAACTGCTTTCAGCCTTTTGTGAGGCCGTTATTTATAAAACGCGTTACTGCATCACCTTCGCCGGAAAACTCTGGGAGATTGATGTATTTGACCGGGATAACGAAGGGTTGATTATGGCGGAGATTGAACTGGATGACGAAGCTGAAACTTTTGATCTGCCGGATTGGGTTGAAACAGAAGTAACCGGCGACGACAGGTATTATAACTCCAATCTCTCGATAAATCCCTACAAAAATTGGGCATAAAAAAAGCGATAGTTTACTATCGCTTTTTTTATGTGTTTTAGGCCTTTATTGATTTTCCAAAATCCGTTGGATAGATAATTTACCGGAGCCTACAATACTGAAAACTATCAGCATGGCCAGTACCACAATGGATAACCACAAATCTGTGTTGCCGGGTAACTCAATAGCGTTTGACATCATAATTGCCCCTATAATAATGGGGATCTGTATCAATGATGCGATGCGCGTTAATACGCCGAATGTGATCATCATTCCGCCTACCATATGAGCAAAGGCAATAAAGTACACCACACCCATCAAAGCACCGTTGGATAGGTTGATAACATTTTGATCGGCAATGATGGAGTGCAGCGATGCGGTATTGTTCATAAAGGTGGCGCCTTTAAATAACAAAAACATTCCGAGCACTATTCTGAAAGGGTCTAATACCACGGGGTGGTGTGTGTCTCCCCATGTTTCAATTTTATGAACCAGGTTCATGATGGCCTCCTTTTTTAAAGTTTGTTTGGTTGTATAAATTTACAAATAGCACTTATCAAAAACAATAGCTTTTTTGATAATAATTGTCGTAAATAGCTATAAATCAAATAAATGAGAAAAGTTTGCCTAAAATAGGTTAAGCTTGTAAAATTGATAATAAAACAAGCTTTAAGTTACAAAGCTATTGGGTTAAAAAGCCATGCAGATGCTTTCCTGATGCATAAAAAAAGATCAGGTGAGGCTTTTACCATCTGATGATGCTAATTAAGAAAGAAATGGAAGAGCGAAAATCCAATTAAAACGCCCATTACACTGCCTGCAAGTACCTGCATAGGCGTGTGCACCTTAAGATAAAGCCTGGCAAAGCAAACGCTAACCGTTAAAAATAGTATAGTATAATAAAGAGGCTGAAAACTTTGAACCGGAAAACGCGAATTTAAGTCGTAAAGAATAGCGAACAGCCCCCATGAGCCGCAGGCGTGTGTGCTTATCTTCCAGTATGGTGTAATTAAAGTTAGCCCTATTACCGATATAGCAACCGCTACCATAGATAGGGTTAATGCGTTGGTTGCACCCACCTTGTAAACTAAAAGCAGGCAGGTAGCCGTATATATAACGCAGGAGAAAGCCTGCGGTATTACCCTGTCTTCCTTGTTATCCAGCGTAAGCGTTCTAATCACTTTTCTTTTATATAAAATAAACACAACAATAAAGGGAAGCAGGGTTGTGGCAATAAAAATATAGAGTATAGATAGCAGTTTATCACCAATGCTAACTATCGAAGTTAAATGCGGAAAGTAGAATAAAATGATAGCAAAAAGGTATGTGGGAGCAAGTAATGGGATGAGTATAATGGAAACGATATGCGATGCAAGCCTTTTCATAGTTGTTGTTAAGTGTGTTATATGTTAGTTTTTTTAAAAGAAACCATAGCTAAGGGAACAAAATAAAGTGATTTATCCAAAAAAAATATATCAACACCAGGATGGTACGCTCTATCGTACTTCAGGGTGGGGTATTTTTTTGCTGCAACCAAGGATATGATTACTTAGCGAAATGGCATGCCTTGGGTATGGCGGGTAAAGTTGTTAGGCATATTTGTTTGATCTTAAAAATAACTTAATCTTTCAGCCGTTGTAAGGCATGTTATCATTTTTGCGAATTAGCGATTTGAAATTTATTCATTTTAAGAAAAAATTTCTACTAAGCAGATTAAATTGATAGAACATTGTGAAAAATTGAAACATTATTATAAATTCGCAATCATTATTGCATAATTCATTACAAAAAACGCATATTTGAACCAAGCTTTACAAAACAATTAAACAATGGCAACAAAACTCGAGTACATTTGGCTTGATGGTTACAAACCAACACAAAGCCTTCGTAGCAAAACTAAAATTGTAGACGATTTCGGCGGAACATTAGGCGAATGCCCTGATTGGAGCTTTGACGGTTCTTCAACCGAGCAGGCACCAGGTGGTTCGTCAGACTGTATCCTTAAACCAGTTTTCATTTGCCCGGATCCACAAAGAAAAAGCGCTTTCTTGGTTATGTGCGAAGTATTAGATTCAAGTGGTCAGCCGCACGAATCCAATGGTCGCGCTCTGATCGAAGATGACGATAATGATTTCTGGTTTGGTTTTGAGCAGGAGTACTTCCTGTGGGATCCAAAAACCAACAAACCGCTTGGTTTCCCTGCTGGTGGTTACCCAGGCCCTCAAGGTCCTTACTACTGCTCTGTAGGTGCTAACAATGCATTTGGAAGAGAGATTATCGAAGAGCACCTTGATGTATGTTTAGATGCTGGTTTAAATGTTGAAGGTATCAACGCTGAAGTTGCTGCCGGACAATGGGAATTCCAGATTTTTGCTAAAGGCGCAAAAGAAGCAGGTGATCAAATTTGGGTTGCCCGTTATTTATTAGAAAGAATAGGCGAAAGCTATGGCGTTGCCATCAACTGGCATTGCAAACCATTAGGTCAATTAGACTGGAATGGTTCTGGTATGCACGCTAACTTCTCAAATACTACTTTAAGAACAGCTGCAAGTCAGGAAACTTATACCAAAATTTTGGAAGCTTTCCGTCCGCCAGAAGTTGTTAAGGCGCATATTGCCGTTTACGGTGCCGATAACGAGCAGCGCTTAACAGGTAAACACGAAACTGCTTCTATCAACGATTACAGCTATGGCGTATCAGATCGTGGTGCTTCTATCCGTATCCCTCTGTACACAGTACAAAAAGGCTGGAGCGGTTACCTGGAAGATCGTCGCCCTAACTCTGCTGCCGATCCATATAAAGTGGCTGCAGTGATCATTAAAACTGTAAAATCAGCCCAATTATAATTCCCCGATGATTTAGCGTAATAAAAAATGTCATTTCAACAAAGCATCAAGAGCAATCTTCGGGCTGAGTTGAAATGACATTTTTGTTTTTAACACTTTACAAAAGAAGCGAGAGGCTTAGCTTTATGTTTCCGTTTCTTACCTCCCGCTTCTATCTTACTGTTTCTTGCCTTCCCGCCTCACGCCTCACGCTTCTTGCTTCCTGCCTCCTGCCTCTCGCTTCTTACCTCTTGCTTCCTACCTCTTACTTCCTGCTTCTTATCCCCTTTTTTTAACCTGATACGGTTGACAATCGCGCTACTTGGTTATCTTTACTCTATTATAAACGTATTAGATTTTTATTGCCATGGATAAACATCAACTTATTGAATACTTGAATGAAAAAGATATACATAAAATAAAATTTGCTTTTGCCGATATTGATGGCGTGTTGCGGGGGAAGATAATTAACAAGCAAAAGTTTATAGATGGCCTGCAGGATGGCTATGGTTTTTGTGATGTTGTTTTTGGCTGGGATAGCAGCGATAGTTGTTATGATAACATTGACCTTACAGGCTGGCACACCGGGTATCCCGACAGGATTTGCCGGATTGATATGGATACCTTCCGTACCATACCCTGGCAAAACGATATTCCGTTTTTTATAGCTGATTTTAGCAAAGCTGATGGAAATGATCTGCATAGCTGCCCGCGCAGTTTATTGAAGCGCATTGCCGATGATGCCCGTCAAATGGGCTTTCATCCGGAGTTTTCCCAAGAGTTTGAATGGTTTAATTTTGTGGAGACTCCCCAGTCTGTACAGGAAAAAGGTTTTGCCAGGCTGCAAACTTTAACACCGGGTATGTTTGGCTACTCTATCCTGCGTACATCCCAGCATAGCGATTACTATTACGATCTTTTTGATCTGCTCCAAAAATTCAATGTGCCCTTAGAGGGGCTGCATACCGAAACCGGCCCCGGAGTATACGAAGCAGCCATTATGCACGACCATGTTTTGCAAGCTGCTGATAAAGCCGCGCTGTTTAAAAATGCTGCTAAAGAGATAGCCTCTAAGCACGGTATCATGGCATCTTTTATGGCTAAATGGAACGATGCCCTGCCCGGTTGCAGCGGCCATATCCACCAAAGCTTATGGAGCCTCGATAAAACTGAAAATTTGTTTTACGATGGTACGGATGCTCATGATATGAGCGATACCTTTAAGCACTACGTGGCGGGGCAGTTATATTGCCTGCCTCATTTACTGCCTATGTATGCACCTACCATCAATAGCTATAAACGCCTGGTAGAGGGGGCATGGGCACCAACAACCATAACCTGGGGTTTTGATAACCGCACCGCGGCATTAAGGGTGCTGCATCCTTCAAAAAAATATACCCGGTTAGAAACCCGCATTCCCGGTTCTGATAATAACCCTTACCTGGGTATGGCGGCGGCCCTGGCATCGGGCTTGTATGGTATCAAACACAAACTGGCTCTGGATATTCCGCCTACGGTTGGCAACGGCTACCTGGATACAAAAAATGGTAAGTTAAAGCCTAATTTATACGATGCGGCTATGGATATGAAAAATTCGGCGCTGGCGAAAGAATTGTTTGGCAGCGCTTTTGTTGAGCACTTTACACAAACCCGCTTATGGGAGTGTAAGCAATACGCCAAACATGTAAGCGATTGGGAGTTGAAAAGGTATTTCGAGATTATATGATGATTGGGATTACATTGATTGGGATTACACAGATTTTGAAGGGAGATTACACTGATTATTGATTGGGATTACACAGATTTTTGAAGGGCGATTACACCGATTGATTTGATTAGGGTTTACACTGATTATTGCAAGGGCATAGACTAATTATTTATGTTTGTTGTCATTAAAGCACACAATCAAACCGATCAAATCAAAAGCAATCAGTGCAATCAATCAATCATCGGTGAAATCAAAAGAATATATATGAACTATACCGCTATTATAAAAAAAGCCTGGCAAGGGTATGACGATTCAAAGCACATCCGGAGTATTGAGGATATCAGCGCCCTGGTATCTACCAATCATGTATTCCGCATTACGTTTATAGATGATGATATTGTTATTGCCAAGCTATCGTACTTCGGTAAATACGAACATTTTAAGGAGGATCATCGCATCATCCACTCCCTTTGCAATAACCTGCTTTACCCTTTCGAGAATTTGTTATCCAAATCGCTCTTAAAAAATAACAGGGTTTATACTTACCGTTATAAATGGGGGAAAACTGATGCCTGGGTTGTTTTTTACAACCCTACCCGGGTTATGCAGCGTTTGCCACGCCGCTTGGACGAACATCAGATCCGTAAGTTGGCCCAGCAGATTGCCAAGTTTCACAAAGCTTGCTCGCGCGTTAGCAATGTATTGCCCAAATCGTCGAAGACTTTACGGACCGATATGAATACCCTTACGGAGCAACTCCATGCCAACCCGATGAAGTTTGGATCGTTGGACAAAGGCGAAGTGATTGAGTATCACTGCGAGCAATTTTTAAAATACCGTACAAAATACAATGCCGGTACTTTTGAAACCATACCGGTTTTTATCGACTGGAACATTGGCAATTTCTCGGTAAATAATAAGCTGGAGCTATTTTCGCGATGGGATTATGATTGGTTCCGGATGAGTTCGCGTATGATGGACTTTTATTTTTTCAGCAGGGTAGTATCAGATGCAGGCGACCGCACCGTATTCAGTTACCTGGTTAACCCCATGATGGAAGACCGTTTTATGATCTTCCTGAAAGAATACCATCAGATTAACCCGCTTACTGCCGACGAGTTGCGCTTTTTACGCGAGGCTTACCGCTTTTTTATTTTAAACTATGTTATTAAGGATGGCCAGTATTTTTTTAGTCACCAATATGCCGAAAAATTACAAGCAGAAGCTTTTGAGATCTATCTGCCCTCTATAGAAACCGGTTTTGATGCCGAAAAATTAATTGATACCCTTGGGATTGAAGTCCCGGAGTATAAATGAGATAGCCGTACACTAAATTCAATACCCTCCCCGGATGATCCAAACACAAAATTTTAAAGACGTAGTTGACCAATATAAAGTTATATTTTTTGACGCCTTTGGCGTTATAAAAAATTACAGGGGCCTGGTACCCGGTATGGATAAAACCTTCGCTTACCTTGATTCACAAAAAAAGAAGTATTATATCGTTACCAACGATGCTTCGCGCAGCCCCATCCAACTGGCAGATTCGTTCCACAAAATAGGTTTGCCTACCATTAAATACGGGCATATCATCTCGTCGGGCATGCTGGCTAAAGAATACCTGGACCTTAAAGTGCACGATGGTATTGTAGCCTACCTGGGTACATCAAATTCTGCCCATTACATCGAAACATCGGGTTTGCATACCTTGCCTGTGAGTATGATTGACGACAGCAATATTGACCAGGTGAATGCCCTGGTATTGCTGGATGATGAGGGTTTTAACTGGTTTCATGATCTTAACAAAGCGGTGAACTTGTTACGCAGGCGTAATATCCCCACCATTGTGGCCAATACCGACCTGGCTTACCCGCTGTCTGTAAACGATGTATCCATTGCCATAGGCGGCCTGGCTACCATGCTCGAGAATATATTGGGTAAAAAGTTTATCCGTTTTGGCAAGCCCGATTCGCAGATGTTTATGTTTGCCTATGACCTGGTTCGCGAAAAAATGCCCATCGGTAAAAAAGATATCCTGATGGTGGGTGATACCCTGCATACCGATATTTTAGGGGGTAATAAATTCGGCTTGGATACCGTGCTTGTGTTTACCGGTAATACCCTTGCCGCCGATGCCGAAACACGTATTACAGCCACCGGCATTGTGCCTACTTATATTTGCGATACTGCAGTGGTTGATGAGTAGGATTATGATTGAACAATCATAATCAACTTGTCATCTCGGAGGGAGAGATCTCTCTGCATGGATTTGGTAAACTGTAGACTTATCGCTCATAAAAGTTCCCTCCCTACGGTCGGGATGACAGGGTGGTGAGGGGATGCCTTGTCTTGAAATAACAAAATCAATCAATCAATCATTCAATAAATCAATCCTTCAATCAATAATCTCTAACCAAAAGCATGTCGGCAAATTCCTTTAAAATTACTTTCCGCTCGTTGGGTAAATTGATCTTCTCGAAATTAAGTATGGCCTGTTCGGCATAGCGGTTCATTTCGGCCTCGGCATGTTCGCGGATATTGAGCTGATTATAGATGTTTTTTACCGCGGTTACCTTTTCAATTCCGTTAAATTCGGTGGCCGATATCCAGTAATTTAACTCGGTTAAAGTTTCACCTTTCGCCAGTTCCATGGCTTTAATCAGCAGGTAAGTTTTTTTATTGGAGATGATATCGCCGCCAACCTGCTTACCGAATTTTTTCGGGTCGCCGTACACGTCCAAAATGTCATCCTGTAGTTGGAAGGCGATGCCCAACTGTTCACCAAACGAATAAAGCAATGATGCTTCGGCATCATCTGCGCCACCCACCAGAGCCCCCATTTTTAAAGCTCCGGCAACCAGCACAGCCGTTTTAAGCCTGATCATGTTGATGTATTCATCGATGGTTACATGAGTTAGGGTCTCAAAATTCATGTCAATCTGCTGGCCTTCACAAACGCCTACCGCGGTGTCGTTAAAAACATCCAGTACGGGGCGTAATATCCGGTCGTCAACCTGCATAATTAATTTGTTGGCTTCTACCATCATCACATCGCCCGACAGGATAGCCACATTGGCGTTCCATTTTTCGTGTACGGTGGGTTTGCCGCGGCGCAGGGGAGCCTTATCCATAATATCATCGTGCATCAGCGTAAAATTATGGAAAACCTCAATGGCCAGGGCAGGGGCCAGCGCTTGTTGCACATCGCCGCCAAACATATCACATGCCATTAATAAAAGGCAGGGCCTTAAGCGCTTGCCGCCTAATGCCATAATATAATAGATGGGCTCGTAAAGCTCTACGGGTGTAGTTCCGTATTTTTTATTACTGATGTATTGATTTATTGAATTCTGGAGTTGCTGGATCTGCTGCATAAAAACTGGCCGGAACCTGATATTTTCAACAAAAGTAACAATTGGCTGTACAATTCCTCTTTTTATGAAAAATTGTACAGTCTGTTTAACCTTGTATTAACGTAAAATCTATTTGTTTCTTAGTGAGATCAACACTTTTTACTTTGATTTGTACTTCATCGCCCAAACGGTAAGTTTTCTTTTTACGCTGACCGATGATGGCATAGTTCTTCTCGTCAAGTGTATAAAAATCATCTGATATATCGCGCAGGCGTATCATGCCCTCGCATTTGTTATCGATAATCTCCACATACATGCCCCACTCGGTAACTCCCGAAATAATCCCGCTAAAGATATTGCCAACCTGGTCTTTAAGATACTCGGCCTGTTTGTATTTAACAGATGAGCGCTCCGCATCGGCTGCCTTTTTCTCCATTTGCGAGCTGTGTACGCAAAGCACTTCGTACTGCTCGGCATTAACCGATTTGCCTCCATCCAAATAATGTTGCAGCAAGCGGTGCACCATCACGTCGGGATACCGCCTGATAGGGGAGGTAAAGTGCGTATAATAATCAAATGCCAGGCCGTAGTGGCTGGTTTTTTTTGTAGTATAAATGGCCTTCGCCATTGAGCGTATGGCTAACTGAGTAAGCACGTTCTGCTCTTTTTTACCTTCTACATCTTCCATTAAATGGTTGAGGGAGCGGGCAATTTCCTTGTCGGATTTGGTATTGATTTTGTACCCAAACCTGGCCGCAAACTGGGCAAAGCCAGCCAGTGTTTCTTGCTTGGGCGAATCGTGCGAGCGGTAAACAAAGGTATACTTGTTTTTTCCTTTAGCTTTTTTGGCCACAAATTCGGCAACCTTGCGGTTGGCCAGCAACATATAATCCTCAATGAGCTTGTGGGCATCTTTGCGCTCTTTTACATACACGCCTATAGGCTTGCCGCTTGCATCCAGCTTAAATTTAACTTCGGTTGTTTCAAAGCTGATGGCGCCGTTTTTAAACTTGCGGTCGCGCAGTTGGTAAGCCAGTTGATTAAGTATCGTGATCTCCTTGATATACTCTCCATCCCCGTTCTCAATAATCTCCTGCACTTCTTCATAGGTAAAGCGCCTGTTGGAGTGGATAATTGTTTTGCCAAACCACTCGTTAATTACAAATGCGTTTTGATCAAGCTCAAACACGGCCGAAAAACAAAGCTTATCTTCATTAGGGCGAAGCGAGCATAGCCCGTTGGATAGCCGTTCCGGCAGCATCGGTATTACACGGTCAACCAGATAAACTGAGGTGCCGCGCTCAAAAGCTTCCTTATCCAGTGGCGAATCGGGGATGATGTAATGCGAAACATCAGCAATGTGAATACCAATTTCGTAGTTGCCGTTATCGAGGTATTTAAACGACAAGGCATCATCAAAATCCTTGGCATCAAATGGGTCTATCGTAAAGGTAAGCACATCCCTGAAATCCTTGCGTTTGGCAATTTCTTCGGGCGTAATAATATCAGATATCGCTTCGGCATCATGCTCAACTTCGGCCGGGAAGGATAGCGGGAAACCGTATTCGGCCAGTATGGCGTTCATCTCGGTATCATTCTCTCCTTGTTTGCCCAATACATTTTTAATGCGGCCAACGGGGTTTTTAGCTTCCGGCGGCCAGTCGGTAATTTCGGCTAAGGCCTTTTCTCCATTTTTAGCTCCGTTTAAATCATTGATGGGGATAAAAATATCATGAAGCATTTTACGGTCATCGGGCACAAAAAAAGCAAAACGCTCAGATAGTTTTACAATACCTGTAAACTCCATTTTAGCGCGCTTGATAATTTCTATCACTTCGCCCTCTTTACGTTTGCCCTTACTTTTGGCATATACGTAAACCTTAACACGGTCGCCGTGCAGTGCATTTCTTAACTTACGCGGAGCAACAAAAATATCGCTCTCAAATTCATCCTCGGTAATAATAAAAGCCGAGCCATCATTGGTTAAATCAACTTTACCTTCAACAAAGGTTTTTAATTCATATAGCTGGAATTTGCCGGGGGATACTTCTTTTAATACTTGTTTAAAGGCTTCTTCCTTTAATATTTCCAGAATAACAGTTTTTGATTCGGGCTCAAGAATATTTAATTTGGCAGATACCTGCTTGTGGTTTAGTGGTTGGTTTCCATTCTGCTCAAACACGTTCAGTACCAGTTGTTCAAGTACCTGTTTGATAGAATGACTTTGTTCTTTTTTAGACATATTATATATTTACTACGCTAAAGGTACGCTATTTTATATTTTAAAGGGTCATACCAAAGTGATTGTTTATAGGTAGGGCTGCATCTTGCCGCACGAGCAAGCGCAATTATCGTCCTTAACAGCCATTCGTTTTAAAAAATATTGGTAATAGCCAATCCTGTCGTTCATGCTGTAAACAGCTTCACCTTTATTACATTCCACTTCGCCATTAATTATGTTAATGGTCATCCCAAAGCCGGGTTTTCTTCCTTTGGCCAAGTCCGCGGCACTGGGCTTCCATTTGCCTATCATCACATCATGCGCACTTGGTTTAAGGGCTTGGGGCGTCATCCAAAAATAAATGGCAGTTTTAAAGGCCACCACTGCATCGGTAGTAATCAGGTCGGGGTTGTTAAGTAGTACTTTTTTATCGCCAAAAATACAGTGCGATGCATAACCGTAGTTGCCGTTATAGCTTAACTGCACAGGCCCGCGGCCATAATATTTTTTGCCTGCCACGGGTGGGTAGTCATCATTCTCGGCAATATAGGGTAGCGTAGTGTTCAGCTCGTGGGTATACATTAAGCCATCGTTATATTTTCCGTTTTCGCCGTGGCGGGTTTCGTGCGCTATGTGGGCAAAAAAGGCTGCTAACTCTTTTTTGTTGGTCAATATATCCTTTTCGGCACAAAAGGTGGCATATACCACATCATAAGTGCTGTACGGTTTTTTTTGTGCCCAGGGTTCGTTCCAGTCTTCATCTTGCCTTATCACGGTTGATTTTCCTGTTTTGGCATCCGTTCTGGTTAATTTATAGATCGATACGTCATGCTTTTCAACCTTCACCCTAATCTGGCCTAACTCGGCAATAGCCTGCATAAAAGCCTTGTAGGTATAAAATTTATCGCGCATGGGGAAGAAGGCGTTAAAATCTTTTTCTGTAAAATACGATGGTACCGGCGGACCGGCGGTAACAACTTTTTCGGCTGGCGCATTTGAGCCACATTTAAAACTCAGTAAGGTGCACGCGGCTAATAGTAAGACAGTGAATTTGGCAGAGGATATCAGGTATTTCATGCGGTTTGCTTTATGCGGGTGTATTTAATTGCTGGCTTTTTAAAATTGACAAGCATTATCAAACTTAACGTTTAACTGTGATTAAATACGTTGTAGTTGGCATAAATGTTTAGGAGGATTGCATATAAATTAAAGGAGCTTAAATTTTTGGCTTTATGACGAATGTTGTGGGTAAAATAGTTTTGTTTGTCCGCTGGAATTTTAATAGAATAAGTTGATTTGCTTTGTTGTTTTTCTGATGAAAAGCAAATCAGAAAATTATAGTTGGTTTGATGTTTTAGTAAGTTGTTGACTGTCAGTGTGAATTTCTCTCCATTATGTCATCCCGGCGGGAAGAGGGATCTTTTGCGCGCGATAAGTGTGCAGCATATTGGGCGCACGTGCTATGTTTGCTCCAATAATCAGTATTCTTAATCTACAATATCGGCCCGCTCAAACGCCGCGGGAAGGGGCTTGTTCGTTATTCACTTGTGTTTGTTTTTGGTGTGAATGATTGCTATCGCAATTTTGTCTTGACACAAAAAGAACCAAATACCGACCGAAGGGAGCTCATGAACACCTTGAAAAAACAAACAAAAGGTGAATAACGTCAAGACTGCCCGATCCTTCCGCCCACGGGCCAGCTCCCGGCCCGGCGTGCAGTCGGGCCTTTGCCCGCTTTTGCCTCTGCACCAAAAAATCTGTCAGGTTAAAACGTCATCCCTGTTTTTTACGGGGTGAGGCCCGGTGGGTTCCTCAATGACATAGTTTAAGATGCTTTTCAAACGGTATTCCTGTTTTTTTGGGGTTTACCGGGTTTTTACTTATAAAGATATAGGGTGTTGATAATCAGGGAACAAATTTTCAGTCAATATTGCAAAAAAAAATTATTAACACCTGATAAAAACATCCTGAAATAATTTTTATTTGTATCAGCATGAAGATCTATACCAAAACCGGCGACAAGGGCCTTACATCGTTAATTGGTGGTACCCGGGTACCCAAGCACCACTTAAGGATTGAGAGTTACGGAACTGTGGATGAGTTAAACTCATATATCGGTTTAATACGCTATCAGGACATTGCAGAGGCTCACCGGGTAATTTTAAAAGAAGTGCAGGATCGTTTGTTTACCATCGGTGCCAGCCTGGCGTCAGATCCGGACAAGTCGAAAATGAAAATACCCGACCTCCACGATGAGGATATTGAATTGCTCGAAAAGGAGATTGACCGCATGGACAATGAATTACCCGCGCTGCGTCATTTTATTTTGCCGGGAGGTAGTAATGCGGTATCTTTTTGCCATATTGCGAGGTGTGTATGCCGCAGGGCCGAACGCTTATCCGTTCAACTCGGCGAGAATAGTTTTGTTGAAGAGAAGGTGGTGATCTATTTAAACAGGTTGAGCGATTACTTATTTACGCTGTCGCGGAAGGTAGGGAATGAGCAACAAATTGCCGAAAGCGTATGGATACCCCGGGTTTAACACCATATAAATTGTTGTAGTTTGTTAATTATCAGTATTTTAATTGGGTGTAATAATTTGATTAAAATTGATGAAAAAATAATTTGATAATCAATTTAAAAATATTATACTTTTGCAAAAGTATAGATTTACAGAAAAACGTTTAAAAATATGTATTGGACACTTGAATTAGCCTCGCATTTAGAAGATGCACCATGGCCCGCAACTAAAGATGAGTTAATTGATTATGCTATACGGTCGGGCGCGCCCGTGGAGGTTATTGAAAACCTGCAGGCATTGGAAGATGACGGCGAGCCGTATGAAAATATAGAGGAAATATGGCCTGATTACCCTACAAAAGATGATTTCTTTTTTAATGAGGATGAATATTGATTGGTTGAATTTGTTAATTAAATAAACTTTTTGTTAAGTTTAGAACATAAAAAGCAAATTTGATTTAATTTAAAGGCACTTGCGCCAAGCAGGTGCCTTTATTTTTTTTATAAGATTTTGTGATGGCATTTTGGAATGGTTTTGGTTATTATCCGAATATATTAATCAATCAAACTAAAAAAATAAAAATACCATCATGAGAAGTCTATTGTATATTATAGCTGTCATCCTGATTATAGGATGGGCACTTGGAGCATTTGTTTATTCGGCAGGTAGCCTTATTCACATTTTATTGGTTATAGCCATTATCGCACTTCTGCTGGGTGTAATACGCAGAGCCTGATTTTTGATATTAAAAATCAACTTAAGCCACTTTTAGTGGCTTTTTTGCTTTAAAAGCATTTCGGCAACGGCGATATCTTCGGGAAAGGTGATTTTGATATTGGTATAATTTCCGGGTATCATGTGGATATTAACGCCTAAGCGCTCTACAACGCTGGCATCATCGGTAAAATCGGCCTGGTAATCTTGCCGGTAGGCTTCTTTTAATAAAGCGGATTGAAAGGTTTGAGGTGTTTGTACCAGGTAGATCTCATCTCGCAGTAAAGCTGTAGATACCGTGTTTTTTAATTGCCTGATGGAATCGCGGCTTTGTACGGCCACGATAGCATTGCCATGCTGCTCCGCATAACGGAAAGAGTAGGCAATGGTGGATAAATCTGTCAAGGGCCTTACTGCATCGTGAATAGCAATCACAGCGTCGGCATCTTCAATCAGGTCCAGTCCGTTTTTAACAGAATGGAAGCGGGTTTCGCCGCCATTAACCAAGTGGTGTGGTATTCTGAAATCGTGATCTTTACAGAGCTGTTGCCAATAAGCGTGATAATCTGCCGGCAAAACAATAATGATGGCAGGTTGAACGTCGCAATTGTAAAAAGCTTCGATGGTGTACATTAACACCGGTTTGCCATTGAGTAACAAAAATTGCTTAGGCAGTGCCGATTTCATCCGGCTGCCCGATCCACCGGCTACAATGATGGCGTAATGATGGGTATTGCGTAGTGAGTATTGCGTAGTGCGATTATTTTCTGTCACAATTGCTTAGTTCAGTTATTTCCCACTTCAATGCGTATTGCTGCTCGGTTCAATAATTTCTTATCTCAATACGCAATACGCGGATCTCAATACTCATTGCTGCTTGGTTCAATAATTTCTTATCTCGATACGCACTACGCAAATCTCAATACTCAAATCTTAAATAATCATCATCGCGTCGCCGTAGCTGTAAAAGCGATATTTTTCTTTAACAGCAACTTCGTAAGCGTTCATTACGTTTTCATATCCGCCGAAAGCGCAAATCATCATTAATAAAGTTGACTCAGGTGTATGGAAATTGGTAATCATGCTGTTGGCTATGCTGAAATCGTATGGAGGGAAGATGAACTTGCTTGTCCAATCGTTAGCGGCCTTTAATGTTTTGTTGGCAGATACTGCCGATTCGATGGTACGCATGGAGGTTGTGCCAACGGCGCAAATACGTTTTTTGTTTTCAATGCCCCGGTTTACGATGTCGGCTTGCTTTTGTTCGATAATAAACTGCTCCGAGTCCATTTTATGTTTGGTAAGGTCTTCAACCTCAACCGTGCGGAAGGTACCTAAGCCAACATGCAGGGTAACTTCGGCAAATTCAACACCTTTTAATTCAAGGCGCTTCATTAACTCGCGGCTAAAGTGTAAACCTGCAGTAGGTGCTGCAACTGCACCTTCGTTTTTAGCAAATATGGTTTGGTAACGTTCTTTATCTTCTTCGGTAGCTTTACGCTTAATGTATTTAGGTAGTGGTGTTTCTCCTAAAATTTCAACATTGCGTCTAAATTCTTCGTCGGTGCCGTCAAACAAAAAGCGGATGGTACGGCCACGGGATGTAGTATTATCAACAACCTCGGCAATCAGCAGGTCATCATCGCCGAAATAAAGTTTATTGCCTACGCGTATTTTACGGGCAGGGTCAACCAAAACATCCCATAAGCGTAATTCTTTATTCAGTTCGCGTAATAAAAATACCTCAATAGTAGCTCCGGTTTTTTCTTTGTTGCCGTATAAACGGGCAGGAAAAACCTTTGTGTTATTGATGATCATTACATCTTTATCGTCAAAATAATTCAGAACATCCTTAAATATTTTATGTTCAATTTTTCCTGAATCACGGTGTAAAACCAATAAACGGGACTCATCGCGGTTTTCTGACGGCGAATGAGCCACTAACGACTCTGGTAAATTGAATTTAAACTGGGATAATTTCATGTTGTAAAAAAAAGATTTTTAGGGCGCAAATGTACGAATTAATTTGTACATAAGCTAAATATATTATAGGCGATATTAATGTTGTAATACAAGTAACAAAAATAGAGCATTCTGGTTTAAAACTATTTACTATCGTTGGGCTCTGTTTTGCTTTTTTCAGCATCAATTACTGAATGCTGATCCGCATGTTAAAGGCGCCCTTCCAGTCGTCGCCCTGCATATTGCTGCCGCCGGCTATTATTTTATAGGTGCCTTTATGTTGAATGGGATATTTTACGGTTTTGGAAAACGGCCCATCGGAGGATCCATCAGGCATAATAATTTGATTGATGCGGATATTGCCTTTGTCGCTCAGTTCCCTGATGGATGCATTTAACGTTTTGCCATGCTTTACTTTTACAATAAAGGTTACCGGATGTGCCAGGCCCAGCATATATGCGCCTACATTAACCCGCTGTTTTCCTTTGGGGAAGTGTACCAGGTATATATTTTGCCTCGAGGTATCTGGTGTTTGGGTTTGTATCGCCTGGGCCGATAGGTTATGGGAGCAAATCAGCGTCAGCATTAAAAATAAAAACAGGCTCAGAACTTTCATACACAGGTTGCTTTATACCCTGAACAGCAGTTAACGTATTTAGTTTAAAAAATATCTAACAACCAAGCCTTGCGGCTAAAGTGTTTCGCTGCCTTTTCTTATACTTTCTCTACAAATACGGCTGTACCATAAGCCAGTACCTCGGTTATGCCGTTCATAATTTCGTTGGCATCGTACCGCACGTTGATGATGGCATTGGCGCCTCTTTCTTCGGCATGCTGTATTAATAATTGAAATGCTTCTTCGCGGGCACGTTCGCAAAGCTCCACGTAGATGGATAGCCTGCCGCCAAACAACGATTGTATACTACCTGCTACATTGCCTACAACGCTCCGGCTGCGCACCGTGATGCCACGTACAACGCCTAAGTTTTTAACAACTTTATAACCTTCTAAACTGATGCTGGTGGTAATTAACGAATAATCCATAACTTGATGATATTTAGCGATCTTTATTTTGGTGTAGATTTTATACTAAACCTAAGATAAATAAGAATGGCGATTGTTACAATAATATTGGCAAGGGCGAAGGATTTAAAAGTGTAAAAAAATTAAGGCGTCATTTACTCAACCTGGTAACCCAGCCCCAGCCGTTTAACCGATTCGGCTACGCCTTTGATAAATAGGTAATTGGCAGAGCCGCCAATAACGGCGCCAAATACGGGTATTAACCGGCCTGCGGTTTTAGAGCCCATTTTGAGTAAAAGTTTTTCGGCAATTTCTTCGAGCATTGTTTTGGTAATGGCCATGCCGGCTTCCACCTTCATTGATGTAGCCACAATGGCCATAAATTCTTCAAAGGTAATTTGGTAGGTGCCCCGGTTATGGTATATAATGGCCAGCGTTACCCTGAATTGCTGGGTGATGTTGTTAACCACATCTATGGGGATGCTGGCTATCATGGTTAACGCCCCGCCGCTGCCCGCTAAAACACCGGTTCCGGCTGCCAGCCTGGCACAATGGTTAATAAAGCCGTCTATCCCTCTACGGTCAACACTTTTTTTAATCCCGTAAAGGTTAATGTTATCAAATATCTTTTTAAACCCCTCGTGCGAGAGGTTTTCAAGGTTATGCTTTACAAAGTCTGACGTTCTTTTGATGGAAGGTTTCATGCCCTGGTAGAGGTCATATATCGTGCCAGTATTTTTGATAAAACACATAGCAGGAGTTAGGGCCTGCTATGTGTTTAACTATTTATTTTTCAGGTTCAAGCCGGGTGCTTACGCTGATCCTGTTCCAGGCATTGATGGCCACAATGGCCATGATAATTTGCGCCAGGTAATGCTCATCGAAAAGACTTGCCGCCCGCAGGTAGGTTTCGTCAGATACTCTTTGGGTAATCAGTGTAACCTCTTCGGTAAGGGCCAGTATAGCTTCTTCTTCCTCGCTAAAGTACGGGGCATCGCGCCAGGCGCTCAGGGCGTAAATGCGTTGCTCGGTTTCGCCTGCGTGGCGTGCTTCCCTGGTGTGCATGTTGATGCAATACGCACAGCCGTTAATTTGCGATGCTCTTATTTTAATTAACTCTTTATGGGCCGGCTTAAGGGAGGTATGGCCAAGGTAGTTTTCTAAACCCATCATCGCCTGGTAAGCGGCTGGTTCAAGTTTAGCAATGTTAATTCTGTTGCTCATGATATTTTCTGTTTTGTTGAAACAAAGTTGAGCAATAGCAGGGGCAGAAAAAATGAATCAGGATTAAGAAATGGAGTTTTAGTCCATGGTCCATAGTCGATGGTCCATGGTTGATAGTCCATGGGATTTTAACTGCGATATTATAAATTATAATGATGTTCTGTTAATTTGTTGATTGTCAATGTTGAATTTCTCTCCATTATGCCATCCCGAGGTACGAGGGACCTTTTGCGCGCCGTAAGTATGCAGCATATCAGTTGCACAGATTGTCAATACGTCTTTTTGCATTAAATAATCAGTATTCTTAATTTAGAGCATCGGCCAACCATAACATACATCTTTCTATAAACAGTCCTCGCTATGGACCATCGACTATGGACTATGGACCACCTACCAAAAAAAAACTCACTTCTTCGCCCTTATCTTACTTAAAAACTGCGGCGTAAAACCCAGGTACGAGGCAATCATGTATTGAGGTACACGTTGCATAAACTCAGGGAAGCGCTGGCTAAATAGGCGGTAGCGTTCTTCGTCGGTTTGGTTATAAATATATTTAATGCGCCGTTGCCAAGCGGTATAAACCATTTGTAAAATTAGGCGGAAATAACGTTCCAACTGGGGCACACGGATAAAAAGATCATCCAGCACCGCCTTCTCCAGAACAATAACTGTGGTGTTTTCAACCGCCTGGAGGTAATTATCTGATGGGAGCTGATGGTCAAAACTATCCTGATCGGTTATCCACCAGTTTTCGATGGCAAACTGGGTAATATGCTCGGTTTCTTTACGGTTAATAAAATATAGCCGCAAACAGCCTTTAATTACAAAGTAATTGGATTTGCAAACCTGACCGGGCTTTAATAAAAAATCCTTTTTTTTAATGATTTTTAAGCTGACGGATTTGGTAATCAATTCAGCTTCTTCTGCATTTAGCTGTGCAAATTTGTTGATGTGTTCAATTAAGCTGTTGTACATTTACTCGGCTACAAATTCAAATATATCACCGGGCTGGCAGTTTAAAACCCGGCATATCGCTTCCAGGGTTTCCAGTCGCACAGCCTTGGCCTTACCTGTTTTCAGGATGGATAAGTTGGCCATAGTAATGCCCACTTTTTCGCTCAGTTCCGTTAACGACATTTTTCGCCGGGCCATCATCACATCTAAATTAACTACTATCGGCATGGCTAAACGGTTAAGTCCTGTTCTTCTTTTAAAAGCTTCCCCTGCCTGAAAGCACGGAACAACAGCAAAAATATAATTCCTAAGCCTATAATTTTCCATAAGCTGCTCCAAATCTCATTATTCAATACAACATCGGCTGTAAAATACTGATGGAATATTAACCTCATGATTAAAACAAGGCATATCATACCTACCGGATAAATCAGTAAACTGGCAGCGATAAGCTTCAATCGAAATATATTGTTTGTGGTAAACGAAAGACCTTTTGAAAGGTCAATAATAAATTTCAAAAAAGCGGCAACTAAATAAAGCAGGTATAAACCGAACAAGATGCCGCAGCCCGTCAGTACTTTATCCAATAGGTTTTTTGTGAACTTACTCACCGGAATCATCAGGCATTTTTGATTGTATCTAAATTTAACAGGCTCATCCACCTCGTGCAGATGCGTATTGATGGCCCCGGTTTTGGTTTTTATCACTGAGTCTGTTACTAACTTGCGGATGTAGGCTTTGTTGTTTTCTACATAGAAGATAACAGAATCGGGAGACAGCAAGTTGCTTTTGGCTGCTTTTAATTTCCAACCAGGTAAAATGATATAATATTGCATGGGTTTATCTTTAGTATCAAACACCTTATGCCAGTATCCCTTTAAGGTGCAGGTATCACAAAAAAGATAACTATCGTAGGTGCCAATGATGTATCCAATTTGGGCGCTTCCACCGGCCAGATTATAGCCGTTTTTTAACGCGCGAACCATCTTGATGCTGTCCCTGAGCTGGAGGTATTTGCGATAAGGGATACTGTCGGGTAGTTGTTCATCTATAGATTTTAAATTTTCAATCCAACTGCTTGTTTCGTCGCTGCTGGCTGTACCTTTAACACTGCCCCAGGTGTATAACATTGCAAAGGTAGATGCGACAAAAATTGCGTACATAATGATGACGATATTAACCAGCAGGTTAGTGTTTAATTCGATTTTCATCTGATCAGTTTGTTTAATAATTAATCGTGTTGGTTTGTATCACAAAGGAATGATTAATTATTGATAATAGTAAAATATTTATCGAATATCAATAAATTAAACTTTTTTTACTGAGTGATATCCATTTACTATATAAACAAAATGCCCGGCATCTGTCAGAATACCGGGCATTTTGTTTGGATGTATATTGCTTAGGCTAAATTGCTAAGCTTCTCGCTTTTGATAGCCACTTCGCTTATCTTAAAAATTTCGTGTTTAACGTCTTTAAAGTTCCTGGTCATTTCTGTCAACTCATCACGCAGGCGGGTATGTTCCAACGCTAAAAAATCCTCGCGGTTGGGCACGCTGTTTTTCAATGTCGCATCCAGGTTTTCGCGATGCTTTAATATTTCGTCCTTAATCAGGCTTTTAATCACGTCTGTTTTACCAAGATGGGCGCTGATCAATTGTACACGGTTTACATGCTCATCGCTAAGCAACAAAATAAAGTATTTGTCGAGCACGGCTTTAAGGAAACGGATTTCATCATCGTAAAACGACATATCGTTTAACCAATGGCCTGTTTCGATGTAAATTTGCTGTAGATAAGGCTCTTCCTGAACATTAACCCGCGTTGCTGTGGTGTTTTCCATGATGGATAATTTGTTGAAATGTGATGTTTGATTGCGATCTAAATATACAAATTTGGTTACCTATTTTGATTGGCTTGTTGAAATTTTTAGTTTTGATTTTGATGCCTTTATTGATATAAAAGTACTTGGTTGATTATTTAATGGATTGAATATTAGTCATATAAGTTTATGATGTTAGTCACTTTTTCATTTAATTTACATTAACGATATTGCAGTTTGATGGCATTTTTGATATCAAAATGTGTTGCTGAAAGTTAGGTACTTCGCGATGCTTTTAGGGGGATGAGGTAGCCCCGACGCTTGGCCTTTAAAAAAAAGGAACCTGAAAGGTTTGTTGCCTTTTGCTTAATAAGTAAAAGAGGGTTTATAGCTGCTTGGTAAGTTAAGTTTTGTGAAAATAATATTAACAAAAGGTAATTTTTTCAACACCACCGCCAATTCGGTAGCAATCGTTTAACTTTACCGTTTTAATAATTCAGGAGATATAATTTGGCACATACCGCTATTAAGGAAACGCCTTTAATGCAGCAGTACAATACGATAAAGGCAAAACATCCGGGTGCGTTGCTGCTGTTCCGCGTAGGCGATTTTTACGAAACTTTTGGCGAAGATGCTATCAAGGCATCGGGTATATTAGGCATTGTATTAACTAAGCGCGCCAATGGCGCTGCTACACACATCGAACTGGCTGGCTTTCCGCACCATTCGCTGGATACTTATTTGCCCAAGTTGGTACGGGCCGGGCAGCGGGTAGCCATTTGCGATCAGTTAGAAGATCCAAAAACCACTAAAACCATTGTTAAGCGTGGCGTTACCGAGTTGGTAACTCCCGGCGTGGCTTATGGCGACAATATCGTTCAGCAAAAAAGTAATAATTACCTGGCTTCGCTGTATTTCGAGAAAAATACAATTGGCATCGCCTTGCTGGACATATCAACCGGCGAATTTTTAACCGCACAGGGCAACAGCGATTATATTGACAAACTGTTGCAAAGTTTTAGCCCCAGCGAGGTGATTTTCCCCAAAAACAGGAATGCCAGTTTTAAAGAAACCTTTGGCGACCGCTTTTATACCTACGCACTTGACGAATGGCCCTATACCGGCGACTATGCCACAGAAACCTTGTTAAAGCATTTCGAGGTAAAATCATTAAAAGGCTTTGGTATCGAAAAACTGAACCTGGGCATTGTAGCCGCGGGCGTGGCGCTGCATTATTTAAACGAAACCGAGCATAAAAACCTGCAGCATATTTCTGCCATCGGCAGGATTGAGGAGGAGAAATATCTGTGGTTAGATAGGTTCAGCATCCGTAACCTCGAACTGATAGGCTCGCATAATGATAACGCGGTTACCCTGGTTGATGTGCTCGACCATACCTGCTCGCCCATGGGAGCGCGGATGCTGCGCCGCTGGATTGTAATGCCACTGAAAGAGCGAAAACCGATTGAAGACAGGCTGAACGTTGTTGAATACCTGATAGCGCACGAGGAGCTCAAAGAAGAGCTGAAACAGCAGATCCGCCAGATTGGCGATCTGGAGCGCTTGATATCCAAAATAGGCCTGCAAAAAGCCAACCCGCGCGAAGTTGTTCAGCTCAAAAAAGCCCTGGCAGCTACCAATGTAATAAAAGGCATTTGCAGCCAAAGCGAGAGTGCCGCGTTGAGAACCATTGGCGAGCAGCTGAACCCCTGTGTGCTCATCCGCGAAAAGATTGAAAAGGAGTTGCAGGCCGATCCGCCGGTGATGATTATCAAAGGCGGTGTGATTGCCGAGGGTATTAACGAGGAGTTGGACCGCCTGCGTAAGATAGCATTTGGCGGCAAAGGCTATCTGCTTGAAATACAGAAACGCGAAGCCGAAATTACCCGTATACCATCGCTTAAAGTGGCTTTTAATAACGTATTTGGCTATTACCTGGAAGTAAGCAATGCCCATAAGGATAAAGTGCCCACCGAGTGGATCCGCAAGCAAACGCTGGTGAATGCTGAGCGTTATATTACGCCCGAGCTAAAAGAGTACGAGGAGCAGATATTAGGTGCCGAAGAAAAAATACTGGCTTTGGAAACCCGACTGTATAATGAGTTGCTTTATGAGCTCACGCAATATATTAAGCCCATACAGTTAAACGCGCAATTGGTGGCGCAGCTGGATGTATTGCTCAATTTTGCTACCATTGCCATCAAAAACTACTATGTAAAGCCGGACATTAACGAAGGTAGCATCATTGATATTAAAGGTGGCCGCCACCCGGTGATTGAGAAAAATTTACCATTAGGGGAGGAGTACATCACCAACGATGTATACCTGGATTCGGATTCGCAGCAGATCATCATCATTACCGGGCCCAATATGGCCGGTAAATCGGCCCTGTTAAGGCAAACCGGCTTAATTGTGTTAATGGCACAGATGGGGAGCTTTGTGCCCGCTAAAGAGGCTACCGTAGGTTTGGTGGACAAGATATTTACGAGGGTAGGGGCGTCCGATAATTTATCGTCGGGCGAATCAACCTTTATGGTGGAGATGAACGAAACGGCCAGCATCCTCAATAACTTATCCGACAGGAGCCTGATCTTACTGGATGAAATTGGCCGTGGCACATCCACCTATGATGGTATCTCCATTGCCTGGGCCATTGCCGAGTATCTGCATAATCATCCATCGGCCAAAGCCAAAACATTATTCGCTACCCACTACCACGAGCTGAACGAGCTCACCAATAGCTTCCATCGTATTAAAAACTTTAATGTTACTGTTAAAGAGGTTGGGCATAAAATCATCTTCCTGCGTAAGCTGGTTCCGGGCGGCAGCGAACACAGTTTCGGGATCCACGTGGCCAAGCTGGCCGGTATGCCGCCGCGGGTATTGAGCCGTGCCAACGAAATTTTAAAAAAGCTGGAAGCTGAACGTACAGGGGGCGAGAGTATTAAAGAGAGTATTAAAAAGGTACAGAAACAGGCAGTACAGATGCAAATGTTTAGTATTGATGATCCGGTATTGGTAAAAATCCGCGATATGCTCAACAACCTTGAGGTAAATACGCTTACCCCCATCGAAGCGCTGATGAAGCTCGATGAGATACAAAGGGTAATTAAAAGTTAGGGCCCCCCAGCCCCCTAAAGGGGGAGCAAAAAAATCAACCGTTCATGCTATTCAAAAACTCCCCCTTTAGGGGGCTGGGGGGCCTCCGATGTTGATATGTTGACAACATCTGCTATATTCGTTAAGGCATAAGCCCTAAATTTAGGTTATGAATATAAAACGGAACCTGTATTTTATTATTCTGGTTTTACTTACTCCGGTGGTTTTATCATCGTGCCATTCGCGGAAAGCTGCTTTGAAGGGCAGGCCCGGAGAGCTGGTAAAGGCCGATAAATCTATCGCCGCTAAATATTCTGAAATGATGGGCGTAAGTAAAGATGAAATTCAGAACGGGCGCCTGTATGCTTTTATTGACGACTGGATGGGCACTCCCTATCATTTTGGCGGCATGGATAAAAGCGGAACGGATTGCTCTGGTTTTGTTTACCAGTTACAGCAGCAAGTATACGGAATTACGCTTCCGCGGATGACAAGCCAGCAGGTAACGGTAATTAAACGGAAATATGAAAACCAGTTACAAGAAGGCGACCTGGTATTCTGGGATTATGATGGTAAAAAGTTTAGCCACGTGGGCGTGTACCTGCAAAATGATTATGTGGTACATGCCAGCACCTCCAAAGGCGTGATCATCATTAAACTGCACGACCCTTACACTTATAAATATTTTTCACGCTGTGGTTCTGTTATTGCATCGGTGCAGTAGCATATTTTCGCATCTTTAAATGTTAGATTTTGATAGGGCCTATCGCTACTTCAATTCCACGTTGTTAGTTGGTTTTATGACGAATAGTGTGGGTGAAATATTTTTAGTTTATCCGGTGGAATTTGAAGCCGTAATTTTGTTTTGCTGCTTTTCTGATGAAAAACAAATCAATGAATTACAGTTTATGATGGTGTCTTCGTAAATCTTTGGTTATCAATGCGATGTTTTGTGCGTTAATAACCAGTATTCTTAACTGACAACATCGTCCCGCTCAATCGCCGCGGGAAGGGGCTTGTCACGTTATTCACTTGTGTTTGTTCTTGGTGTGAATGATTGCTACGCAGTTTTGTCTTGATACAAAAAGTAACCAAAAAAATCAAGACTGCCCGATCCTTCCACCCACAGGCCAAGCCCGGCCCGGCGTGCAGTCAGGCCTTTGCGCACTTTTCTTTCTGCACCTAATAGTCTGCGAGGTTCAAACGTCATCCCTATTTTTTTTCGGTTGGTCGGGTCCGTTACTTATAATGAAGTGTTGTTAAGTTATTGATTATCAATGTTAAATTTCTCTCCATCATGTCATCCCGACGTGAGGAGGGACCTTTTGCGCGCGATAAGTATGCAGCATATCGGGCCGATCCTCCCGCCCACAGGCCAGCTCCCGGCCCGCCGTGCAGTGGGGCTTTTGCGCGCTTTCCCTCTGCACCGGAGAAGATCATGAAGTTTCAAACGTCATCCTTGTTTGCGTCCCACACATTTTCAGTAACTTTGCGCCATGGCCGATCAGAAACAAGATTACTCCTTTTGGACAAAGTATAAAAAATTTGCCGGTAACGAGATTATGCTCTACGTGATCATGATTGTTGGTATTATACTGGGGATTATTATTGTAAGCTATTTTAAAAGTTAAAACTATTTTTTCTCCATGGTCATGGTGTAGCGGTCGGCTTCAAAAACCTGCTGGTAAAAATCTACCAGGTCCTGGTATAAATCTTTACTGTAGGTGCCGTCGTTTATTTGCAGCCTGCGTTTATAAACCAATTTGTTATCAATAACTTGCGTGCTTGCGCGGTATTTTCCAAAAGGCTTATCAATGGTAATATTAAGGGGCACGGTTGATACCTTGTATCCTTCGGGCAAGGTATAGCTAATTTCGTCCTGATCTGTATAGCCTCTGTTAATATAAACCGCGTTTGTACGGTTGGTTACATCTTTAATAGGCTTGATATACCGGCTGGCCATGTTAGGTGAAAAGAAAAGCCGGTCGCCATTTTTGGCAATGTAATCACGTGCCTCCAATTTAATGCTTTCGGTGGTAACAGGTTTTAAGCTTTTATCCTGTTTCAGTTCAAAGCTTTGTATGTTGAGGTTCTCAATGGGATATATTTCCTTCAGCGTTTTAATCTGCTCCTGCCGGGCCTCGTTTACCAGTTCTTCCCTGTTTTCATATTGCGAGCCTTCAAAGCGGGTTGCCATATCTCCGGTTAGGTCGCCATCGCCGCTGAGGCTGAATGTGCCTTTGCGGGTTTGTTTATTATCCGCTGTTTTATAAACAGGGGTATGCATCAGCTTGCCGCCCTCCGGTGTGCAGGCTACTACGTTACGGTCGTCGGTAAAATCGCCCAGGTAGCCAAAGGGTATTTGTTTGCTGGTACATTCCAGCCAGGTGGTATCGTTTTTAAACGGAAGGCAAAGTATCACATGGTCAAACTGGTTCATGCTGGCAAAATCGGGCAAAGCACTTTCTTTCCGGCTGCCAGACCTCACCAATACATAATAAGAATCAATGCCCGCAACGCTTAATAAACTTTGTGTATAATTAACCAATGCCTTACAATCGCCATAACTCAGTTGGTCAACATCGCTTGCTAAAAAAGGCTGATAGCCGCCTATGCCTATTTGCACGCTTACATAACGCGTTTTTTGCTGCATGTACTCGTAAATAGCCTTGGCTTTTAATTTAGGGTCGCTAATGTCTTTAGATAGCTCCTTAATATGTTCGGCTGTTTGTAAAGGTATTTCGCGCCGGTTTTTTAATAACCTGTCGTACATCCATTTTCCATACTCGTTCCAGTTGGTGAATGATCCTGGCACGCCTTCATAACTAAATTTTTCGGGCGCTATTTTTACCGAAGTCAATAATTTTTCGTGAGTGGGGCTGTAGGGTTCATCGCGCAAGGCTTTCAGGTTGTTAATCTCCCATGTATAAGTTTTAAGACCCTGTGCCTCGGTAGTTGCCACCTTACCCGCAAAGTTGATCTCTTTATAGCGGATGTTGAAATCGGGCTTACAGGTTACCTTATAGCTACTATGCTCAACCGAGGTGCCAACGGATTGGCCCGGGTACCAGTCTGAGAAAAAGAGCGATTGCTTGCAGGTAATTTCGTATTCGTAATCTACTGTGTAGGGGTAGTTGGTTACCGCCGGTTTAAAATGTTTGATCTTGTCGTCGTCAAAAAGCGAAAATCCATCTGCCACGTTGCGGTCTTCAAAATCGCGTTCGGCAAATTTGCCCATCAGTTTGCCAAACTCGTTGTAAACCGCGCCTTTAATATAGTGAATTTGCCTGCGGCGATTATGCCACACTGTGATTTGAGCCTCGTTATCCCCGTTTTTGTTTAACACCGTTACCGTTTCCTTACAACGAAGGATAACGTTATTCAGATCCTTTACCTCGTAAGTGGTTTCATCGTTTCTAATTACCGCGCTCGCGTGTGATAAAAGCTCCTTCGGTATCAGGCTTACATCATAGTTTTGCTGTGCCTTACTGGTTGTGGCTAAGGCCAGCAGTAAAAGCATTAAATAAAAAAATCTCATGGGTTTTTCTTAAATACAATGTTTGCCTTTTGGTTTTGGATGATCTTGTTGAAGAGCTCTTTTAAATACGGATATTCTTCCGGGGTATAGATGGCTTTGTTAAGCTGCTCTACTTGCGAATAACTTATCGTATTACCGCTCACCTCGATGCTGGTTATAAATCTGCCAGCCTTATTAGGAAGCGCTATGCCGACTGGGTTAGGTTGCTGGCTTACCGTAAAATTCTCCGGAAAATGAAAGAGCAGGCTTAGCCTATGGTCAATTGTTGAGCCCAGGTCAACGGGATAATTCCTTTCGGTTAATTTAAAGGGGTTTTCAGTTTCCAGGTCCCAAAAAGCCGGGTTAAAAGTAAAATTACCGCCATCAAGATTTTTATAACCATCCATTACCACTTCCAGTTTCTCACTCAATGGCAGGTCGAGGCTATCCAGGTTCAATATTTCTGATTTTACTATTTTAATCCGGTTGTTTTTTTCGTCCAGGTTTTCAATATATTCATCTGCCGAATTAAATTTTTTAATGGCCAGTCGCTTTTCATAAGCTGCGTAACCAACGTAATAAGTGTTGATGGTGCCTTTTATTTTACCATCGGGCTGTAAGGTTAGGTCGAGTGACGATGTTCTGGTTGATTTTTGATTTTCAACCAGGTCTATCCAGTACGATGGTTTGTTTAAACTCATCACCCGTCCCTGGTCGTTAATACAACGCAGAGGCAGCATGCCGAAGGCCAGCACCGGGTCTGTAGCATCTAAAAGGTAGGGCTTGTTACCAATGTTAACCCTGGCTATTACATAGTCGAAATCGCTCACCACCGGGAATAGTTTGTTAACCAGGCCATTGTCGCGGGTTGATAGCACCACAGCTTCTGCATTTATCCCCACGGCAGCTAAAGCAGCCACAAGCGAAAGATTGATATCCGCCACATTGGCCGAGTGGTTATCCAGGGCTTTCTTTAAACCGTCTTCGCTGTAAATTCCCCTCATTTTGTTCCACTTGAACCATTTTTGCAGATAAGCGTATACTGCTTTCGCTTTACTCAGGGTATCCGTCAGGATTAAAATAGAAGGAGGCAGGTGGTCTTTTAACAAGTCGCGGCGTTTCATCTGGCTCCCAAACGAATCATTGGCCTTTAGTTCCCTGTCAATGCTGCCCCACTCTTGTGTTATTTTTTCTTTAATACCATTTTGCTTGGTCATGGCGGCCAGTTCAAAATATACCGCCGAGAGATAATTGGCGGGCGAGGTCATGTGTGCTTCTTCAACAAAGGCAGGTACATTTTCCATGGCGTAAATAGCTTTAGTGCAATCAGCCTTAACACCGTAATAGCTAAAACATTCCCGTTCCAGGTCTAATACACTTTTGGTAAGTTTCAAAAAGCCTCGTAAGGATATGTTATATTCGTAAATAGCAGGGATGTGGGCTTCGTACTCCGAATACATTTTTGGTATATCAGATTGAAAGTCCCAGCTGTGAAAGTTAAAGCGATAGGGTGATTCCGTTACGTATGAATACTCGATAATGCAGCCGTCGCGTAAATTGGGTAATGCAAACTTCACTAATTCGTGATGCTTATTGATCGTTTCCCGGTATACTTTTTTAGGATCGAGCTCGGCCTTCTGTATCATACCATTATCGTCCTTGTAAAAAGTAACACCTTTAATATCTCTGATGGTTTCAAAACTATCATTGTCGCCATGGTATAACCTCACACTAACGTTACCCTGGTTAAATGCTTTGCTATCAAAAATTTTTATTTTAACGTGGTACTCATAAATAAGCGGCATATTGTCGTTGCTGCTTATCCAGGCTTTTCCAAATTCTTTTAATACTACCGCATGCGCACTGGTATCTTTATCATATTTGGTTAATTGCATCTCGCTATCAATATATTGCGTTTCGGGGAAGTTCTGTGCATGGGTTGTTAACGCCAACAAAACAGTGGTGATAACGAGTAAAAGTTTTTTCATGGAGATTGTGATATTTAGTGACGAAAAATAATACTCTTTTATAAATATTCAATTATTTTTAGTAGATTATTTAATGTTTTTTATTCCTGATAGTTTGGGGATTTTAGCACCTTTGTACTTTTTAAACATTATAATGAAATTGAACCTTAAACGCCCGTTAGCTTTTTTTGATCTGGAAACAACCGGAACCAACATCGGCGTTGACCGCATAGTTGAAATATCCGTGATTAAGTTGAATCCGGATGGCACTGACGATGTTAAAACCTGGAAGATCAACCCCGAAATGCCGATCTCCATTGAATCATCAATGATCCATGGCATCTACGAGGAGCATTTGATAGACGCGCCTGTTTTTAAAACCGCGGCAGCCGAAATTTCAGATTTTATTGCCGATAGCGATCTGGCCGGTTATAACTCCAACCGGTTTGATATACCAATGCTGATGGAAGAGTTTTTACGCGTTGGGCATCCGTTTGATATTGAGCAACGCCATTTTATCGACGTGCAAAATATTTTCCACCAGATGGAGCAGCGTACACTGCGCGCCGCGTATCAATTTTATTGTGGTAAAGATATTATCAACGCCCACTCGGCCGAGGCCGATACCCGGGCCACCATGGAAGTTTTGCTTGCGCAGGTAGCCAAATACGAAGGCGTTGAATTTGAAGATAAAAAAGGTGTTAAAAGCGCCCCGGTAGTAAACGATGTAGAGGCCCTGCACAAATTTACCAACCTGAACAACCCGGTTGATTTTGCCGGAAGAATGGTTTATAACGAGAACGGAGAAGAGCTGTTTAATTTTGGCAAACATAAAGGTAAAAGGGTAGAGGATGTGTTTAAAGCCGAACCGAGTTACTACTCCTGGATGATGAACGGCGATTTCCCGCTGTTTACCAAACGCAAGTTAGAACAGATTTATAAGCGCTTTATTGCTAAACGCGAACCTAACAAGCCCGAAGCTAAACCAGCACCGGCGCCAGTTCAGCAATCGCCACAGCAAGGCCTGGTGCCCGATCCTTCGCAGCCACAACCGGAGAAGAAGCCATATGTGCCTCATCACAACAACCCGGAGCGCAAGCCCTACAACCCAAAATCCAATCAAGGCGACCGCAAGCCCTTTGTTCAACGTAACGAGCAAAGGCCAAAGGAACAGGAAGAAGCCAAGCCCATTGATAACGATATGTTAGCCGCACTGAAGCAAAAGTTTGGAAAATAAAATAGTTTAATGAAATTCATGGTACTGAGTTTATTACTGCTTTCTGCCTTTAACGCGCTGGAGGCACAAGTAATACTTAAAGATAACCATCGCGGATATCACGGTACTTCGAAAAATATAATAAATCTACTTAATAAATTTAAAAACTCGTGTCTGGATAGTTCCATTAGGTATAACTACAGTAATGTTAGTTTTACGCCTAAGAAAACTATCCAGTTTTTAAATAAAAATTTCTCAACTCATATATTTAGCTCGTGTTCTTTTTTACAAACAAGTAGTTCTGGAATTACATCCGACGAAAAAAATGAAACTATTATTTTGGGTATAATTGAAATAGGGTTTAATTCGACTGATAAACTAAATAGCGCCCTAAGAACTATAAAAAATAGTCATAGGGAAGCTTTTATGTCAGAGGTTTTTACCCCATTCGTTTTACTCAAAGAAAATAGTAGCCTTATTTTAATTCACTCTGAAACAAGATACAAACCTATAGATTGCTTTTTTGAGTATCTAAGAGGATTAAAGGGAGAATATGTTAAAATAAATTAGCTCTTATTTTATAAAATCAATATTCCTTTTTAATCCTGTAAACTTGGTGCGTTTTACGGCTGAACTTTTAAATACTTTTTTAAATACATCTTCGGTAATTTCATCCCAGTCACCTTTAGTCATGCTTAAAAGATCAGGAGGTGGCTGAAAAGCGGGCTCATTGTGCAAAACCGAAAAACGGTTCCATGGGCAAACATCCTGGCAAATATCGCAGCCAAACATCCAGCCCGCCATTTTATCTTTAAAAAATACAGGGATCTCGTTTTTTAACTCAATAGTTAAATAAGAGATACATTTGCTGCCATCCACTACCGCCGGGCCAACAATAGCCTCGGTAGGGCAGGCGTCGATACAACGGGTGCAGGTGCCGCAATGGTCTGCGGTCGGCTCAATATCATATTTCAATTCCAGATCAACTATCAGCTCGGCTAAAAAAAAGAAAGATCCGCTTCGTTTATTAAGCAGGTTAGCGTTTTTGCCCACCCAGCCCAGCCCGGCCTTTTTTGCCCATGCCTTGTCCAATACGGGGGCCGAATCCACAAAACCGCGACCATTTACCTCGCCAATGTGTTCGTTAATTAGCTGCAGCAATTGTTTAAGCTTGTTTTTGATCACATCATGGTAATCGGCACCATAAGCATATTTGGATATTCGCGGTGCATCGCTATCAAGCTGTTGTGCATCAGTATAATAATTGAGCCCCAGGCTGATCACTGATTTTGCCCCATCAACTAACAAACGCGGATCCAGGCGTTTATCAAAATGATTTTCCATGTACTGCATTTCGCCGTGAAATCCTTTTTTTAGCCAGCTCTCAAGCCTTGGAGCCTCCTGTTCTAAAAATTCGGCTTTTGCTATACCGCAAAACAGAAAACCGAGTTCGGTAGCCCAGTTTTTAATCTGTTTTGTATATAGCGCAGTATTTTGCATTATACAAAGGTAATTATTCAGCATTAAATGATATTGAGCACATTGTTCTATTTATAAGTAAAATGTGAAACTTTGAGTTGATTTTATTGTGTGTTTTGTAGTAGCTTTATAATAGGTTACAGTTTGTAAATAACTTATCACAGAAGGTTTTAGAGGTGTTTTAGTTGATGTTTTTGGGTGAACCGTAATTTAGGTGCCAACTGGCTGGGTTAAGCTGTAAACTGTTTTGTGAAAAATAAACTAAATTTTTTATCATGATAAATTACAATTCACCAATTGAAAACGAGGAAGCAGATGCTTCACGGAATGATGTGACAGGATACGGCGACGACACCATCGGCGAAAATACCGGAGATTCTGCCCTGGCTATCGAAAGCGCTAAAAGCCAAGCCTTCACTCAAGAGAAAAAACCTTCAGATGATTTCGATCCAAGGGTTGAGACGGTTGTGCCCGATAACGATAATTAAGCTATCGCTTACCTGTAGGTTGGTCAATAGCCAACCTGCTTTAAATTTGGACATCTGATCAAGACTGATAGATTACATATATTATCGTCTTTAGTGTTTTATTGCTGTTCTGGTTTGGTATTTACCCAGGCAGGATATATACATTACCATTTGTTTACCATTGTTGGTGTTTTTACAATTGCCAATTTTAATAGCTTGGTGGAAAATCAGATTGAATTTTTCTGTATGCTGCGTTAGCGGTTATGCGACGCTGCAATTTGTTTGTAATATTTCACCAGGCCATCCATATTGCCGACGTTAAAAATACCGGCCCGAATTTTTTCCACCACATCAGGCTCATCGCCCATAACGTCTGTCATTACTTCAATAAAAGTTTCGGCCTTTAATGCTGCCATTTCACCTGTGGTTTCGCCGTAATAATAAGCATTACGCACCGATCCGCCTCCTGAGCTACCGCCGCCACCCAGGTTAATGCCTATCCCGCCACCCATGCCCATACCGCCGGTACCTAAACCGGTTGAAAATTCGGGCCTTATCCTGCTGCCATGGCCGCCGCCACTGCCACCGCTCCCTCCAGACATTAAATATAATTTGGTAGGCCCATCAACAATTACTTGTACAAAATCGAGCTCGTTTTTACTCCAGGGGCCGCCGTAGCGGGGGGGCATGGCAATGGTAAAACTATCGCGGCCAATTATAAAACTATGGATCATGCTGGCGCTCAGGCGTTGTGGCCTGGCCTTGTCATCTTCCTTAAATTCAATAAAGCCTTCATTTTTCATAATTCCCTTACCTGCCGGGTACCTGTTGATCAATCCGGGTACTTTTTGGCCATTAATATCGTAGTAATAGCCCGGTATAAATTTCCCTCCGCCGCCAAATTGAGCCATAGTTAAAGCAGGCATTAAAAAAACAAAGAATAGCAGGATAATGGGTTTCATAGCACATCAATATATTTGTTCATCTAAACGAATAAAAAGCAATTTATTGCCGTTAGCTTACGATGATCATTTATAAATTGCTTGTTACATGATATCGTATTTGCCCGATAAAGCTAATAAAATTGTTAAATTGACCCCTCAATTAATCTGAAATATAAAATTACCATGACCGTTGACCTAAGAAGCGATACCATAACAAAACCTACCCCCGGCATGCTTGAAGCTATGATGGCTGCCAAAGTTGGAGATGATGTTTTTGGTGAGGATGAAACTGTGAATGCCCTGGAAGAAAAACTCGCCGGTTTATTTGGCATGGAGGCCGGTATGCTTTGCCCATCGGGCACCATGACCAACCAGATTGCTATTAAATGTTTCACACAACCGCTTGATGAGTTAATTGCCGACCAAACCGCGCACGTTTACCGCTACGAGGGTGGCGGAATTGCCTTTAATTCGGCAGTATCTACGCGGTTATTAAACGCTCCGCGCGGGATACTGACAGCCGGGATGATTGAGCCCGAAATTAATGCCGAAAATATTCATTACCCCCATACCAGCCTGGTGGTTTTGGAGAACACCGTTAATAAAGGCGGCGGCAGTTGCTATACCTTAAAAGATATTGAACCCATTGCCGCCTTATGCAAGCAACACAAGCTGAAATTGCACCTGGACGGAGCGCGGATATTCAATGCCTTAACCCAAACCGGCGACAGCGCGGCCAGCTATGGGCAGTATTTTGATGGTATCTCGGTTTGCCTTTCCAAAGGCTTGGGTGCGCCGGTAGGGTCGGTATTACTGGCCGATCAGGCTACCATCAAATACGCGCGCCGTATCCGCAAAGTTTTAGGCGGAGGTATGCGGCAGGCCGGTTTTTTGGCAGCGGCGGGCATTTACGCGCTTGACCACCATGTTGAGCGTTTGAAGATCGATCACGCTCATGCGCATATCCTGGCGGGAGAACTTTCCGGTTTATCATGGGTTACCCATGTTGTGCCCGTTGAAACCAACATCGTATTATTCGATACCGTTGAACCGGCAGAAATTGTTCTGGCGAAATTGGAAGAAAAAGGCATCAAGGCCAACAGTACCGATAAACACCGCATCCGTTTTGTAACGCACCTGGACGTGCATGCTGATCAGGTTGAGTATGCTGTTGCGTGTTTGAAAGCTTTAAGCTGATATCAACTAACCGATATTTCACGCAAAGGCGCCAAGACACCAAGCTTTTTTAGCTTAATACCTTGGCGCCTTCAGCGTCTTTGCGTGATCCTCTATTGTTATAGCTTAGCGTTTCAGGACACTCCCTGCCCATGGACCATGGACCATGGACTATCGACTATCGACTATCGACTATCGACTATCGACCATCAGCTATCTACAACTCCCTATCAGCCGATTGCCTTTCAACCATCCAGCCCGGATACTCTTTAGGCAGTGCGCTTACTTCGTTGATCTTTTTCAGGTCATCCGCAGATAAAGTAATCTCTGTTGATTTGATGTTATCCTGTAGTTGTGCCGCATTTTTAGCACCAATAATGGTACTGGTAACCGGCGCCTGCTGACGTACCCAAGCCAATGCGATTTGCGCGGCAGATACGTTGTATTGTTGGCCAACCTGAGCTATTACATCAATAATATCATAAGCTTTTTCTTTGTTTACCGGCGGAAAGTCGAAATTATCGCGGCGTGATCCGGCTGATTTTTCGTTGTTTCGGGTATATTTCCCCGACAGGAAACCACCTGCCAATGGGCTCCACGGCATTACAGCCAACTTTTGGTCGGTAGCCATCGGCAAAATTTCGCGCTCAATATCACGGCTCGATAACGAATAATAATATTGTAGCCCTTCAAACTTGTTCCATCCGTTTAAGGCCGCAATTCCCTGTGCTTTCATCACCATCCAGGCAGGCCAGTTACACACGGCTATATAACGCACTTTGCCGGTGAGTACAATATCATTCAGCGCACGCATCGTTTCTTCGATGGGTGTTTTGGGGTCAACGCCGTGCACATATAGAATATCGATATGATCCAATTGTAAGCGCTTCAAACTTTCGTCAACCGATTGAAAAATATGATAGCGCGAAAGGCCCACGTTGTTTTTGCCTTCGCCCATTTTGCCACGCACCTTAGTAGCTATAACCAGGTCGTGGCGGTTAAAGCCTAAGTCGATGATCGATTGGCCCAATAATTTTTCCGACTCTCCAAAAGAGTAAACATTGGCCGTATCAATAAAGTTAATACCCGAGTCTACCACAACCTTCATCAGCTCGTTCACTTCGGCCTGTTGTACTTTGCCTATCGCTTCCCACATACCTTTTCCGCCAAAGGTCATGGTGCCAAAGCAGATCTCGGAAACGATTAATCCGGTGTTACCAAAAAAATTGTACTTCATGTTTTTAATAGTTAGATGTGAAGATAACGGAGATTATTTTGATTTTGTTTAATCTGACAGTCATGATTTTGTTAACAGGCGTGGAAATGCTTTTATATTAAATAATTATCTTAAAACTTAAATTATGGCGGCTTGTTATTGTTGTAATGAACCGACTATTAAAAAAATTAGAGAAGATAGGCCGCGACCCGAAGGTAACTGCAAAGGCCGTAGGGTTGCGCTATGTAAGCGACTCTACCCCGGGTTATACCCGTAAAGCAACCAAAAATGGCTTTGCATTTTACGATGCCGATGGCAAGCCTGTTAAAGATAAGGAGTTAGTGCAGCGGTTCAAAAGCCTGGTGATACCACCTGCCTATACCCATGTTTGGATCTCACCGTACGACAACGGGCATTTACAATTCACCGGAGTTGATGCAGCCGGTAGAAAGCAGTACCGCTATCATGCCGAATGGAATAAGATCCGTAATCATTCTAAATTTCACCGCATGCAGTTGTTTGCCAGTCATCTGCCAGCTATACGGCAGCAGGTAGCCAAAGATTTGGCCCGTCATGATTTGGGTTATGAAAAATTACTCGGCCTGGTGGTTAAATTAATGGAACTGACCAGCATCAGGGTAGGTAATGATTCGTATCAAAAATTATATGGTTCCTTTGGGTTAACTACGCTGCAAAACAGGCACGTAAAAATCGATGGTTCGGATATGAGCTTTGAGTTTCGCGGTAAGAAAGGCGTATACCAAAAGATTGCCCTGCATAGTAAGCGACTGGCCCGATTGGTAAAGCAATGCAGGGATATCCCCGGGAAAGAATTGTTTCAGTATTACGATCACGAAGGTAAGCGCTGCACTATAGGATCTGGAGACGTTAATAATTACCTGAAGCAAGCAACGGGAGAAGATTTTACAGCCAAAGATTTCAGGACCTGGGCTGGCAGTGTGAGTGCCTTATTTGCCTTTAAAACTGCTGGAGGTTTTGAAACCGAAACCGAATGTAAAAAGAAGATAGTGAGTGTGTTGGACGAAGTGGCGGTAAACCTGGGCAATACCCGAACGGTGTGTAAAAAATATTATGTACACCCGGTGGTGATTAAAAGCTACGAAGATGGGACGCTTTTTAAGTATACTAAAGAACTGGACGAAAACGACGATACTAATGCAGCAGAGTTAAACCTGGCCGAAAAAATATTATTGCAGTTATTAGAAAGCGAAGGAATGGCAAAGGCTGTGTAGAACAGATTAAATTAAATAGCCGGAAAATCTACGGATGAGAGTTCCGGCTATTTGATTATTTAATAATAATTGGCTGTAATATTATCGCTCATCATGGCATCGCCTACTACCCCGGGGCCTTGTATATGGCCAACAACATGTGTTTGATTACCTAAATCAAGTGTGTAGCTATGGTAGGTAGCCTGTCCGTCAAATGTTACAAAAAAATCAACTGATACGGCGTATATACCGGCATCCGGCCCTGTACGGTCAAATACTACCTCCACATCGTTAGCGCCGCTTATGGTGCTTGTGTATCCGGTGATTGTTTCATTGGGAGAGTTTTTCAAGTGTAACTTGAAGTAATGGCGTTTGGCATGATCGGCTTTAAAGGCCAACGCGAAAGCCGATAAAATAAGGAATGTAAAAATGGCTGTCTTTTTCATAGTTATTTGGTTTTAATTTAAAGTTAAATACTTTAATATCAAATAACAACAAAGCAAAGTTATTTTGGCATCGGAAAATTTAGTAAAGCACTTACCCTTAAAAATCAAAGAACCGCACCATGTTGATGATGCGGTTCTTTAAATACCTTAGTCAGATATATGTTCTACTTAGTCTTTTTAGGCAATTGCTGTTGCTGGCGCATATATTCTTCCATTTTAGCGGCAAAGCCTGATTTCTTTTTAGCTGTTTTATCCTCAGGTTTCTTTTTGTTTTCCTGGATCTGGGCATGGATCTTTTTATCATCCACCATCAGCCTGATTAAATATTGCTGTGCAAAAGTTAACATGTTGGCCAAAAAGTAATAATAGTTTAAGCCGGATGGATATTTGTTAAGCACCACAATAAAAATAACAGGGGTGATGTAACCGATGTATTTCATTTGGCCGGTAGCTCCCGATATCTGGTTGTTAAAGTAAGTGTAGATGAAGGTTGAAATGGTCATCAACAAACACATTAAGCTTAAGTGGTCGCCTAATAGGGGGATGGTTGTGCCAAATTTGATCAGGTCATCATAAGTTGATAAATCCTTCATCCATAAAAAGCTTTCGCCACGCAGTTCAAACAAAGCAGGGAAAAAGCGAAGGAATGCGAACACGATTGGCAGCTGAAGCACCATAGGCAAACAACCACCTAAAGGGTTTACACCTGCTTTTTTATAAAGCTTCATGTATTCCTGCTGTAAAAGCGTTGGGTTATCTTCACCAACTTTGGCTTTAATCTCGTCCATCTCGGGCTTCAATACCCGCATTTTAGCCATTGAAAGGTATGATTTATAGGTCAGTGGCGATAACACCAGTTTCAGTAATACGGTAAGCAATAAGATAACGATACCATAGTTCCAGCCAAATTGCTTTAAAAAGTCAAACACTACTAATACGGCGTATTTGTTAATGTATTTAAGCGGCCCCCAACCCAGGTCGATCTGTTTATCCAGGTTATAGCCTTGTGCCTTAAGTACCTTAAACTCGTTAGGGCCGTAATAAAAATCCAACGGATAAACACCTGCGTTATTGGCCGGGATTTGCAAACTGGCCTGCATTTGTTTAACCTCTGTTTTGTTGGCGGTATCCAGGCTTACATGTAAACTTGATTTGGTAAAGCCATCTTTATAGATCAGCACATTTGAGAAAAAGTGCTGTTTGAATGATACCCATTGGATCTTTTTATCCGAAATATCTTTAGCGTCATCTTTGGTTACACTCAGTTCGTCAACATCGTCATCCGTATTTTTAAAGTATACAGTTGAGTATTGGCGCTCCATGGTCATGTCCTTTTCGGTTTTGAGCATGCTCGATTGCCAGTTGATATCTACAATTTTGCTGTCTGCAATAACATTATCAAGGCCGTTTAGCTTTAAGGTTAAACCAAGGCGATAGCCTTTGGCACTTAAAGTGTATACATAGTCAATATACTGCGTTGCACTGTAGTTTAAGCGGAAGGTAATTGAATATGAATCGTGGCCTGTAACGTTTAAGCCTGTAGCCGACGGTTTAAAATACAGATCGTTGGTATTGATCTTTTTATTGCCGGCAATAAAATTTAAGCCGAAATGATTGTTGGCACCATCAAATAATATCAGGGGTTTTTTATCAAAGGTTTTAAAGTTTTTTAATTCAACCGACTGAACACGCGCACCCTGTGTAGAAACTTTAACGCGTAAATCGTTATTCTCTAAAGTAATTAACTGCTCGGTGCCAACGGTGGCCGCTCCAAATGCGCTTTTAAGCACGGCAGAATCAATAACCTGCGGCTTTTTTGCAGAGTCTGTTTTAGCAACTACAGGCGTAGTTTTAATGCCTGCTTTGTTTAAAGAGTCCTGGTGAATTCTGGCTTTTTCTTTTTTAATATCGGCTTCGGATGGCCTCATTAAATAAAAAGAGCCAAAAAGGATCAGCATGATCAGGAATAATCCTGTGTAGGTATTTTTATCCATTATAATAAGTACGTAACAAGCTGCTTAGTTTTTGCGGGCAAAGGCCAGCGCAGCGGCGACAAAGTTAACAAAAAGTGGGTGAGGATTAGCAACGGTTGATTTTAATTCGGGATGAAATTGTGCGCCTACAAAAAACGGATGATTTTTTAGTTCTACAATCTCAACCAGGTTATTTTCAGGATTTATACCGGATGGTATCAGGCCTGCATTTTCGTATTGTTTAAGATAATCGTTGTTAAATTCGTAACGGTGGCGGTGCCTTTCGGAGATGTGTTGCTTACCGTAAATTGCCGCGGCCTTGCTGTTTTTCCTCAGGTCGCAGGCATAAGCGCCTAAGCGCATGGTACCACCTTTGGCAGTGATTTTTTTCTGGTCTTCCATCATGTTAATCACCGGGTAGGGTGTTTCAGGGTTCATTTCCACACTGTGCGCATCTTTTAAACCTAAAACATTGCGGCCAAATTCAACTACGGCGCATTGCATGCCCAGGCAGATACCAAAAAACGGAATGTTATTTTCGCGAACGTAGCGTATAGCCTCAATTTTGCCTTCAATACCACGTTGGCCAAAACCCGGGGCAACTAATACGCCATGCAGGCCCTTTAGTTTTTCTACCGCGTTTTCGGGTGTCAGTTGTTCGGAGTGGATGCATTCAACACGTACCTTGCACTCATTTTGGGCACCTGCGTGTATAAATGATTCGGTGATGGATTTATAAGCATCGGGCAGTTCAACATATTTACCTACCAGGCCGATGCGGATTTCGGCAGTTGGGTTTTTTAATTTTCCTAAAAATATTTTCCAGCGTTCCAAGTCCGGATCTTGTTTGCTTGGCAGTTTCAGTTTGCTTAATACGGTTTTATCTAATTGCTCTTTAAGCATCAGCAAAGGCACATCATATATGGTTGAAGCATCAATGGATTCAATAACCGCGTTGATATTAACATTACAGAACAAGGCCAACTTTTTGCGGATATCCATATTGATGTGATGCTCGGTACGGCATACCAATATATCCGGCTGAATGCCGTATTCTAACAACATTTTAACGGAGTGTTGGGTTGGCTTGGTTTTAAGCTCGCCTGCTGCCGCTAAAAACGGAACCAGGGTTAAGTGGATCACTAATGAATCGTGCTGGCCTTTTTCCCACCTGAACTGGCGTACAGCTTCAATAAATGGCAACGATTCGATATCACCCACGGTACCGCCAATTTCGGTAATTACGATGTCGTAATCGCCGGTTTCGCCTAAAATGCGGATGTTGCGTTTAATTTCGTCAGTGATATGCGGCACTACCTGCACGGTTTTTCCTAAAAAGGCACCCTCGCGCTCGCGGTTAATTACATTTTGATAAATACGGCCGGTGGTGATGTTGTTAGCCTTGGAGGTAGGCGTATTTAAAAAACGTTCGTAATGGCCAAGGTCAAGATCGGTTTCGGCGCCATCTTCGGTAACGTAGCATTCACCATGCTCGTAAGGGTTTAATGTTCCGGGATCAATGTTGATGTAAGGGTCGAATTTTTGGATGGTTACCCGGTAGCCACGGGCCTGCAGTAGCTTAGCTAATGATGCAGAAATAATACCTTTTCCTAACGACGAGGTAACGCCGCCCGTAACAAAAATATATTTAGTCATATGTTTTTTGGATTTTAATCCCGGATATTATCGGAACTAAATGTTTGTGTACGGGATGCAAAGGTAAGAATTTATTTGGATTTTGACCGATTTGTGGAGAAAATGACAAGGTATAGATTAGCCTGATAATTAGCTATTTGGGATTTATCAGGTCAAATAAATACAACCTTAGACCGTTTGGCCAAACAAAAACATTAATTTATTGTACTTGCATCGCGCTGCTGTTGCACTACTATGCACAGCATGATGATGCCGACTAATCATATTTTAATTAAGGGGATGGATTTTCAATCACAAATTCCTGATTTAGACATAGCAAAAAGTTAGGGCAATTTGATTTCCTTTAATATCTTTTCCAAATCTTCCGGCGTATCAATGGCATAAGTTTCTAAATCGGTTTCGGCAACTTTAATACGGTATCCATTTTCTATCCAGCGGAGTTGCTCCAGACTTTCGGCTTTTTCAAGCGAAGATACAGGCAATAAGGTAACCTGCTGCAAAATGTCGCTTTTGTAGCCGTAAATACCAATATGCTTGTAATAGGTATAATAGTATAGCCATTGTTGTGGCTCGCGACCACGAACATGCGGCAGGGGTGATCGGGAAAAATAGATGGCTTCCCACTGTTTATTTAAAATCACCTTAGGCGAACTAAAGTTGTAAAGCTCTTCGGTAGTTAGCACTTTTTTTACCAGGGTGGCTAATTGCGTTCCTGTTTCAGTAAAACATCCGGCTACTTTATCAATCTGTTGCGGGTCAATAAAAGGCTCGTCGCCTTGTATATTGATGATCACTTCGTATTCGGGATGTTGCTTCGCTACTTCGGCACATCTGTCGGTACCGCTTTGGTGGGTATCGGATGTCATTACGGCTACACCTCCAAATTTCTGAACGTGACTAAAAATCCGCTCATCATCAGTAGCAACAATAACTTCGCTTAGGGTAGCGCATTTTTTTGCCTGCTCGTAAACACGCTGTATCATGGTTTTACCACCGATATCAACAAGTGGTTTGCCCGGGAAACGGGTAGAAGCGTAACGGGCAGGAATTATACCGAGGATTTTCATTTACAATTGCGAATTATGGTTTACTGGTTACCAATAGGTTTTGACTATCTTAAATTCAGACTTTTTGTATTATTTACTTATAATGAGGTCGTGTTACGTTATGAATAGCCAATACAAAAACAAGTGTCATTGCGATCGCGAACTATACAGAGCGTGCATGCCTCTGTGCGATTGCTTCGTTGCCGCACGTCCTTCGACGGGCTTATAATGAATCTTCTTAAGTTATTGATTATCAATATCGAATCGTCATTGCGAGGTACGAAGCAATCTCTACATAGGCAGGGCGGCTCTGAAGGTTCTCCCTGTATATTATAAAGATTGATTCGTCGTTCTCCTTATAATGACGTCTGCTTAAGTTTTTGATTATCAGTGCGTATATTTTTTCTTCGACAATCAGTGTTCATAATTTAAAGCATCGGCACGCTCAATCGCCGCGTGAAGGGCTGTTACTTTTGTCTTGACACAAAAGTAACCAAAAAGTCAAGACTGCCCGATCCTTCCGCCCGCAAGGCCAACACCTGGCCCGGCGTGCAGTCTGGCCTTTGCCCGCTTCTACCTCTGCACAAAAACCTAAGTGTTTCAAATGTCATCCCTGTTTTTGTTTCGGTTGACCGGATCGGTTACTCAGTATGATAGTTTTTGCGCACAAAAAAAAGGTTTCATGCTGAGCCTGTCGAAGCACGGTGCGGGGGCCTCCACAAGCGGCATTCTTTTCTCTTTTCATCCTTAGCAAACCGACGGTCTTAAATCCCTCAATAGCATAATTTAAAATACTTTTCAAACATCATACCTTTTCTCCGGTTGGCTGGACCGGTTACTTATAAACACAAATCGTAATTCGTCAACTAATCAAAATAAGCCGTGTATTTCTCTTTCAATCAATTGGATAATGGTACCTAAATCTTCCGGATTATTTGTAAAATCGAGGTTGTCCTTATCTAATATCAGCAGTTTACCTAATTTATAGCTATCTATCCATTTCTGGTATTTGTCGTTCAGTTTAGAAAGGTAATCCAGCCTGATGCCGCTTTCATATTCGCGGCCACGGCGCTGTATGTTGCTTACCAGCGTAGGCACCGATGCTTTGAGGTAGATGAGCAGGTCCGGTGGTTTGATAAACTCGGTAATGTTATCAAAAATGGAGCGGTAGTTTTCAAAGTCGCGCGTGGTCATCAGGCCCATATCGTGCAGGTTTTCGGCAAAAATAAAGGCATCCTCGTAAATGGTCCTGTCCTGTATAATTTGCCGTTGCCCTTTTTGTATCTCTATAATCTGCTGGAAACGACTGTTCAGAAAATAGATCTGCAGGTTAAAGCTCCATCGTTTCATGTCGCTGTAAAAATCTTCCAGGTAGGGGTTATTATCAACCGCTTCATAAAGCGGATCCCATCCATAATTTTTAGCTAATAGTTCTGTAAGCGTTGTTTTACCCGCTCCAATATTTCCAACGATGGCAATGTGCATTGATGATTCCGGTTATGAGTTGATAGTTATTTAATTAGTGAGATTTTAAATGTTATTGCTTTTTACGGAGTATCTTCTCTTTTAGTTTTACTTATGTTATGGCTGCTTTAAATTGCCGGAGCATCGATGTTTTAGCGCTACAACAGTTTAGGCCCTTTCGCCAGATCACTAAAATAGTATAATAACTCAGTAACCCAATAACTTATTAACCAATAAACTATAACCTAAAATACCTTAAAGCCAATAATTTCCCTTACCTCGCGGATGGTTTTCTGCGCGCTTTCGCGGGCTTTGGCGGCACCGTAGCGGGCAACCTGGCGCAGGTATGGCGCATCGTTGGCAATGGCGTCAATCCGTTCGCGGATGGGCGCGGTAGCTACAATCATATCTTCGGCCAATTGCTTTTTTAAATCGCCGTAACGGATCTGGCATTTATTGTACAAGTTGTCAAAATGCTCAACAGTGTCGGGCGTTGATACCACCTTCATCAAATCAAACAGGTTTTGTATTTCCGATGGTTTTTCCTGGTTCTCGGCAGTTGGACCGGCATCGGTAACGGCACGCATTACTTTTTTGCGGATCACTTCCGGCGAATCAGACAGATAAACCGCGTTGGATTCACCTTCCGATTTTCCCATTTTTCCTTTACCATCCAATCCAGGTATCTTGATTAAATTCTCGCTGAAATTAAAGGCGTAAGGCTCGGGGAAATACTCGTTATTGTACAAACGGTTAAAGCGATTGCCAAAGGTGCGGGCCATTTCCAGGTGTTGCTCCTGGTCTTTACCTACAGGTACCTTGGTAGCTTTGTGGATCAATATATCTGCCGCCATTAAAACCGGGTAGGTTAGCAAGCCTGCATTTACATTATCAGGGTTGGCCCGTACTTTATCCTTAAATGAGGTGCTTCGCTCCAGTTCGCCCATGTAGGCGTTCATATTCATATATAAATACAGCTCGGCTATTTCGGGCACGTCCGACTGGACGTAGATCGTGGCCTTCTCCGGATCGATACCGGCCGCCAGGTACTCTACCAGCACATGCTTCACATGGCCATGCAGATCGGCAGGTGTGGGGTGCGTGGTTAACGAATGCAGGTCGGCAATAAAAAAATAGCAGTTAAATTGATGCTGCATTTTTACGAAGTTTTGAATAGCTCCGTAGTAATTTCCCAAATGTAATTTTCCGGTAGAACGAATACCGCTAACAACAGTTTCCATTTGGGCGAAAGTAAGTATTTTTTCTATTTTTGAGGACGATGAAAATGATATTGAAAAAAATCCACGCCCGTTTTTACCGTTATAGTGTAGGCTTTTTCGTTGCTCTATTTTATCCGTTCCTTTATTATTACTCCCGCAAACCCGAGCGATACGCCGTAATGAACCAGTTAAGGCGCTATTGCAGCTTTTGCAGTTCAACTATTGCCGGTATATTTTACCGAGTGAAATATGAGCAACCTATTGATTGGTCGCGCACTTATATTGTTTGCCCCAACCACACCTCCAGCCTGGATATTACGGCGGTAAACAGCGCACTTAAAAATAATTTCCATTTTATCGGTAAAGAAGAATTTTTAAAAAACTGGGCCCTAAGTATATTTTTCAGAAGTGTGGATATTCCCGTTAACCGGGATAGCAAAATATCATCGTTCAAAGCTTTTAAAAAGGGAGCCGAAAATTTAAAGCAGGGGCGTACACTGGTGATCTTCCCCGAAGGTAAAATACCTGATGATTACCCTCCCCGGTTAAATGAGTTTAAAAACGGCCCCTTCCGCCTGGCTATCGAATTAAAAATACCTATCATACCCATCACCTGCGTTAACAATTGGAAAATTATTTGGGATACCGGTTTGGAGCTGGGCGGCAGGCCGGGCATCAGCGATGTGTATGTGCATAAGCCTATCGAGACTACGCATTTAACGCTGGATGATGCCGATGCTTTAAAGGATGAAGTATTTAATATCATCAATCAAAAGTTTATCAGTGGAAAAAGCTGAGCGCATAACCCTGGTAAAATTATACTTTTGATAAGGGCTATGATATTACTACTGCGAAAGGTTCATTTATATTACTATCGTTTTACAGCGGTGCTGTCGCTGTCGCTCGTTTATCCTTTGCTGTATTTTTATTCGCGCAAGCCGGAACGATATGCAACACTTAACAAATTAAGACGGCTGTGCTGCTATTTAAGTTCGACCCTTTCGGGGATCTTTTTCAGGGTGAAGGAAGAGCAGGCCATCGATTGGTCGCGCACTTATATTATTTGCCCTAACCACACTTCCAACCTCGATATTTTATCCATCTGCATGGCTGTAAAGTGCGACTATCATTTTATCAGTAAAGAAGATCTGCTGAATAATCCTTTTACGGGTTTGTTTTTACGAACGGTGGATATACCGGTCAATCGCGATAGCAAAATGTCGTCGTACCGGGCTTATAAACAAATGGCCGAAAATTTGAAGCAAGGCCGTAGCCTGATCATCTTCCCGGAAGGTAAAATAGGAGACGATTACCCACCTATACTGCACGAATTTAAAGATGGCCCATTTCGTTTAGCTATTGAATTGAAAATTCCGATAATTCCAATAACTTCGCTTAATACGTGGAAGCTGCTTTGGGATAGTGGCGATAAGTTGGGCAGCAGGCCCGGTATTGCCGATATTTATATCCACAAGCCCATTGAAACAGCTCATTTAGCTATCGATGATGCTGACCGGCTGAAGCAGGAAGTTTACCACATCATTCAACAAAAATACAACACGCAATGAAAATAGATAACGATACCGTTGATAAAATAGCCCACCTGGCGCGCCTGGAGATTAACGAAACCGAAAGGCAGGAAATGGCTACCGATATGGGCAAGATATTGGATTTTATGGCTAAACTGAACGAGGTAGATACATCGGGCGTGGAGCCATTGGTTTACATGACAGAGATTGTAAACAGCGTGCGCGAAGATGTTGTAAAGCAGGAAATAAGCCACGAAGAAGCATTGGAAAATGCCCCTTCGCACGATGCCGATTACTTTAGGGTTGCCAAGGTAATAGGATAGGGCCCCCCAGCCCCCTGAAGGGGGAGTTTTTGATTTGCATGGTTGTTTGGGTTTTTGTGGGCCACAAAAAGTAATTTTGCTATAAAGCGCCTGCGGTACATTGTAAACCACATTCCTGTATTTAAAGCGGCGGCCCGTTCGATTCCTTCCCTCGGGGAAGGTGGAGGAAGGGGTTTCTGCAATAGGTTTGCCGCATACTATCACTCGCAGATCACACTTGTGTCGATAAGGCTTTGGGGCAATGGAGGTGGTTTGCTGTCGTGTTTATAGCGAAGTACTACGGCGGCAAGAGCTTTGACAACTTTTAAAAAGTTGTCAAAGCTGGTTAAAACACCTGCGACGCGTTTTGTAAACCATATTTCTGTATTTAAAGCGGCGGCCCGTGCGATTCCATCCCTCGGGGAAGGTGGAGGAAGGGGTTTCTGCAATAGGATTGCATTTGTGTCGATAAGGTTTGGGGGATGAGCATTGGTCTACCTCATCTAAAATTTTGTCATCTCGACCGGGAGGGAGAGAACTTTTGCAAGTGCCGGGTATGCTTGAACACAGGGCAGCCGCGCGATAAGTTAACAAACTGTATATAAATCTTCCATCCCTTGTAACATTTACCTGCCTACCGTAGTCAAACCAACAAAAAACCGGATGCAACCATTAATTACTCTTAAAGATATTGGCCGTAAATATGTTATCGGTACCGAGGTGATCCACGCACTCAAGTCGGTTTCGTTAACTATTAATAAGGGCGAATTTGTGGCGTTAATGGGCCCTTCGGGTTCGGGCAAATCAACTTTAATGAATATTTTGGGATGCCTGGATACGCCAACCAAAGGCGAATACACTTTAAATGGCACCGATGTAAGCCGCATGAGCGATAATGAGCTGGCCGAAGTTCGGAATAAGGAAATTGGCTTTGTTTTTCAAACCTTTAACCTTTTGCCACGTAACACAGCTTTAGATAATGTTGGGCTGCCCTTAATTTACGCAGGCGTAAATAAACAAAATCGCGAAAAACGCGCCCAGCAAGCGCTTGAGAATGTGGGCTTGGGGAATCGTATGGACCATAAACCCAACGAACTTTCGGGCGGACAAAGGCAACGGGTAGCCGTTGCACGGGCTTTAATTAACAATCCGTCTATTATTTTGGCAGATGAGCCTACCGGCAACCTGGATACTAAAACCTCGGTTGAAATTATGGGGCTGATGGAAGATATCCACGCCAAAGGAAATACCATTATCCTGGTTACACACGAGGAAGATATTGCCTTACACGCTCATCGTATTGTGCGTATGCGCGATGGTTTGGTTGAAAAGGATTATCAAAACCCGGATATTCATACGGTTGGAAAAACTGCTACAGAGAGTTTGTAATCATGTTGAAATGCGTGCGGCAACTTAACAATAAAGCATCCTTTATTTCACGGTAAACGTGCCCGCGCCGGGGATAGACGAAATTAGTTTTTTGGTGTACTCCTTACGGGGATGATAATAAACTTCTTCGGCGTCGCCTACTTCTTCAATAATACCTTTGTTCATCACCATAATCCGGTCGGCAATGTGTTTTACTACCGATAGGTCATGCGAGATGAAGATATAGGTCAGGCTAAATTCTTCCTGCAACTCGCGCAATAAATTCAATACCTGTGCCTGCACGGAAACATCCAGCGCCGAAACCGACTCGTCGCAAATAATAAATTTAGGTTGCAGTGCCAGTGCCCTCGCTATCACGATGCGCTGCCTTTGCCCACCCGAAAATTCGTGCGGGTAGCGGTTAAAATGTTCGGGAGCTAAATTTACCCTTTTTAAAAGTGCCATCACTTTCTCTTTACGCCCGGCATTGTTTTGATAGAGCGAATGTACGCGTAGTGGCTCCATAATAGATTCGCCGACTGTCAGGCGTGGGTTGAGCGATGAATAGGGATCCTGGAAGATGATCTGGATATCGCGGCGCATTTCGCGCATCTGCTCGGTGCTTAAACTTTGCAGGTCGGTATTGTCTAAAAAAACCTGTCCGGATGTAGGCTCAATTAAGCGTAAAATACTTCGGCCGAGGGTGCTTTTACCACATCCCGACTCGCCCACCAAACCCAGCGTTTCGCCCCGGTATACTTCGAAGCTTACATCGTCAACCGCCTTTACATACTGTTTCGTTTTTTGAAAAAAGCCTCCGCTTTTAGGATACCATTTGCATAGGTTTTGTACCCGTAAAAAAGGATCTTGCGCGTAAATATTCTTTTTGCGTTGGGCCAGCTCGTTAATGTTGTAGGCGTTGCGCTGTTGCAGGGCCTGTATACTTAGCCCGGTATTGATGATGCTGCCATTTTCGTCAAACTTCAGAAAGTCGGATACGGTAGGTAACATTTTTAAATGATGCGCGGTAGATGGCCTGCATGCCAGCAAACCTTTTGTGTAAGGATGCTGCGGATTGCTGAATATATCCTTTATAGAAGCTTGCTCCACAATGCTGCCTTTGTACATTACCATCACCTGGTCGGCTATCTCGCTGATCACGCCCAAATCGTGCGAAATGAAAATGAGGCTCATGTTACGCTCGGCTTTTAAGCGCAGCAATAGCTCAATAATGGTTTTTTGTACAGTTACATCCAGAGCCGTTGTAGGCTCGTCGGCCACCAGGATCTCGGGGTCGCAGGATAGGGCCATGGCTATCATTACCCTTTGTTTTTGCCCGCCCGATATTTCGTGCGGATACGAATCAAATATAGCTTCGGGCCGTGGGAGCTGCACCTCGTTAAACAAATCGATAGTGCGCTGTTTGGCTTGCTTGTTATTCACGCGCTTGTGCAGCCGGATGGCCTCTGCCACCTGCGATCCACAGGTAAGTACGGGGTTAAGTGATGTCATCGGCTCCTGGAATATCATGCCGATACGGTTTCCCCTGATGGCGCGCATCTGCTTTTCCGATAAATCAAGCAAGTTCACATCGTCCAGTAATATTTCACCCTGTATCATACTTACCGACTTATCCAACAGCCGCATAATAGCCAGGGAGGTAACCGATTTGCCCGATCCGGATTCGCCAACAATGCCTATAACCTCACCTTTGTCAATTTTAAATGAAATGTTCTTAACGGCTTTAAACAAGCCGTTCGGGGTTTTAAATTGAATATTAAGGTTGTTAACAACAAGCATAGGCTAATTAAACAATAGTCATATTTTCATCCGCAATCAATTCTTCGCCTCTAAACCTTCTAATAAGCTGGGCTGTGGCAATCACATCTTTTTGGCAATAGGTGCAAATGCGTTCAAGCGCGTTCTCCTGCCAGTAAACATGGCCTACCATACTGCCGTCTATATCATCTTTAGGTGTAGGTATGCCAAATATCTCGGTAAGCAAACTTAACGATGTATAGTTTTTATAATCACCAAATTTCCACAACTCCATCGTATCCAGGTGATTGATTTCCCAGGGCTTTTTACCCGATATTTCTAACTGCGATGGCAAGGGCACGCCATTGATCAGCATCCTTCTGCAAAGGTACGGAAAATCAAACTCCTTACCGTTATGCGCGCACAAAACCAGGTTTTGAGGTTGTTTCTTTAACATGGCGCTAAACGCAGCCAATAACTGTTTTTCATCATGCCCCGCGTACGATTTTATTCTTAAGCCAACCGGTTGTTCTTTGGTAAATACACCTACCGAAATGCAGATGATCTTGCCAAATTCGGCCCAGATGCCGGCGCGTTCATAAAATTCGTCGGGAGTTTCATCCTTGCGCTGATATTGTGTTTTGGCGGCCCATAGTTTTTGTAAAGCTGGTGGTACCTGGTCAAAGGTGGAGTACTGGGGTACGGTTTCAATATCCAACACTAAAATATTCTGCAGGTCGAGCTGTTCAAGCATAGCTAAAAATAGTACATTTTTTCGTGTTTTATTGGCCTGCTGAATATTAAATTGCCTTTCCAGTTAATAATCTTACTCTGTTTTAACAGATAAATGGCATAAACCTAACGATAGCGTCAGTTTTGCAGACTTCTTCATTGTTTTGGATCGGACTTTGTTCAGATCATACAATAAAACTACGCTGTTATGAAAACAATCAAACCCATAGTTAGTCACCTGGTGAGGTTAATGATTACCCATCCCAAATCACTGATGTAAAATTTCTTATTTCTCTTTCTCTAAAATCTGGAATCTGATCTGTAGCCTGCTGCCGTTAGCATCAACCAAAGTTAAAGTATGTGTGCCGGGGGATGGGTTTAAAGCGAATTGGTGGTAATTTATTGTTTCGCCCATATACTTATCATCCAGATGCCAGAATATTTTAATGCCTGATTGCCTGTGTGCGGCGTTGCAGATCATCCTCCCGCGGCTGCCGTCTGCTTCTAGCGGGACATAAATTTTGGAGCCGTCCTTCGGATAGATCAGTTCCATTGGCCGTTGCTGTGGTGTGGCCGAGCAACCTGGTTTAAATGGCGGTAATGTTTGGTATTGGTAATTTTTAGTTTTATAGTAAAACTCCATCGATGGCGGAAGTACAAACCACGATTGATGTACCATGTTGATGGGGGCTTCGCAAGTCGAATTAACCTGCCATTTACAGCTGGCATCTAAATGTACCAGTTGATGCCAGGGGCAAACAGGGGCTTTAATGCCATTTTGGGGCACCCATAAGGTATCGATGTGGTTGCAGTTTTCGCTGGCCCGGTAACCGCTTTCATGGCAAACGCCAATCCGTACCATAGCGCCTGTAGGCATGTCAAACCAATCGCGCGTAACGGGCAACTGCCTGAAAATTTCGAACAGGATGGGCGCGGCGGTGTTTACGCCAATCAACCCCGGCCTGCCTTCGCCATTGGTATTGCCTACCCAAACGCCAACTACATATTTTGGTGTTACCCCTATAGCCCAGCCATCGCGAAAGCCAAAGCTTGTTCCAGTTTTCCAGGCGATGCGCTGTGTGGAGCTGAATTGCTGCCACAGCATCTCGTCGCCGGGACGCATCACTTCTTCCATCGCCTGGAAGGTATAGTATATCGATGCAGCATCCATCAAGCCGTCTTTTTCCAGCACGGGTTTCGGCATTATGGTTTGCGTGTAACAGGGGTTATGAAAATCGTTGGCATTATATAAACCTTTATAGCGGCTATAATGGTTTAAAACCCTTGCCATATCCGCGTAAGCGCCGCTTAGTTCCCAGAGGTTGTTTTCGCCGCCGCCTAAAATGAGCGATAGGCCGTAAAAATCGGCAGGCTGCTTTAACGTGGTGATACCCATCCGGCGCAAAAAGGCATGGAAACGTTCGTATTTATATTGTTGCAACATCCTGACGGCGGGCACATTGAGCGACCGCGCCAGGGCTTTAGCAGCCGGGACGGCACCATCGTAGTTTAAATCAAAATTTTCGGGATGGTAGCCTGCAATCTGCGTTGGTATATCAGGGATGAGGCTATTGGGCAGCAGTAAGCCATCGTGCAGCATAGATGCGTAAAGCAAAGGCTTTAGCGTACTCCCCGGGCTTCGCGGCGCGCTGATCACGTCGACATTGCTTTGCAGTTCAGGGTCGCTGGTATGGAAGATATTGCCTACATAAGCCAGCGCCTGGCCGCTTTCTACATCTAATACAATGGCTGCCGCGTTGCGAATATCGTTGGCCTTAAGCACCCGGTGATGTTTTTCTAAAATATCAGTTACGTTTTGTTGCAAGGCCGAACTAATGGATGTTTTAATCCGTGTGCTGCTTTGCCTGTCGGCATGGTAATCGTTTTTAACCCGGTCGAGGAGGTGAGGGGCAAACTGGGGGAGGGGCATCGGCCTGTCGGGCACAGGTTCCAGTTTAGCTAACGATGCGGTTGTAGCATCGATGATATGTTGCCGGTACAAACGGTCTAACAGTAAATTGCGTTTTTTGAGCAGGATAAGCCGGTTTTTACCGGGATGAACCAATGATGGCGAATTAGGCAATACGGCCAGTGCTGCCATTTCGCCCCACGACAGTTTACCCGGATCGCGGCCAAAGTACCTCCACGAGGCGGCATCTAAGCCTACTACGTTGCTGCCAAAGGGCGCGTTACTGGTATACAAGGCCAATATCTCCGCCTTGGAATGGGTGAGTTCCAGCCGCATGGCCCTGATCACTTCCAGCAGCTTTTGCCACACTGTACGATTGTTGCGTGTAGCCAGCCTGATTACCTGCATGGTTAAAGTACTGCCGCCGCTCACTACATGCCCTGAGCGGATGTTTTGCCTGATTGCCCTGCCCAAAGCTAAGGCATCAAAACCCGGATGATGCTCAAAGCGTTTGTCTTCAAAGGCGATGATGCAGGCCTTAAATTTATCCGGAACATTGGGGTTATAAGGGAAGCGCCATTGCCCGTCGGCTGCTATGGAGGCACCTAATAGCTGGCCCTGGTTATCGTCGATAACGAATGAGGTTGGGGAGTTGAAGAGGTGGCGCGGAAGGCAGAACCAGAAGGCTAATAGTATGATTACTACAAACGATATGAGTATAATTTTCTTTTTGGTTCTCATTTTTTGATGCCACAGCTACTAAATGGAAATGTTTGTCGGGTGGTTGCTTTTCTCGCTTCGTCGATTATTATCTACTCATCACACTTTGCCAAGTGCGGCTTCTTCATCTCCTAATGTTGGATTGTATTCAAAATATTTTTCTAAAAACATCCAGCCACCTATCGCAATGGCAGCGCAAATAACAAACAACGCGATGTATACCGGAGTACTTACCAATTGGTTTAGCGAGTCGGTGTTTTTGAAGGCCGAGCTAAGTAATATTGAAAATAGGTTGTTCGCAAAATGAATCAACATGCCTGGAATAATAGAGTTGGTTTTCCAGTACATCCATCCCATCAATAAGCCACCCAAAAATGCAGGTATGGCCTGCCACGGATTTAAATGAACTAAGCCGAAAATGGCAGCCGATACAATGATTGCCTTTTGTGGTGAATAGTTTTTGAGCAAACCATTTAAGATAATCCCCCTGAAAAGAATTTCCTCCAAAATAGGGGCAGCCACAATACCCATGATTATTGTAAACAGGTTTGGGTCACTGAGCTCGGCAAATATCTTTTTCCATTTATCAGACATTGGCCATAAAATATTTATTGGAGCTGTTAATACTGGCATGGTTAATACCATTACTACACCAACTACTATTGGTATCAGCGCCACTTTGTTCAATTTTATTTTATAACTTATTCCTTCAAACTGTTTTATCTTTTTTAAACCAACGCCTATTACACCCAAAATTGCGGCGCTATAACTTAGCAATGTTATTAATGAGCTTGTTGACTTATCGGGATGGTCTGTAGTTTTTATTATAATTAAAGGTATGGCTGTAACAACTGAAAACAGTAAAAAGTACAAGCCCAATCCCATGGACTGTTTAATGTTGGGATAATTAACCTGTTCAGCCAGGCATGGTTCAATATCTTTTACTTCTTCATCAATTAGCATGTACGTATATTTTATTCTTTCAATGCCAAAACTTTAAAATCGTTAATAAGGCAGAGGAAGGAAGTATCAAGCGAAAAAGAAAATATCTGAAGCTATAGTTCAATCCCACTTTATAACTGTTCAACCTACCAACTTTCCAACGAGATCCCTACTTCAGCACCTCAACCCATTGCCCTTTTGCCAAGGCGCTGATGGAAGTATTGTACATAGCTTCGCAATAAGCTGGCGGTTGATAAAACCTGCCTAAGTAAGCGGCGTTCAGCATCACAAAATAAGTTGCCTCTTTGCCTTCAGTCAAACTGAAATAGGTATTTACCCGGTCGTCGCGAATGTCACGGTAATCGGATGGTGACGATTTAAAAGCTTCGTCGTTGTTCATCATCCGGGTATTGAGGATCTCCCAGCCCGAAGGGAAGATCTGCGAAAGCGCCATGTTATCATAACGGCCCCGTTTGCCCGGATTTTTGATATTAACCTGGGCCACAAAATCTGTCCCCTGTTTTATTTTTGAAGGATCGGTAGGTATGCCGTTTAACGTAAAATAGCTGATGCACATCTGCAATACATCGGGGTTATCGATGGGGGGCACGTCCTCACCTGTAACAGGCTGCCCTTGTTGGATGAGCCTCAGGTACAGTTTGTTCTTCCCATTGTTTTGAAGGGTAACCTTACCCGATTGCGCTTTAACCGGCAGCGACCAGAGATACGAACCTGAATTAACACTGGCCTTAGCGCCGTTTACCTGGTAGTTGAACAACAACTTGCTTCCCGATGCATTTTTACCGCAGTACTCGGCAATGGCTACCAAGCTGTAGGCGGTGGTTTGGGTACTGTACCAGCTATCCTGAGATAAGCGTGCGGCAACCGTACGCAATAAACCGGAGGCTTGGGCGCGCTGGCCCAGCAGGGTTAAGGTTTCCAATATCATGGCTTCGTCGCGCAGGTCGGAGCCGTAGGTGCCAAACAGCGTATAGTAGGGCTTGATGGTAGTGAGCAGGTTGGAGATCATCCTTAAACCCACTTCGGGCTGCCCGGCCAGTTTGTAAGCTGCCGCGAGCCTCCATTTAGCCTCCAGGCTGATGTAAGGGAACTCTTTAAGCCTGTTCATGGCGCCTAACTCAGGCGCATGGGCCAAAGCCAGCAGGTAAAGCCGATAGGATTGTACCAGGTCGGCACCATAAAAGCTGCGCGAATCCGGCGCCCATGATAGGGCCTTTTGCCGCTGATAGTTTTTCCAGTGTTCAATAAATCCGGCAGGCAAAGCATACCCGGCAGCTTGCGCGGCCAACATAAAATGACCGGCATAGTTAGTTCCCCATTCGTCCGCTTCGGCTCCATCGGGCCAGTAACTCAAGCCTCCGCCTGTTACCTGGAAGCCGTTAAGCTTGTTAATCCCGGCCTTAATATTGCGGTCGGTAATGGCTTTTTGGTAGGATGACAGATCTGTTAACTGGTTTAAATAGAGCTGTGGAAATACTGCCGATGTGGTTTGCTCCACGCATCCGTGCGGATATTCTATCAGGTAGCTTAAGCGTTTGGCCAGGTTTAACGCAGGTATGTTGGAAGCCTCAAGTGTGGCTTTATTGGTTCCGGCCATGCCGATGGCCGCGTACGGAACGCTCCATGAGTCACCGGGTGCCAGTTCCTTATCCAAAATTTTTGTAATAGCAGGGTTGGGGTTGCGCACATTCAGTTCCACATCATAGGTAGCTTTTTCGTTTCCGCTTTGCGCGATGATCTTTACTTTACCCACACCGATAAAGTTTTTAACATCCAGATCAAACGTAACCATCTGTTCGCCCGGTTTGGCAAAGGTGATGGTTTGGCGGTTGTTTGCGGTTGTGAGATTGCTGAACGCATTCGATTGTATCTGTAAGGTAACCATTTTTACGTTGTTCTCCATAGCAAAAACCGTAACAGGCAGCTGCACCTTCTCTGATGGACCTAACACGCGGGGCAGGGTAGCCAATATCATTAACGGCTTTTTAACCGCTACGGCCTTATCGGCAAAACCGTAACCGCCCTGGTGGCCGGCAATAACCATCGCTTTAACCGAGCCGATGTATTGCGGCAGGGTAAAGGCATGCGTTTGTTTTTCGCCGGCGTTTAAATGGTAGGGCCCCATAAATTTAACTACAGGCTTAAACCGGTTTACCGATACATTTTTGTTGGTTGAACGGCCTCCGGCATCACCGCCTATACTGAGTATCCGTTCCAGATCGCCGCCAAAGGCGCCAATTACATAGTCAAACAGATCCCAGGTTTTTACGCCCAGCGCCTCGCGGGCGTAAAATGATTCGTGCGGATCGGGCGTTTTATAATTGGTAATGTCCAGCAAGCCCTCGTCAACAATGGCTACGGTATAGGTCATCTCCTTGCCCGAAGCCTCGGACACCGTAATGGCCGACCGTGTTTCCGGCCGGATTTTATCGGGCATGGTAATTACCGGCTTCAATATCGTAGCCGGGTTTTCTACCAGCAGCGGTATAGCGCCATACATGCGGATGGGCAGGTCGTTCACCGTTTGCGAGTGCGGCTGTAGCAGCGTTACATTCACAAAAACGTTCGGCGCCATCGTTTCGTCAACCTTAAAGTGATATTGCGTTTCGCCTTTTTCGGTGTTGATCCAATCGGTTTTTAACACCCGAGTGCCGTTTTCAAAGCTGATTAAGGCCCGGCCATTGGCCATAGTGGGTATGGTTAACACGGCTTCTTCGCCCACCTTATAGTTGGGTTTATCGGCAGTGAACGATAGCATAGCAGCTTCCGTAGGGTTATCCTGCTGCAGGCGCTGCGCGTAGTTCGGCCAGTCGATATAAATAATTTTGCCGGTGGTATGGCCTGTTTGTTCATCCTTAACCCTCACCAGGTACCGGCCCCATTCCGGCTGATTGATCTGCATTCCCCATTTACCGCGTCCGTTGTTCAGGGTAACAGTTTCGGTTTTAATCAGCTTATTGTATTTATCCTGGGTAAAGTTGCTCATCTGGTCGCCGGTATTATCCCACCACCAGCGCCATTGTATTTTATAAAGTTCTACTTGTACGGTACGCCTGCCTTGTATCAGGTTGCCCTTGGTGTCCACATCGGCAATATCAAAAGTGTGTAATTGCCCGGTATACAGCATCCCCGTAAGGGCATTCCCTTTTTCTGCCTTAATACCCACATAGCCCGGGTATACGTTATAAGGCATGCTCACCTGGTTAATGCTGAAATTGCCGCCAGGTTCAAAAACCTTCACCATAAAATTGGCTCGCAACTGGCCCGGTGCTTGTTTTTCTACATTGATATCGGCATCAACAGATGTATTGCCTTCGGCATCTAAACGGCCGTCAAACACATTTTGCACCTGGGTGTTGAAGGCCAGGGTAGGGTCGTCAAAATCGTAATCGTCAAAGTTTTTAAAGGCTGTTTTTTGCGAAGTAAGGTAAGCGTCAACCTTGGCCTTTAAGTTTTGGGCTATGCCGCCAAACAGCCATTTGGCATTTAAAGTGCCTTTGGTGTTACTGCCTTTGGTTAGCTCGGTTTGGTTGCCAAAGCTCAGGTTGAGCTTTAAGCGGTTAGGCATAATGGTCTCTATCTTGATATTCTTCTCAAACGTAGCGCCGCCAACTTTAATCTTAACCGTCCAGTTGCCGGTAACATCGGATGTTTGAGTGGCTAAATGGAAGCTGTAAAAACCATCAACCGATTTGGTTTGCGTAGCCGTGGTATACAACTGGCCCATCGGGTTGTAAAAATTCATTTCTACGGGGTGGTCTGGCGGCAGCTTGTTCTGCTTATCTTCCAAAATAAACGATACATAAATACTATCGCCCGGCCTCCAAACGCCACGCTCGCCATAAATAAAGCCCTTGATGCCGCTTTGAACCTGCTCGCCGCCCACATTAAAACGGGTGAGGGGTAATGAGCTGCCGTCGTCCAGTTTTAAATAGCCCCGCTCATCGCCATGTTTGGCAACTAATAAGTACGGTTTCCGTTTGATGTCGAATTTGGCCAGTCCGTAAGCATCGGATGTTGCTTTGGCTATAACCTGTTTCTGGTAATCCAGCAGGTTAAGCTCAATGCCCGACAGGGGTTTGGCTGTTAAAATATCGGTAGCGATAACCACCATGCTGTTATCGGTGCCGCGTTTGGCAATTAAACCGATGTTTGAGGCGATGATATTGCGGATGGCCCATTTCTCTTTAGTGAAGTATGACTCGGTGCAAGGGTTATCGCGGTCGCTCCAGTTATAGCCTATCGGATGGTAGCTGTCGTAGCGCGACCAAAAGCTATCGTCCTCGTCACTTAACGACGAATTGCCGCTGCCTTCATAGTAATCACCCTCATAACCTTCTTCGTCATCGCCGGTATTGGTTTTAACCGGGCCGCCGCCCTTGCAGCTGTATAGCGAATAATCTTTACGGAAACCGATAATTACCCGGTATATTGCTCCCGGCTCGGTGCGGAGCAGCTTATCGATATCCAACATAAACCGCGTTTTTTTGTTGAGGTTAACGGATTTATCGCCGTCCAGCCTGATTGTTTTTTGCACAATGGGCTTGCCTACGCGCCTCAGCTCATTGTCGCCGTTAATATCATTGGTTTGGAAGTATTGCGGTACATTGTCTTCGTAGATCTTGATGATGCTTACATCAACCGCATTGAGGTTAACGGCCTCAAAAGGCATCATCAGTTTGCCCGAACTTGGTAATATTACGCCCTTGCCGGGGATGGTTACTGCCGGGAGTTTGTTTTCAAAAAACACATTGGCAGTATAATTCTTTTTTATTTTTTGGTGGGATATGTTTTCAACGCCCTGGTTTACAAATGAAGTATAATTGCCATCCAGCCGCTCAGAAGCGTAAACCTTTACCGTACTCCCTTCAATGGTATAAGCAGGTTCGGTGGTGTTGCTGATACCTATCAGGCCGTTCAGCTCCTGCCCAACCATGATAGCGTCAGAAAACTGGACCAGCACATATTGTTCCTGATCCTGCACGGCGCGGATATTGAGCACCCTGAAATCGCCTATGGCGGGTATCTCAAATTGTTGCGAGCCTTTTTTATCCACATTGAGGGCGTTGCCATCCCATGTTACCGTTACCGGGTTAACCCCGTTGGACAATCTTGTCAGTTTACCTATCGTAAAGGTATGGGTATGCGTATAGGGGTTATGCTGCCAGCTGATGTGTACATCCGAAGCAAAATTGACGCTGATCAGTTTTTCAATTTTTTCATCTTTCTCAGCATCTGAGGTTTGGATGGCACCTTCCAGTTTCATTTGGGTGGTTGAGGTGCGGGTAGCGGTTTGCAAACCGTTAAAAGTAACCGTAAAATCGGGTTTAATGGTTTGAAAGGTAAACTCAAACTTTTGGTAGTGAGCGGGCACATCAATCACTTTACCTAACTTAAACGATGCGTTGTACTGCTTATCCGCGTCGAGCGCTTTCTCAGGCTTAAATTCTATTGTGCGGGCATCAACCCAGTAGGCCTTGCCCTTAACAGAGGGCGAGAGCTCAAAAATGCCGTTAGGCAGGGCCTCGTTTTGTACGTGTGTACCCTGCACCTGGTTGGCCAGGCGGATACGGATGCTGCTTTCTTTAGAGATGATACCCGAGGTATACGATTCGATATACTTGCTGAAGGAGGAATCTACAGTGGTTATGCCCTTATGGTGCTGCAGGGAATAAGCTACTAAGCCAACTAAAACCAGTAATAAAATGGCAGGCAGAATGCTCGCTTTGCTAAAAAGAGAGCTTTTAGGTAGTTGCATGGAGGCGATGATTTTATGATGAAAATTATAAAAATAATATCATAAAGTACTTCGCCTGAAAAAATATTTATTGAGGCGTTTTTTGCGGAATTAAAGAATCATTACTCCCGGTTTATTAAGTACCGGAAGCTTGATGAAATTAGAGTCGATAATGCTTTCGGGAAGGAAAATAAATTTTTTATCGTAGATGTTTTTGCCGATGTAATAGCTGAGCCAGTACTCGTTATTGAGGCCAAAAGTTTCTTCGTCAATAGGTTCTATCAATACAAAGGCCTTGCTTTCAACCTTAGGGAACATGTGGCGCAGAACGGATGTTTTTACGGGCTCCCCATTTTTCTCCCCATATCCTTTGGAGGTGATCAGCACATTTTCAATAGGCTCATTTTTAAGATTGATGAGGTATACATACCAAATTTTAGTTTCAATATTTTCGCGCTCCAGCGCTACTGCAATGGCAATATCTACAACTCTGTTTTCGGGCAAATCTTTTTTCATAACTCAATAAAACAGGGCGTTATGGCAACCCTTATCACACTATTTTTTTACCGCTTTGGCTTTTGCTTTTTTTGCAGGCGCTGCTTTAGCCGGAGCAGCCTTTTTAGCACCAAACTTTCCGCCTTTTTTAGGTTCTTTTTCGGCAATGGCGGCTAAGGCTTTGCAATCCTCAAAAGTAAGGGTTAAAGGGTCCTTATCCTTGGGGATTTTAAGATTTAGCTTTTCAAACTCAATATATGGGCCCCATCGGCCGTTCAGTATTTTTACTTCCGGGTTTTCATCAAATACCTTGATGAGCTTTTCGGCATCTTTTTTGCGTTTTTCTTGTATAATTTCTATAGCCTGCTCTTCCAGCACATCCAAAGGATCAATCCCTTTAGGCAGCGAGTAAAATGAGCTGTTATGGCGTATGTATGGGCCAAATTTGCCTATGGCTACCGTCATGTCCTTATCTTCAAAAAAGCCTACTTTTTTGGGTAGTTTAAACAGTTCCATGGCCTCGTCCAGCGTAATGGTTTCCATCATCTGGCCGGTGCGTAAACTGGCATAAACCGGTTTTTCCTGCGGTTCGGTTTCTTCTTTGTTTTCGCTTTCGCCTATTTGCACAAATGGACCGTAGCGGCCAATACGTACAGATACTTTTTTACCCGTTTTAGGATCGATACCCAAATCGCGGCCACCGTTTGCTCTGTCGGCATTTTTTGTAGTGGTTTCTACTTCTTCATGAAATGGGGTATAGAACGAGCGGATCATCTCTGTCCATTCTTTTAATCCCTGTGCAATTTCGTCAAATTGTTTTTCAACGCTGGCGGTAAAGTTAAAATCAACAATGCCGTTAAAATGCTGCACCAAAAAGTCGTTAACTACGGCACCAATATCGGTAGGGAAAAGTTTGGCGCGTTCAACGCCTGTATTTTCAGTTTTTTCTTCTTTTTTTATCTGTCCGTCGGCCAAAGTAAGCACACGGAAATTGCGGGGCTTGCCGTCGCGGTCTTCCTTAACCACATAGCCGCGGTTTTGGATGGTAGAAATGGTAGGAGCGTAGGTTGACGGACGACCGATACCCAATTCTTCCAGCTTTTTAACCAGGCTGGCCTCGGTATACCTTGCCGCCGCACGAGAGAAACGCTCGGTAGCGGTCATTTCGCGCAAGGCTAATAACTGGCCTTTAGTTAATGGAGGTAAAATAGCGTTGTCTCCATCCTCAGAAACTTCTTCTTCCTCGTCGACAGATTCCAGGTAAACCTTCAAAAATCCGTCGAACTTCATCACCTCGCCATTGGCAACTAAATCTTCACTCCGGGTAGATATGCTGATTTTGGCTACTGTTTTCTCAAACTGAGCTTCACTCATTTGCGATGCGATAGCCCGCTTCCAGATCAACTCATATAAACGCTTTTCCGATGGATCGCCGTCGGTAGTATGGTTCTCAAAAAATGTTGGCCTGATGGCTTCGTGAGCTTCCTGCGCCCCGGCAGATTTGGTTTTATATTTACGTAACTGATGATATTTTTCGCCGTAGGCGGATACGATCTGTTTTTCGGCAGCCTGTAATGCGGTATCAGAAAGGTTTACCGAATCGGTACGCATATAGGTTATCTTACCATACTCGTACAGTTTTTGCGCTACCGACATGGTGCGCGAAACCGAAAATCCTAATTTACGGCTGGCTTCCTGTTGTAGTGTTGATGTGGTAAAGGGGGCTGCGGGGCTTCTTTTGGCCGGTTTGGTTTCCAGGCTCTTTACATTAAATGCCGCTGATATGCAATCTGTTAAAAACTTTTCGGCATCTTCCTGCTTGCTGAAGCGCTCGGGCAATTCCGCTTTAAAGGAATCTCTCCCTTTGCCAAAAAGGGCTATGATGCGGAAAGCCGCTTCCGCTTTAAATTTATTGATCTCGCGCTCGCGGTCAACAATTAACCTCACGGCTACCGATTGTACCCGACCAGCCGAAAGTGATGGTTTTACTTTTTTCCATAAAACTGGCGAGAGTTCAAAACCAACCAACCTATCAAGCACGCGGCGTGCTTGCTGGGCGTTTACTAAATTATAATCTATTTTACGTGGGTTCTCGATAGCTTTTGTAATTGCCGATTTGGTAATTTCGTGGAAAACAATGCGTTTGGTGGTTGCATCCTTTAATCCGAGTGTATCAAATAAATGCCATGATATGGCTTCTCCCTCGCGGTCCTCATCGGACGCGAGCCATACCATTTCGGCCTCCTTAGCTAATTTTTTTAATTCGCTTACTATCTGCTTCTTATCAGCCGGAACCTCGTATTTCTGTTCAAAGTTATTCTTAATATCTATGGCATCTTCCGATTTAACCAAATCGCGGATATGGCCGTAGCTCGACTTAACGGTAAAGTCTTTGCCAAGGTACCCTTCAATGGTTTTGGCTTTCGCCGGAGACTCAACTATGAGTAAATTTTTAGCCATTTAACAAGTTTTTTCTGCAAATAAAGCATAAAGTAAGTGAAACACAAACTTTAGTTTTGGTACGATAAAAGAAATTACAGCTTATTTTAAAGCTATCCGGATGCTGCTCAGATTAAAAATCCGCCGCCTAAAAGGTCGTCACCCTCGTAAAATACAGCAGACTGCCCCGGCGCAATGCCCGAAACGGAATGATGAAAATCAACCTTCATGTGCTCGCCAATTTGTACAATATTGCTAAGCATGCCGGCGTCTTTGTATCTTATTTTAGTGGTGGCCTCAATAGGCTCGGTAATGGTTTCGTATTTAATCAGGTTAAGGTTGCGTACCCAGGCTTCGCGGCGTTCCAAATCTTCGGCGGTGCCCAAAACAACGGTATTGCTTTCCGGAAGGATCTGCGTAACAAACATAGGTTGCCCTAAAGCTATCCCAAGGCCTTTACGCTGGCCAATAGTATAAAACGGATAGCCCTGATGTTTGCCTACTACGGTGCCGTCGGTTAATACATAGTTGCCGCCTGATACGCGTTCTTCCAGGTCGCCCACCTTGTGGCGTAAAAACGAGCGGTAATCATTATCAGGCACAAAACAAATCTCGTAGCTTTCGCTTTTATTAGCCAACTCAAGCTGCCCCATATCTTTAGCCATCTGCCTGATCTCTGCTTTGGCGAAACTACCTAAAGGGAACCTGGTACGCGCCAGGTTGCGTTGCGATACCCCCCACAATACGTAAGATTGATCTTTGTTTTGATCGAGGCCTTTAGATATGACGTAACGGCCATTATCGTGCTGGCGGATGTTGGCATAATGCCCTGTAGCTATAAACTCGCAGTCCAGCTTATCGGCACGCTTTAAAAGCGCTTCCCATTTAATGTGCGTATTGCAAAGTACACAAGGATTGGGTGTGCGGCCGGCCAAATATTCGTCAACAAAATTATCAATTACAAAATCGCCAAACTCGCTGCGGATATCAAGGATGTAATGAGGGAAGCCGTAACCCACTGCCAGCGCACGGGCATCGTTAATACTATCCAGGCTACAGCAGCCGGTTTCTTTAGTGTTTGTGCCAGATGAGGCATAGTCCCACGTTTTCATGGTAAGGCCTATTACCTCATAACCCTGCTCGTGCAGCATTACTGCCGCTACCGAACTATCAACCCCGCCACTCATGGCCACTAAAATTCTACCGTGCTTGCTCATTGTTTTTGTGGCTGCAAAAATAGGCATTAAATCAATCAAATAAACTATGCCTTAGTCAGTTTAAGGTAAAGAGTATAATGCACTGGAATGTGTATTGTTGTTAATTGTGGCTTAACTATCGGTTAAATAGTGCGGTGTGTCAATTTTTATGAATTTTATATAATCAATAATTTAAGGTTATCGTCTAAGTCGTCAACGGTAGCTATATCCGCTAATTCAGGCAATATAAAGCAGGTTTTATTTAAATGCTCAATGCATCTTAAAGCTTCGTGCATTAATTGGGCAGTACCCCAGCCAATAATTCTAAATAGTTCTGGACAGAATGCCGTTAAACCCATTAAATAAAAGCCACCGTCTTTAGTAGGTCCCAATACACAGTCAAAATGGTCAAGTTGCCTAAATGCCAGCCTGATAATCCTTTCGTCCAGTTCGAGGCAATCGCTGCCTATCATAACAATGTGCTCATAGCCCATTTTAAATATCTGTTTAAAAGCAGTATTTATCCGGCTTGCCATTACCTTGCCTGACTGTGTTTTTTTATGATAGACACTGTTAGGCCACGAGTCGTTTGTATCGGCCTCTCTATCATAATATAAAAATTTATCGGTACTTAATGATTGGGTTATTTGTTGCGTGTGCGCAAGCATCTGCCGGTATACTTGTAAAGCGTTGTTATCACCAACCGATTGGGCAAGCCGCTTTTTAACCCTGCCCAGGTCGGGATTTTTTATGAAAATAATGATGGCGCTTTTTTTCATGATGTTTTTGATAGTTAGCTAAATATACCACTATGTACGCCATGACACCTACTATTTTAATTAAAAATTAATTTTGTAAAACAACCGTGTTTAATAGTCGGCTGAACTTGAAAAAGTATCATCATAGTTTGCGCAACGAAATCAACTAATCAGAAAAGATTTAGCCTGTAAACCGGTATTGAAAAAAAGGTGTTCGATGTACACTTTGCTTTTTTAAGCAGAAAATATTCATTTAAACTGAAATTTCGAGGTTTTTTAGGTGTAATTTAACTTTTAGTATAATAAAAAAAAACCTGTTTTATTACAAAGTTCCTATTGAAAAAAGCAAACTCTTAATTAGCAAATAATGTAAATAGCATGTTAGTCAAAAATTAACAAAAGTGTTCAAGGGCTATTGCAAAAAACTTATATTCTATAGATTTGGTTAATCCCTTTAAGAAAATGAAGACTTTATCTAAACAACTAACATTTGAACAAAAGTTACAAGGTTTCATCATAGCGATCATCGGCATAGCCGCAATAGTGAACTATTTAATCTAACCAATTATAAACCTAAAGTAACCTTAAGGGTGACTATCGGCCTGATAGTCACCCTTTTAATTTAATCATCTTTTTGTTTTCCGGAGATGGTCCAATGGATATCTTAACGTAGCCTGCGTCAATCATACATCTTTGCTTTCTGCCTCTTACATCTTGCTTCTCTTTTATTAGTTTTGTTCTATGCATAAGCGCTTCTTTATCATTTATTCGGTGTTACTAATTGTAGCCACATCGGCATGTAACCGGGTGATAAAGCCCGACATGCTGATTGGTAAATGGAATTACGTTAAGGTTGAAAACCCGTATTCGCCCAATCCGCCGGATACAGTGTCGGCCCGGGAACTTGCCGAAAAGTCGCCATATATCGAGCTAACATCCAACGGGAAGCTGGTGATGATGTGGGGCGGCAAGTTACTATCTTCTGGCACTTATCAATTGGATAAGGATAACATCATCTACACAGAACATCTGGCCAATGAACAAACCCGGAAGATTTTGTTTTGGATAAAGGCAATTGACGAAAATGAAATTGTTTTTGAGACCAAGGAGGATGATATTGTAAGAGTAAGGGCAAAAAAAGACAAAAAATAAGCTATACCTGATTGATGAAAGCTAAAAGAAAATCGATTGCCATAGATATGGACAACGTAATTGCAGATATTGAAGAGCAGGCCATCATCTGGTACGAACGTGATTTTGGGGTGAGGATAAAGCGTGAGGCCATGCATGGCATACCAGAAGCTGATGCCTTCCCTAATAAACAGGCGGTTTATAATTATGTACACGCTCCAGGATTTTTCCGGACCGCGCCTGTGGTGCCGGGTGCCGTTGAGGCCTTACAAAAACTAATGATCAATTTTGAAGTGTACATCGTATCCGCAGCAATGGAATTTCCGCTGTCGCTGTATGAAAAGCGCGAATGGCTTAGCGAGCATTTTTCCTTTATCAGCTGGCGAAATATTGTTTTTTGTGGTGATAAGAGCGTGATTGATACCGATTACCTGATCGATGACCATCCTAAGAATCTTGATTTCTGTCGCGGTAAGGCCATTATGTTTACTGCGGGGCATAACCGTAACCATCATCAACACACGCGGGTAAATAACTGGGCGGAAGCCGCTACTTTAATGGAGCAGGAATTAAGTATACAGGGTTAACGGAGATGAAATAAATTAAGCACTCCGTTGTTAACTGACTTTAATAGCATATTGATCGCTTACCGATTGATTGATGAAGGTAGTTAAACCCCTCCCTTTTTCGGCAAGGGCTTTCATTTGTTCAATGTTTTCTTCCCCGGCGCTCTGGTAGGTATAGAGGTACACGGTGCCGTCTAAAAATTTAACTTTGATTCGGTCTTCGCCAATCTCATAAGCCAATACGCCAGAATTTACGGTACTTTTATAGCGTTGCATACTCATTTTTGATAAGTTGTAATTGATGAAGGTCTGTGTTTTTCTAAATCAAAATTTGGGTAAATTAGCATTTAGAAAATTTAAGATTAAAATTGTTTTACAAATTAACCATTAAACGCAATTTTTCTATGAAAATTTTATTTTAATAATAAAAAAGGCAGTTGCTTATAATTGATGGTGTTTATCTTTGGTATGATTATATTAGCATATGTTAGTTCGTTTTTTGCTAAGTTTTATTTTATCAGCGATCCTGTTTTCGTGCAAACCCAATTATCAGGAACAAATTTTAGGTGAATGGAAATATGTTGGATTGGGATTTAAAGAAAATGGAATAGAAAGGGACTATAATTCGGAATACAAATCTTTCAAATATAGTAGCTATCAATTTTTTAGAAATGATAGCTGCGAAGAACGTTCACCAGCGTCGGTCTCACGTGGTTTTTATGATTTTAATACCCGGTATAAAGTTGATGGTGATAACCTACGTATTTTTAGTTTAAATGAATGGCGGCGGATGACGATTTTAAGAATGAGCGGCGATACGATGCTTATCGAAAGTCCGGATTTTAAAAAAAATAATCTTTACTATAAATATGTTCGTCAACACTATGTAGACGATCCAAGCCTCAAGTTCGATCAGATAATGGTTTCTTATGGCGCCTGGAGCACCCGAAGTGAATTGTCAATTGATAAATATGGCAGGGTTACCTATTGTCATAACTCATTGAGGCAAGATTACTATTTAACGTCGAAAATTTCTGAGAACGCATTTGCTAAAATTGAACTGGCTTTTGCTAAGGCGAATTTTTTGCAACTAAAAGATCGTTATGAAGATAGTAGCAGTGATAACCTCTCTGTCGAAATAAGTTTAGTAAAGGATGGTAAAATATTAAAAACGACTTATGATATTGATGTGTCCGGTCCGGCAGAATTAATGTGGGCTTACACTCCTTTGTTGGCGATGAAAGGGTACCTCAAAATGGATACTTTGCATCATAATTCAATGTTCAATCATTTCTTTAAATCATTTGCAAATGCTTCCGGTATCCACCGCTTAAGAAGTACAGAAAGCTTTTACTTGTGGAACCTGTTATGGAAAGGTAATAAAGTATCAAAACAGTTTAGCAAAAAATATGATGTGAAATTTGATGGTGACAGTAAAATATTAAATATAGAAACCGATGGGCGGTTATATCGATTTAACATGGAAAACGGGACTAAATATACATACGATATTGGATTTAACTTTATTGAGAGAAATTCAGATAAGATGAAATTTGAAGACAAAACTTCTAATTGATTTGTTAGCGGTTCTTCAATTGTAAAATTTCGACATTGTTTTATTAACTGGCCTCAACTTAATTTATTCTATTCACCATAAATTTATAACTGCAAAATCTTATTTTTAACCCCTCAATACGCATATATAAGTTCATATAGCAAACAAGATTCAAAATGAAAGTTTTAAAATTTGGCGGAACATCCGTTGGCAGCCCCGAACGGATGAAAAAACTGCTGGATATCATAAACCCCGCCGAGCGGCAAATTGTGGTGCTATCCGCTGTTTCGGGCACAACCAATAACCTGGTAGAGATTGGACAAGCTTATCTTGCCGGTGAAAAGGTTAAGGCATCTGCCTTGATAGCTAACTTGAAAACCAAATACGAAAAATTTATACAAGAGCTGTTTGCAAAACCCGAGTACCTGGATGCGGGAAAGGAAGTGATAGACTATCATTTTGGCTTGTTAAGCAACCTGGCTAACGAGGAGTTTACCACCATAGAAGATAAAATTATCCTCGCCCAGGGCGAGTTGTTGAGCACCACGCTTTATTATGTTTATTTACAAGAGATTGGTGTGCCCTCGGTTTTATTACCAGCCCTCGATTTTATGAAAACCGATGAGGATGGCGAACCGGTAATTGATTACATGGCAGAGCATATCGCGCCCCTGTTGGATCAATATCCCGATAACAAGCTTTTTATTACCCAAGGTTATATCTGTCGTAATTCGTTCGGAGAAATTGATAACCTGCGCCGTGGCGGCAGTGATTATACCGCATCCCTGATAGGCGCTGCCATCAGGAGCGAAGAGGTGCAGATATGGACCGATATTGACGGCATGCACAACAATGACCCGCGCATTGTAAAGGGTACTAAACCCATCTCGCACCTGTCGTTTGACGAGGCAGCCGAACTGGCCTACTTCGGTGCTAAAATTTTGCATCCGCAAAGTGTTTTTCCGGCGCAAAAGTATAAAATACCGGTGCGGTTGTTAAATACCATGGAACCATCCGCTCCCGGTACCTTAATTAGTGCCAGCAGCGACCGCAGCGAAATCAAATCTATCGCTGCCAAGGATAACATAACGGCTATCAAGATTCATTCGAGCAGGATGCTGTTAGCATACGGGTTTTTACGCCGTGTTTTTGAGGTTTTTGAACGATATAAAACGCCAATAGACATGATTACCACCTCGGAAGTGGCGGTATCGGTTACCATTGATGATACTACCTTTTTGGGCGATATCACCCGTGAGCTCAATGTATTCGGATCGGTGGAGATCGACGTTAATCAAACTATCGTTTGCGTGGTTGGCGATTTTAGCAGCGAAACACATGGCTATGCGGCCCGCGTTTTAGAAGCCGTAAAACACATACCTTTGCGCATGATATCTTATGGTGGCAGCAGCTATAATATTTCTATCCTGGTGAAAACAGCCGACAAGGTTGAAACCCTCAGGAGCCTGCATAGCAGGTTGTTTTAGCTGGTTAATGGAGTTGATATGGTTTTATGTTTCATAGTCGAATGCCGGCGCAACTTACAGAGATCGATAGCGGTAAGAACAATGCCTTCTAAAAACCACGGAACTATTAACTAATCAATCATGATATCCGGTAACTAAATTATTCATTTAAATAAAAGCACAATGGTACCATGAACTATCAATCATGAACCATGAACCCCAAAAGTATGTTCAATTCCAATACCCTTGCCCGTTTTCAAAATATAGAAACCCCATTTTACTATTACGATTTAAAGCTGCTTAAAGAAACTTTGCAGGCTTGCGCCGATGCATCGGCAAAATATAACTTCCATGTGCATTATGCCATGAAGGCTAATTTCAACCCCCGTGTGCTGGATCTGATCCAGTCGTACGGCTTTGGAGCCGATTGCGTGAGTGGAGGAGAAGTAAAGGCCGCCATTGCGCATGGCTTTGATAAAGGCAAGGTTGTATTTGCTGGCGTAGGCAAATCCGATAAGGAAATTAACGAGGCGCTTGATCGGGAGATATTTTGTTTCAATATCGAATCCGTACAGGAGTTACAGATCATCAATGATCTGGCGAAAGCCAAAAATAAAACAGCCAGCGTGGCTATCCGCATTAACCCCAATGTTGATGCCCATACCCACCATTTTATAACTACCGGTTTAGAAGAGAATAAATTTGGCGTAAATATCTGGGAACTGCCCGCCGTGGCCGAGGCTTTAGCCAAATGCCCTCATCTCAAATTCCTGGGAATCCATTTTCATATCGGCTCGCAGATTACTGATCTGGGTGTTTATAAAAACCTGTGTATCAGGGTGAACGAGTTGCAGCTATGGTTTGAAGAGCGCGGTTTGCCTATCAAAGTATTAAACCTGGGTGGCGGCCTGGGCGTTGATTACCAGCAGCCCGACGCCAATCCCATTTGCGATTTTGAAAGTTATTTTAAAGTATTTAACGATTTTTTAAATGTAAAGCCTAATCAGGAGGTGCATTTTGAGCTGGGCCGGGCCCTGGTTGCGCAGTCGGCAGCCTTGGTAAGCAGGGTGCTGTATGTTAAAAACGGAATCAAAAAGAACTTCCTGATCCTGGACGCAGGCATGACGGAACTGATTCGCCCGATGCTATACCAGGCTTATCACCAGATAGAGAACCTGAGCAGGGGGGAAGAAGCAGGAAGCGAGAGGCAGGGAGCAGGAAGCAGGAAGTTAGAACCAGGAATCGGGAGCCAGGAAGCAGGCAATACAGACTCTGAGCTCCAGACTCCAGACTCCAGACTCAATAGCCCAGGCTCAGAACTAAAATACGATGTTGTTGGCCCTATTTGTGAAAGTACCGATTGTTTCCGGAAGGATGTTGATCTGCCCGAATCATTCCGTGGGGATCTGATCGTGGTGCGTACAGCGGGTGCCTATGGCGAGGTAATGGCATCGGGTTATAATTTGCGCGAACGGGTGCAAAGCGTTTATTCTGAATGATTAACAATAAACCGGAAATAGCGATTTGACTTGGAGGAAATCAGGGTTTCTTGAAATTAAAGCGCCGGAATTATTTGTGACACTTAACTTAATAGTAACGTATAACATACATTAATTTAAATAATTACAGGTAGCTTTATGTATTAAACAATACAAAAGCCATGAGATCATTTTTGAATTTCTTTTTGTTTATCAATACGCTTAAAAAAGCCTTGTTTTTAAAAAGCATGCGCTCTATGTACATGCATTAATTGCGGCGGTTATTTGATTGTATTTATTTCTGTAAATTTTAATTCAAAAATTTGCAGTTAAGGCATACCTTTGCCTGCTTGAAGTATTAATGGGATCCGACATCGAAAATAAACAAATTAACCGGCAGCTTTTTGGGGATGATTTTGAGTGGGGCGTATCAACAGCGGCTCCGCAAATTGAGGGTTCTTTAGATACCGATGGCAGAGGCCGTTCTGTTTGGGATGTATTTACCCAGTTAAAGGGGAAAGTTTTAAATGGCGACACTGCTCATACCGCCTGCGATTTTTATAACCGTTACCGGGATGATATCGCTTTAATCAAACAACTTCATATACCTAACTTCAGGTTCTCTATTGCCTGGCCACGCGTTATGCCTAACGGCACGGGTGAGGTTAATCAAACCGGGATAGACTATTATAACAGTATTATTGATTTTTGCCTGGAATGCGGTATTGAGCCCTGGGTAACTATTTACCATTGGGACCTGCCCCAGGAACTGGAACTAAAAGGCGGCTGGACCAATCGTGATATTGTAAGCTGGTTTAGCGATTATGTAAAGGTTTGCATTGCCAATTTTGGCGACAGGGTGAAAAACTGGATGGTAATGAACGAGCCTGCCGTATTTACCGGCGCAGGTTATTTTTTAGGGGTGCATGCGCCCGGCCGTACCGGTATTAAAAATTTTTTACCCGCTGTACATCATGCCGTATTATGCATGGCTACCGGGGGCAGGCTATTGCGCCAGGCTTTGCCCAATGCCAATATCGGTACTACGTTTTCATGCTCTGATATAGCGCCTTATTCAACTAATCCGCGGGACGTATCTGCTGCCAACCGGGCCGATATTTTTTTCAACAGGATATTTATAGAGGCAGTTTCGGGCATGGGGTATCCCGACGATATTAAGGTACTTAAAAGGATAAAAAATTACATCAAGCCTGGTGATGAGCAGTTGATGTCTTTCGATTTCGATTTTATCGGGATCCAGAACTATACCCGCGAAATTATCAAGGCGTCGTTTTTAGTACCTTATATTGGAGCCAAAATAGTAAAAGCCGAAAATCGCGGCGTCCCGTTAACGGCTATGAAGTGGGAGGTATACCCGCCGGCTATTTATAATGTCATCAAAAAATTTAGCGCATATCCCTTTGTTAAAAAAATTATCATTACCGAAAATGGTTCGGCTTTTCCGGATGAAGTAAAGGATGGCGAGGTTCATGATCCCCTCAGGTTAGCCTATTTACAACAGCACATGGCCCAGGTATTAAAGGCGAAGCAGGAAGGCGGTAAAGTTGCAGGCTATTTCATCTGGACGCTAACGGATAACTTTGAATGGGCCGAAGGCTATCATCCCCGATTTGGAATTATTCATGTTGATTTTAAAACGCAGCAACGTATTATCAAAGGATCGGGAAAATGGTACGGTGAGTTTTTGAAAGGCTGATGGTTGTAGTTTTGTTCCTGAAAAATTAATTCCGTAGAGGCTGATTGCTTGCAAGGGGAGGATGTTAACCTATCGAAAAAACGTTGTCATTTCGATGAGGTACGAGGAGAAATCAAGTTCTGACGAATAGTGTGGGTAAAATAGTTTTAGTTTGTCTGCTGGAATTTGAAGCCGTAATTTGTAATAGAATAAAAGCCCATTTGTTTTGCTGCTTTTCTGATGAAAAACAAATCAGTAAATTACAGTTTATAATGGCGTCTTCTTAAGTTAATGATTATCAGTGTGTGTGCTCCAAAAATCAGTATTCTTAATTTAGAGCCAGATCCTTACTCAGTTATAACACGTCCTTTTTTTTGTGCGCGAAAGCGGTCATCCTGAGCCTGTCGAAGGACGTGCGGTATGGCCCTGTACGATGTGTTTTTTTATGCGGCTTATAATGGTGTCTATGTAGGGTCTGCTGAAAAACCATCGCTGTTCGGAGTCTCTGACTCCGAACGACTATGTCTGTAGTCTCTGACTACAGTAAAAAAGCTTTGTTGTATGACTCTTACTATTCATTTTGTTTAATAAGTGTCTTCAAGTGCATTTAACTTATGTGTAAAAGAAAACGATTATTGATGTTTGCTGTTTATGGTGGTAGTAACAATGATTGGCATTAGCCTGTAGTCGGAGACTACAAGCATAGGCATTCGAAGTCAGAGACTTCGAATAGCGACTTTTGTCTATAATTTACAAACCGAATTTTTACTACCCATACAAAATTCATAGAGCCAGAAATCTCCTTTTGAGCGCGAAGGGTCTGCTGTATACATATCGCGCACAAAAGTTCCATCCGCTATCAATGACGTAGTTCTAAGTAGGCAGTAAAACACTATTCAATAATCACTTGCCTCCGTCAATATCTCTAAAGCCGCATTATCCAATTTTAATTCTGTAGCCTTTATCAAATCCTGTAATTGTTCAACGCTGGTTGCGCTGGCAATAGGTGCTGCTATGGTATCGCGGGTAAGCAGCCAGGCTATCGAAACTTGTGCCGGGTTTGAGTGGTATCGCGCAGCAACCTCGTCTAAGGCTTTTAAAATTTTTAAGCCGCGGTCATTCAGGTACTTTTTGTTGCTCACGCGTTTAGTGTTTGCCAAATCCTGTTCGGTACGGTACTTACCTGTTAAAAATCCACTGGCAAGCGCATAATAATTAATAACGGCTATGTTGTTTTCGATGCATACCGGTTGAAGGTTTATTTCAAAATCTTCCCTGTCATACAGGTTATATAAGGGTTGCAGGGTTTGATATGCAGCCATGTTATTCTTTTTACTAACTGCTAAAGCCTCCGCTAAACGCTCTCCGCTGTAGTTTGAGGCACCAATGGCGCGTACCTTACCCTCTTTAATCAGTTGGGTAAAGGTTTCCATGGTTTCTTCCAAAGGTGTTTCCTTGTCATCGTCGTGCGATTGGTACAAATCGATATAATCAGTTTGCAGACGCTTTAAAGAGTCTTCTACCGCCCGTATGATGTACGCTTTGGAAAGGCCCTTTTTATCAGGTGCCATTTCTTTACCTACCTTGGTGGCAATAACCACCTCGTTGCGCTTCCCGCTTTTTTTAAGCCAGTTGCCAATAATGGTTTCCGACTGCCCACCAACCTTGTTATGTGCCCACGCAGAATACACGTCGGCGGTATCGATAAAGTTGATGCCTGCGCCGGTAACGGCATCAAGCATTTTGAAGGATGTGTTTTCGTCTATCGTCCAGCCAAAAACGTTGCCGCCAAAACAAAGCGGACTAACGTTGATGCCGGTATGACCTAATTCTTTTCTGTTCATTTAAAACGTTATCTTAAGATTGAAATGTTGTGGGCGGAACCGGTTTTGTAATATGTTCCGACAATTCGTCCACCCAACCCGAAAAATAAGGCTCAGATCCTGTAATCCTGATCCATTTTCCGGTATAGTCTTTTGCTATAGTCAAATATAAGGTTTCATCTAAAGATATAAACTGGTAAACCTCGTCAAATGACGAATGACTGACCGGCTTAACAATTCCGTATACTAACCCATCGCTGCCTGTTAATGTAGTTTCAAAAGCTTCCATAATTAATTATCTGATATAATTGATTAACGCATTGTTTGTTGATGTGTTTTAAATAATGTTGGGGCACCTTCTCATTCTGATGATTGAATATTAATTAATAATTAATATATTTTTAATTAACGTAAAACAGTAGCCTGTATATCACGTTATAACACAATTTACCTTCTACTTCTATGCTATGATAACAAATAACAAAGTGAATTATTACCAGGTTACACAAGGCGTTTGGGGTTTAAAAACCCTTTTTTCAAATGTTTATATGATAGCTAACCGTAAAGGTGTGGCGGATGGTTGGGTTTTGGTTGATACCGGTGTAAGGGGTTATTCGCGCCAAATTATTAAAGCGGCAGAAGCATTGTTTGGAGCAGGCACCCGGCCTGAGGCCATTATATTAACTCACGGGCATTTTGATCATACGGGTAATTTGATAGAACTGCTTAAACATTGGGATGTACCGGTGTATGCGCACCCGATGGAGTTACCTTATTTAACCGGGAAATCATCTTATCCACCGGCAGATCCGGTGGTAGGGGGCGGATTAATGGCCTGGATGGCCTGGGCTTATCCTACCAGCCCGATTGATCTGGGCGAAAAAGTGCAGGCGCTTGATGTGAGCGGCGATATACCTGAGTTACCCGAATGGAAAACTGTACATACGCCCGGACACACTCCCGGCCATGTTTCGTTATTTTTTAAATTGAATGCAACCTTAATTGCTGGCGACGCTTTGGTTACTACCAAACCCGAATCTGCCTTTTATGCTTTGTCGTTCGCGCAAACATTATCAGGGCCGCCTAAATATCTTACTACAGACTGGGCAGCTGCGGCGCAATCTGTAAGGAAACTGTACGAACTCGAACCACGCACAGTAGCCACCGGCCACGGTTATCCGATGAGAGGACGGGAATTGCAGGCAGCACTCAAAAAACTGGCTGATAATTTTGAAGATATTGCTATCCCGATGAGCGGCCGTTATGTACGTGTGCCTGCAATGGCCGATGAAAATGGGGTAGAATATGTTCCGCCAATAGCACCTTCGGTAAAATTTAAGGCGGCTGCATTTGCTATAGCCACAGTGGCTGTCGGATTTTTCGCGGTAAGAGAGGTGCAGAAACGGTTTTTATGATATAATACCTGCTATATTTGTGCATACCAAAAGTAGCGCGCTTGAATCCGGATATTCTTAAAAAAGTAGTAAGTACCCCAATGCCGTATGGCAAATATAAAGGCACCTTAATTTGCGATTTGCCAGTTCATTACCTTGAATGGATGTATGCGCAGGGCTTTCCGCAGGGTAACCTGGGGATGCTGCTGCATACCATCCACGAAATTAAGATCAACGGGTTGGATTATCTGTTAAGGCCATTAAAAAATAAGTAGCAGCGCAATGCAAATTTGAATTTGAGATGATTAAACTATTGGCCATTTAAAAACTCCAAGCCTTTAAATTGCGTATATTGTGTTATATATAGTTTAATCATGAAGAAGATAGGTTTGTATTTTTTAAGTATCATATTATTGTGGGGCTGTGCACAGGGACAGCCTGAAAATCATAGTTTTGCCAAGTTACCGGAGCCAAAAGCCGGAGAAAAAGTTGCTGCTTTTGCAGGCGGGTGCTTTTGGGCCATGACGGAAGCCATGTCTGAACTCAAAGGCGTTAACAAGGTGGTTGCCGGATATTCAGGTGGCACCGTTAAAAACCCGACTTACGAAAACGTATGCACCAAAACTACCGGGCATGCCGAATCGGTACAGATTTATTATAATCCGTCGGTAATTAGCTACGCGCAATTGGTTGAAGCATTTTTTTATGCCCATGATCCAACTACAATTGACAGACAGGGACCTGATGAGGGCGACGATTACCGGTCGGCTATATTTTACCGCACACCCGAAGAAAAAGCTACAGTTGAGGCCCTGATCAAAAAAGTAAACGCAACACACCATTACAGCAACCCGATAGTTACACAGGTAGTACCCTACAAGGTGTTATATCCTGCCGAAGTGTACCACCAGGGATATTACAGAGCACACCCGGAAAGTGGTTACATTGCAAGTGTATCGGTGCCTAAAGTGATGAAAATGCGCAAGGCCGTTCCGCAACTATTGAAACCGGAGTTTGCTAAATGAAATGTGCGTATTGAGATGTGAGTATTGCGTATTGAGAAATGAAAAATCTCAAGTTTCACATCTCAATACTCAAATCTAAAAATGCCTACAAATAATTCAAAGCCTGCGGGCCATGGTTAAAAAGTAAATCTACAATACTTAGGTTTTTTAAAAAGCCCTGCCTTTCTTCAAATAACTGGAAATACGTTTTTTGATTAAAGGGATTGCTTTTTTTAGGATTGATAATCAATCTAAAGTCTTCCTGATCCGGGTATTCAGCTATATAATCATCTGTAAATTTAATATCGGCTTTTATTTTAGTCAGTTTAAGTATCAGTTGCAGTTGCTGCTCGTTAAAATCAAAAAGATACTCGTATTTGTTATGATAAAAGGGCGCTAAATCGTCCTCGTAATATTCAAAATAGGCAGACCGGCGGTAGCAATTTTGCAGGCTTAGCCAATGTAAGCGCTGCCAGTCAAAATCATAACTTATTTTAACATCCTTAACTTTAGTGTGTACTTTAGCGCCCTTGGCTACCGGGACGGTTAATGCCAATACCCCGTCGGGCGAATAGATGTGCGCGCGGTTACGATAAGTCTGTTTGATAAAGTTCTCTTCGCGTTCTACTAAAAAGTTGGATTTGTGTTTATTTAATTGTATAAAGTATTCAACGGGAGGCAAATAAAACATTGGCAAAATAGCCCCTTCTTCGGTCATATATATTTTTTATGTTTGTGGTTGGATTGTTGCAAAAATAATGATAAAAGCAGGGCTTTCAAGAATAGTGTTTTTCTTTTTATACCTGCTGTCGTTATTGCCGTTTTGGTTTTTGTATCTATTGGCTGATGGTATTTATATCGTTCTTTACAAGATAATAGGTTACAGGCGTGAAGTGGTATATCAAAACCTGATTAATTCTTTTCCCGGCAAAGGTGCTGAAGAGATTAAGGTGATCGAAAAAAAATACTATCGCTACCTTGCCGATCTGATAGTGGAAACGATTAAGATGATCAGCATATCGGCCAACGAAGTTAAGCGCAGGATGAAGGCTACCAACCCTGAATTAGTTACGCATTACTATAACCAAAACAAAAGCATTATAGCAGCAGTAGCTCATTATGGTAATTGGGAAATGGCCGCTCATCGTTTTAGCCTGATTCCGGAATATCAAAAAATTATAGTATATAAACCGTTGTCAAACAAGCGGGCCGATCAATATTACCAGCAGATTAGAGGGCGCTTTGGTGCGATGTTGGTACCCATGAAATCAACACTGCGTAAACTTGCAGCACTAAAAAATGAGTTGACATTTACTGTATTGGTGTCCGACCAGACCCCGGTGCAGCACGAGGCCCAATATTTTACCCGGTTTTTAAATCAACCAACAGCTTTGTTTTTAGGGGTAGAAAAAATGGCGGTAATGTTTGATACCGTAGTAGTTTTTGCTGATGTTCGTTGTGTTAAACGCGGCTATTACGAATATAAAATTGTAACCTTGTTTGATTATGCCAAACAAACCCAACCTTATGAAATTACCGATACCCACACAAAATATTTGGAAGAGATGATTAATAGAGAACCCCAGTATTGGTTATGGTCGCACAGACGATGGAAGTTTAAACCGGAGGGCGCTGTTTAATGAGCTTACCTAAAGTAGCCGTAGTAATACTAAACTGGAACGGCAAAAAATACCTGCACGATTTTTTGCCATCGGTTTTGGCATCTACCTATCCTAACCTTGAAATTGTGGTGGGCGACAATGGCTCTACCGATGATTCTGTGCAATTTTTAAAGCAGAACTATCCAACTGTAACCGTTTTACAAAACGAAGAAAATTTTGGTTTTACGGGTGGATACAACAGGATATTGAGCCGCGTTGAGGCAGATTATTATGTTTTGTTAAACTCGGATATCGAGGTGCCTACCGGATGGATAGAGCCAGCCATTAACTTAATGGAGAGCGACGATCTGATAGCAGCTGCGGCACCCAAAATAAAATCATTTAAGCAAAAAACATATTTTGAGCATGCAGGTGCTGCTGGCGGCTTTATTGATAAGTTTGGCTACCCTTTTTGCGAGGGACGTATATTTTTTGATATAGAAGAGGATAGGGGTCAGTATCAAGTATCGAAAGAAGTGTTTTGGGCATCGGGAGCGGCCTTGTTCATCAAAAAGAAGTACTGGGACGAGTGCCTGGGCTTTGACGAGCGTTTTTTTGCCCACATGGAAGAGATAGACTTATGCTGGAGGTTAAAAAATATGGGTTTAAAGGTAATGTACTGCGCCGAATCAGAGGTATACCATGTTGGTGGTGGGACTTTGGATACCGAAAATCCATTTAAAACGTATCTCAATTTTAGAAATAACCTGGTATTGCTTAAAAAGAATTTACCTTTTTCGAGGGCCGTGATCATCATACCCATCAGGATGGTGTTTGATCTGATGGCCGTTTTTAGATTTTTAAGCGAGCGTAAATATAAAAATGCATGGGCGGTAAGCCGGGCCCATCAAAATTTTGTAATAAGGTTATTCAATAAAAATATCACTACGGTAAAATCCCGTTATCGCAATTACAATTTAACCGGCATGTACAGGCGAAGCATCGTCGTTGATTTTTTTGTGAGAAACAAAAAGCACTTTAGTGATCTTGATCCGGCGGATTTTTTGTAGGTGCTTCATTAGGTTTAGCTAAGCTGCCATCTGGGAAATACACCTGGATATCGCGCTTTGGGTGGGGGATTTCTATACCCTCTTTTGCAAATTGCATATATATTTCGCTTAACACATTGCTTTTAAGCGCCGTCCACTTGCCAATTTCAGCAGCCCAGAAAGATAACTTAAAGTCGATGGAGCTTTCGCCAAAGTTATGCAGATATACGGCAGGTGCGGGTGATTTCATAATATCTTCATGATTATTAACCACGGCGTTTAAAATGCCTTCTACCTTACTTACGTCAGATCCGTAGGCAACGCCAACTACAAATTCAACCTGCCGGTTGTTGTTGGTTAAGGTCCAGTTAATTACATGCTGAGAGATCAGATCGCCGTTAGGCACAATCAACTGAGAGCCATCACCACAATCAATTTTGCTTGACCGGATGCCTATCTCTGTAATAACACCCGATTTACCACTCACCTCAATAATATCGCCTACCTGTACCGGTTTCTCAAACGCCAGGATAACGCCCGATACCAGGTTATTAACAATGTTTTGCAAACCGAAACCAATACCTACACCCAAGGCGCCGATAATAATAGTTACCCGGTCCATAGGGATACCTGCGGCGGTTATCGCTACAAAAAAGCCAATTACAAATATAGTTAAACGGATGAGCAGGATGGAAGAACGCGTTTTTTTAGCATGCGGTGTCAACTTGGTTTGTTGTCCGGCAAAATCGTAAAAATAACTGATTACCCTTGCCACCAAGCCCGATATCCAGATCACGATAATAAAAATCAATACACTGCCCAGCGTAAAAGCCGTACTGCTGAATTTGTACGGATGGTTTAAAAAATCGCCCACCTGGTCGTACAAGTAGTCGTCTATATACAGATTTTTGGTCAAAGCAATTAGCCAAAGTATCGCCGCTACCTTGATCACCACATCTTTAAACTTTTTTTGCAATACTTTAAAGTCGATGTATGAAGTTTGGTTTTGATTATCAGCACTCTTGTTAGCTTCTAATTGTAAAAACAAACTCTCCATTAATATTTGTACAAACAAGTACATACCCATGCCCAGGCAAAGGTTAAAAACGGCCATTGTGCCCATAATTTTAGCCAGGCTAAAGCGGCCCGCTATATTCAATAGCACAGATATGCCATTGAGCGCGATAAATATTTTTACAATGATCTCCATAAAAGGAGGGTAATTGCCTGGTGTTGCCTTTAAGTACTTTAAAATAGAGAATGATGTGTAAATGGCTACGGCCGAGAGTAGTAACAGTAAAATTCTGTCGGCATAAGTTACTGCGAGCATCAAATCGCTAACGGTGAATAACAGTGTTAACACCAATAATACCAACCAATAGTTAAATAATGGTTTTGGCCAGTTGTGTTTAATCAACACGCCTGTGCACACCATCGAAATAAGCAGCATAGTTTGAGTAAATATCTCGGCCGGATGATCGTAAAGATAAGGCGCCAGGATACTTAAAACTGCCAGGGATGAAGCAAAAGGATGTTTAACAATATAGTGTGTTTGACTAAAAGTAGCGGTTGCGTCGCTCTTTTTTAGCCGGGCTATTTTACGTTTGCTGTTAAATATCCATGCAAAAAATACCACCAGCAGCAAAACGCAACCCAGGTGGCTCCAGTAATTTGCCTTACCTGTAACAAAATATTTATATAATCTGGAGTTAAGGTTATAGGTCTGATCAATTGCACTGCCGGTAGCATACTTTTGGGGATGCATATCCCAAATGAACCCATTTTCGTTGTTGATGGCGTTAACTGTAAACTTTTGGATCTTAATATCTACCTTATCGTTAAGGTCGATCATCAAAATAGTTAAGGATGAAATCCGGTTTTGTAATAAACCTATTTTAATGATGGATTTTTTGGAGCAACTATCTAACTTTTGCCACTTAACCTCAAGCTCTTGTACTTGTAAAATGTATTTATCCTGCAAGGTACTATCTTCTGGAGCGCTGTGTACCACACTGTCTTTTTTAAATTTTACAATGTCGCCATGGATAGAATCTAATTGGTTGCTGTAGCGGGTTAACTTATCTTCCCAGCTATTGAGCTGGTCGGTAATATGATCAACCATAGTCCTGATAGTAACCAGATAGCCCAGTGTGCCCGAGTTGTCAATGGTTGTTTTCATCAGCGCCATCCGCTTTTCCAACGTAGGCAGGCGCTGGCTGATATCAAGCGTATCAAAACCCTTTGACAGATCTGAATTGGTTTGGATATATAAGCTCGTATAGTCCTCTATCCGCCCCAACAGATCATCTAACGAAGCATCATCTGTGCGCTTAAACGATCTCATCAGCGAAGTGCGCTCCAAAACCTTTTCGCGCAGAGAATCCCTTAAACTCCGGGAAGTTTTTTTCTTGACCTGTGCTGAGCCGTCGTGTACCACCGTGATCAGTAATAAAGAAATTAAAACTAACGAAATCAGTTTAAACAAGGGGCGCATAGCTTATCGTATTATTCGTTTAATAGGGCTTCAATGGCAAGTCGGTACGAGTCTAATCCAAACCCGGCAATTACACCTTTGCAGTTGGCGGCAATCATTGATACATGCCTGAATTTTTCGCGCTTATGCACGTTAGAAATGTGTACCTCAATTACCGGTACGTTGATGGCTGCAATAGCATCGGCAATAGCGATAGAAGTATGCGTATAGGCCGCAGCATTGATGACGATGCCTTGATAGCTAAAACCAACTTCGTGCAGTTTATTGATCAATTCGCCTTCAACGTTGCTTTGAAAATATTCAATCTCAACATGAGGGTAGCGTTGGCGTAGTTCGGCTAAATAACTTTCAAAATCCGAGCTCCCGTAAATAGATTTTTCACGAACCCCGAGCAGGTTTAAATTTGGTCCGTTGATAATTTGTATCTTCATCTGCTCAAATATAAAACATTTAAAATACTGTGGATTGGCAGAAAGCAAAAAAAGGCTTTAGTTCGTACTTAAGGCTCGAAAAATCGTTGTCGGCTAATTCTGTAGGGGCGTACCTGGGCGATCTGGATAAATTGATCCAGTTTGCAGACAGTAAACTGATTAAACTATACCCCGATACTATCGGGATGAATGATTTACGGGAGTTTATTATGTGGGTTAATGAGTTGGGTATGATACCCTCATCACAGGCGCGCATCATTTCGGGCATCAAAGCTTTTTACAAGTATTTGCTGATGGATAACCAACTCAGCTATGATCCCTCCGAATTACTGGAAGCGCCCAAATTAATGCGCAAGCTGCCTGATACTTTGAGTATTGTTGATATTGATAAACTGATAGATGCCATCGACCTGTCGAAACCGGAAGGCATGCGCAATAAAACCATGATTGAAGTACTATACGGATGTGGTTTGCGCGTAACCGAACTGGTTAATTTGCGCATATCAAACCTTTACCTGGATATCGAATTTATTAAGGTTTTAGGCAAAGGTAATAAAGAACGTTTGGTACCCATTGGTGCCCAGGCCATCAAATTTTTAAAGATCTGGCTGCAAGAGGTGAGGGTACATACGCCTGTAAAAATGGGGGAGGAGGACATTGTTTTTTTAAACCGGCGCGGCAACAGGTTAAGCAGGGTTTATGTTTTTATGATGATTAAGGAATTGGCTGAAAAAATCGGTTTAAAGAAAAGCATCAGTCCGCATACTTTCAGGCACTCGTTCGCTACGCATTTGATTGAAGGTGGGGCAGATTTACGCGCCGTACAGGAAATGCTGGGCCACGAAAGCATTACCACTACCGAAATATATACCCACCTTGACAGGGAATATTTAAAGGGCGTTATTATAGAGCACCATCCCAGGAGCTGAAGAACAAAGCTAACAAAACTGTTGAAGTAGAGTGGCCAGCCCTGCATGGTTAATGGCTGTAAACTCGTCATGCAAAGGCGCCAGGACGCTAAGCATAAAAAATGAGAACTTTGCGCCTTAGCGTCCTGGCTTGATTTTTAGCGAGGCTTTACAATCAACCCCGATTTAAAAATTACATCTTTTTAAATCAGCCTCAACCTGTTGATCATCTAATAATCCCAGTTTATTGCCGTATGAGTTGTTGATATAGGTTAATACTTGTGCAATTTCCATCGGTGTTAAATCACTTTGAGCTGGCATTTGCTGGTTATAAGTTTTTCTGTTGATGGTGATGCCTCCCTGTTTGCCGGTTTTTATTGAGCACGACAAATTGTGCAGATTGTTTTTAAGGTATACCGAATCGTTAAGCGGCGGCATTAAAGCGCCCAAGCCCTCGCCATTGGCGCCATGACAGTTTTGGCAATGGGTTTGATAAACGGCCAGACCCGCAGTATAATAACGTTTGAAATTAAGGTCGGACTCGGACTGGCACGACGAGATGATGATCGCCACAGCCATAAAAATACCAATAGCCAAAACAACCTTTTGCTTCATTATTTTTCTTGCTGTAAAGTATGCATATCGGCAACTAATTGCTTAACCTGGTCGGGTACTGTGCCATCATACGATCCACGGATACGCTTTTGCTTGTCAACCAGTACAAACCAACCCTGGTGAATAAAGCCACCCTTACCTTCGTTTACAGATACCAGGTAATGTTTTTCGGCTAACTGGTAAACAACCTCTTTTTGGCCCAGCAACAACCACCACGAGTTGCCGCTGATGCCTAATTTATCAGCATAATCTTTTAAAACCGGTACCGTATCGTGTTTAGGGTCGATGGTATGCGATAGTATTTTAACGTTCGGATCGTTTTTAAATTCGTTGTATACCAATAACATATTGCGCTGCATAATGGGGCAGATAGAGGGGCAACTTGTAAAAAAGAAATCGGCTACGTAAATTTTACCGTCCAGGTTTTTATTGGTGATGGTATCGTTATACTGGTTAACAAATTTAAACGCAGGTATAGTTTGGTAAATGGTATCAACAACCGATTTACCATCTACTGTTTTAGTTACCGTTTGGCGTTCCCCATAAATGGGTAAAGTTTTAGTAGCGGCAGAGTGGCATGCATTTAAAAAAGCTAAGCAAACCATTGCCCATAGTAGTTGTTTCATTTTTTAACGTTTTTTTGCAAGTACGCTTCAGACTGGGCGGTTGCGTCTACCAGCATGGAATCTATTTGTTTTACCTGGATTTTTTGCGCTTCCCAATATTTCATAATATCATCATGGTTTTTCCCGGAATTATCCAGGCTGAGTTTTCCCATCCAGTCGCTCATTTTTTCATCAGCATAAACTAACTTATTACTTAATTCAACAGCCTCTTGCTTGTTCAATTTCAAACTATCAGCTTTTTTAATCAAAGTATCCAGCTTCATTTTATTGATCATGGCTTTTTCGTCGTTGGCCATTACCTTTTCGTGGCTGTCCAATACTTCTTTCTGCAAAACCTTTTCTTCTTTTTTTGCATTGGCACAAGCACTAAGCATAAGCACTGATACCGCTATGTAAACTAATTTATTCATCCTTTTTATAATGGTTATTAAAAGCGGCAACGTAATTCTGCTTATCTCGCATAAGTAATAAAATCAATATTAGGTAGCACAAACCCTTCTTCTTTCATCAAAGTGATGATTGATCCACGGTGATGCGTACCATGGTTGATTACATGTGTCATAATATCAGATAGCCGTGTGGTAAAAGTATCACCTTTTGAATTGGTATAAGTAATGTTCTTGTCAAAATCATCAGGCTGTAGCTGATCAATAAATTCTACCCAGGCCTGGTGGTAAATTTCCAGATCGTTCCTCATCTCTTCGGGCAAACGTTCGCCCCATATTATAGCCTTTTGCGGAGCACCAATACACCTGTCGAGCCAGATAAGCTGGGCCGATAACAAGTGTGAAAACAATTGGTATATGCGCTCGTTTTGAGGAAACTGCTTTTCAAATTTGGATAGCAAAATATGGCCTGCCCATTTATCGTATTCAAAGAGTCGTTTAAAATATCGTTGCATTTGGTTGGTATTGGTTATTGAGTGATTAGGTTATTGATTGGCTTATTGGTAGATTGATTGTTGATTTAAAAGCTGGATTTTGATAATTAATTACCTGATAATGTGCTGTTTGTTTTATATCTGTTGCGAATTATTGATTTTTACTGATAATTTAATTCGCCATTATCTAATAACTAACCAATAACTAAGAACTTCCGCCTCTGTAAGCCTTTCTTTCGCTTGTAAAATCCCACCACTGTTTGTTGCTACCCGGATTATTGGCATAGTAAACCACTAACCGGAATTGATCTTCAACACAGGGATCGGTTTTGGTACCTATAAATTGTTGGTGTGCATCAAACAGCTCGGCTCCATTTTTATCTTTAAGCTGATTGAGGGAGTAATAACCCAAAGCTATCAGGTCGCGGGCAAATTTGGGCCCAATTGATGGGATATTTTGAAAATTAACCAGGGCATTGATTTCCCTTGCGCGTTGTTCTGTTGTTTTTAGTATTATACAAAGTTCATCCGGAGCGTAGCTGGTAATCTCGGGGAGTGTTATACCTGCTTTTTTAAGCAGGTATTTTTCACTGTCTTCAAGATCAAGTTTAGGAGTTTTCATTATTCCATATTTGATTTGTTGCCGAAAATATTAATCAAGATTGTTAACCCGAGGCTACGTCATAGCGACTTTAAATTGTAATTAATGAAGCCATGTGGTAACATGATCAAACAGCCAAGAAATGGAACGTGATTGATGAACCCTAAACTGGATTAACTTTAATCTTTCTTTTTACCGCCGCCAAATACCGAGAAGCTTACGTAGCTTTTTGGGTGTGCCTTAATATCAATAAACAGGTTGTTCAAGTTGGCCGATGCATCTCTCAGGTTATTATACATTTTATCATCGTTAAGCAGCAAGCCCAATGATCCCTGCCCGTTGTTTATTTTAGCAATTGTGTTCTGCAAATCGGCAACAGCCTTATTGGCATTGTCTAAAGTCTGCTTGATATTGCTTTTAGCCACATCATCACTAATTTTGTTGAAATTAGCTAAGGTGCCGGTTAAATAAACGTTGCTGCTCTTCAGGTTTGCCGATATGGATTCCACATTGGCTAAAATATTGTTGATGCGTACACTTTGTTTACCAACCAGGGCATCAACTTTTTGGGTAGTACCTTCTAAAGATTGTAAGGTGTTAGCAATGCTGTTAAAGCTCCTGTCAACGTTTTTTTGAAACCTGGGATTCATGATGGCGTTTACCGATGTCAGGATAGAATCCATTTTGCCGATAATCAATTCGGCCTTTTTTTGTACAGGTTGCAGGCTTTCGGCCAGTCCGCCTTTTACAAATGCTCTCAAGGTATCTTTGTTTTCGGCCATCTCTTTGCTATCGCCTAATTCAAATATAATGGCTTTGCTGCCCAGCAAATCGGTGCCTTCCAATTTGGCCAGTGTGTTTTTGGGGATATCGTATTTTTGCTGAATTTTAAATTCAACCTGCGTACGGCCATCCGGTTTTAGCTCCATCTTGGATACGCGACCTATAGGGAAACCATTTACCAACACAGGTTTTGATACAGCTAAGCCAGATACATCATTGTAAAGAGCATAAAACTTATTTTCGGTTGTAAAAACATCATTGCCTTTTAAAAAGCTGTACCCAAGTATCAATATGGCTAATGATATTACCGTTAATGCGCCTATTTTGGTTTCGTTTGATATTTTCAAGGGATTATGTGTTTAAGTTTTAATTATTATTCTACTTCTTTTTTATATTCTGTAAGTGCTCTCACTATCGATGCCACAATTTCATTCTGTCCATCTTCCGAGTTTAAGTAATCCTCGTCAATTGGGTTATTGATAAAGCCAGTTTCAATTAACACCGCCGGCATAGCGCTGTGGCATAACACCAATATACCTTGTTCTTTCACACCATCGCTGTGGCGGCCATCGGTATCAACAAATTCGTTATTTACCAAATTTGCAAAACGAATGCTGTTTTTACGATACTTAGCTTTAAAAGCATTCAGCAATATCATCGCTGTCGGGTCGTTCGGGTCAAAGCCCGAATTTGAACCCTGCCCGTCCTTTTCTTCAAATAAGTTTTCACGCAGGGCAGCTGCCTCTTCCTTATCGCGGTGAAAACCATAAACCAGTACAAGCACACCACGGCCAGACTTGTCGGGTACGCGGATTCTTCTGCCATGGCTAACTACAATTCTGTCGGCTAATGAATTGCAGTGTAACGATATGAACAAATCTCCCTTGTTATTGTTCGCAATATCTGATCTTGTTTGCCAGGGTACGTTGGCGGTTGTGGTCCGCGTCATCACAACCTTAATATCCGGCAGATTTTTTTCGATGGCTTTCTGCAATTTAAATGCCAACGCAAGCGTTACACCTTCTTCAGTAGAATATGCTCCTGCGGCGCCGGTATGGCCGCCATGGCCGGCATCAACAACTACCGTACGTAATTTAAAGCCAGAACTTACAGTGCTGTCTTTTTTAACAGGATTGGCAATTTGGCCCGAACCAGAGTGGAATAAAAAAAGTAATGGTGACAAACAATAAATGTATCTTCTCAATGCCCTATTTTTCATTATTTTTGAAGCCGCAAGTAATCAATATCTGCAAAAATACTATTCATAATCAATTTTGAAATTTATAAGTCTCTTTTTTCTTTTATTGGTGATTTTCATCTTCCGGGTATACTCCTCGCCTCACGATGTAAAAGTAAGCTATTCCAACGTGGCCGATACTATTATTCATCTTGATTCTGTTAAAGATAAAAAACTCCTCAAAAAAAAGCCGGTAATTTTAAAGGATACAATTAACATCAAAGGTAAACGATCAGCCTCCGATACCTCGAAAAAAGGCATGAAAACCTTGCCCGATACTTCCAAAAAAGGTAAGGAAGGTTTCCAAACTGAAATTAAATATACTTCTAAGGATTCCTCGCGTGCAGATAATGTAAACAAAGTGTTGTATTTATGGGGAAATGCCCGCGTAACTTATGATGATGTTGAACTCGATGCAGACTATATACGCGTTGACCAAAAAAATCACCTGATATATGCCAGCGGCTTACCCGATCCGCGGACAAAGAAATATGCCAACAGGCCAATTTTCAAACAAAAGGATGATAAGCCTCTGGTTGCCGATTCGCTAACGTTTAACTATGTAACCAAAAAGGGAAAAATTTTTAACGCGGCGTCTGAGCAGGATGGGAACTTTATTTCCGGCGGTACTGCTAAAAGGCTGAACGATCAGGAAGTTGCTTATAAAAATGTACTTTTTAGTACCTGTGATTTGCCTTACCCCGCTACGCACTTTGGCATCGTAATTACCAAAGGGATTGCCGAAAAGCACAGAATTATATCAGGCCCCGCCTATTTAGAAATTGAAGGTGTACCGCTGCCCTTGTTTATCCCATTTGGTTTTTTTCCTAAACCCGATCAGCGTTCGTCTGGTGTAATTTTACCTACGTTTGGTGAGGACACACAACTGGGTTTTTATTTAAAAGGCTTTGGCTATTATTTAGGTATAAGTGATTATGTAGATTTAACTACTACCGGTAGTTATTATACCAAAGGATCTTACGATCTGTCGTCAACGGCGAGGTATTTAAAAAAATACAAATACCAGGGAACACTTACCCTAAGCTATGGCTCGCATAAATATGGGCTGGAAACAGATCCCGCTCAAAAGGATTTTAATATTCAGTGGTCGCATAGCCAGGATCCCGCCGCTCATCCCGGAACAACCTTTAGCGCTTCTGTAAATGCTGGTACGTCAAGCTTTTATCAAAATTCGCCTGCGCAAACCAATTATAATATCCAGGCTTTAACGCAAAATACATTAAGTTCCAGTATAGCTTATGGCAAAACCTGGGCTGGTTCGCCTTTTAACTTCACCGCCAATATATCGCACCGGCAGGATATCACAAAAAAAACACTTACGCTTGAACTGCCCAGTTTCAGTTTAAACATGGCTACGTTAAGCCCCTTTGATTCTAAAGACCGCGTGGGCGAACAAAAATGGTATCAGCGGATAACAGTGGGTTACAGTTTACAGGGAACCAATAAGGTATCTGATCTCCCCGAATCGGAACTATTTAAGTCGAACACCCTCTCAAAGCGGTTTCAAAATGGTTTCAGTCAGCAAATTCCGGTAAGCCTAAGCTTAAATATCCTAAAATACTTTCAGTTTAGCTCCAGTATTAACTATAACGAGCGCGATTATTTTCAAACTATCCGTAAGCATTACGCACGCGGAAGCATTTCCGGCGCAGATTCTATCGTAGTTGATACCGTTCAAGGTTTCAGGCGGGCTGGTGATTATCAAATCTCCAGCGGTTTTTCAACTAAGCTATACAGTACTGTGCTGTTTAAAAAAGGGCGGTTAAAAGCCATACGCCAGGTAATAACGCCTAATGTGAGCTTTTCATACCGGCCAGATTTTTCTGAACCCAAGTACGGTTACTACAACACTATTGTAAGTAACGCCACCATTCCCTATCCTTATACCTACCAAACGTACTCCATTTTTGAGCAAAGCGTTTACGGCGGACCGAGTGGGGGCAAATCGGCGTCCATTAATTTTAGCGTTGATAATACAATCGAAGCTAAAATGGCTGCTAAAAGCTCGGATACATCCGGACTCGATAAAAAAATCCCTATCCTGCAAGGGTTATCTTTCTCAGGTTCTTATAACCTGATAGCAGATTCCATGAAACTATCTACCCTGGGGTTTTCGGGTCGTACTTCTTTATTTAACCAAAAACTGGGAATCAATTTTGGAGGTACTTTAAACCCCTATGTAAACCAGGTTCGTGATTCCATTTCCAACGGACAAATTGTGCGGTATGCACACATGATTAACCGCTATACCTGGCAAGACGGTAAGTTTCCGGCCTTAACGCAGTTTAATCTTTCTATGGATATCAGCCTTAACTCGGCATCGTTAAAGCACCCCAGTAACGCGGGCCAACAGCAAAACGCCAATACCCTGGCCTCCATGACACCCAACCAGGCCGACCGCCTCGCGCTGATTAACAGTAATCCAAATGCATTTGTTGATTTTAACGTACCCTGGAACATTAATTTGAGCTATAGTTTTTATTATACTAACTCGGGCGTATCTACCACAGTATCCAACACGTTAAACTTTAACGGGGATATTAATGTTACCTCTAAGTGGAAATTACAGTATACATCGGGCTTCGACGTTAGGCAAGGTAAGGTAAGTACAACCTCATTGTCTATTTATCGTGATCTGCATTGCTGGGATATGTCGTTCCAGTGGATACCCTTTGGATATTATAAATTTTACAGTGTAGATTTAAAAGTTAAAGCCTCGATATTACAGGACCTGAAATTGAGTAAGAGGAAAGATTACTATAATAATAATTAAGATGCTTGCAGAAATTATTACCATTGGCGACGAGATACTGATAGGGCAGATTGTTGATACCAATTCGGCCTGGATAGCCCAGCAACTCAATGCGGTTGGCATCCGTGTTAAACAGATCAGCTCGGTTTCTGATAACAGCCAGCACATCATCGACGCGCTAAGGGAGGCGAAGAACCGCGCTGATATCATATTAATAACAGGTGGTTTGGGCCCTACCAAAGACGATATTACCAAAACCACACTTGCTGGTTATTTTAATGTAGGGATGGTGCAGAATGAAGAAGCCCTGCAAAATGTAGCCCGTATTTTTGCCAAGTACAACCGCCCCCTGCTCGATGTGAATATCAAACAGGCCGAAGTGCCGGCAAATTGTGAAATTATATTGAATCAAAACGGCACGGCGCCAGGCATGTGGTTTAACCACGATGGAAAAATTTATGTTTCTATGCCCGGAGTACCGCACGAGATGATGTACATGATGGAAGAGGCTGTTATACCTAAATTGAAGGAGACCTTTAATTTACCGGTTATATTGCATAAAACCATTTTAACTGTAGGCGAAGGCGAATCGTTTTTAGCAGAAAAAATAGCAGATATAGAAGATGCTTTGCCCGCCCATATCAAACTGGCATATTTGCCTAAGTTAGGCTCTGTAAGGTTACGGCTTAGCGCCTACGGCGAAAATGAAAACGATTTGCAAAACCAAGTTGATACATACGCCAGCCAAATTATTAACCGGGTTGGCAAAAATGTGGTAACCGATAAGGATGTGCCTATCGAAAAGGCCATATTAGACGAGATGGAAGTTGCTGATCTGACTTTATCAGTTGCGGAAAGTTGTACGGGCGGTTACATTTCGCATTTGTTTACCCAGCATCCGGGTTCGTCCAAAGTGTTTTTGGGCGGTGCTATTTCATACGCGTATGAGCTGAAAGAAAGTATGCTTGGCGTAAAAAATGAAACGCTTTGGGCTAATGGCGCCGTGAGCGAACAAACCGTTATTGAAATGGTTGAAGGCGCTTTGCTCAACTTTAAATCGAGCTATGCTATTGCCGTTACCGGGATAGCCGGGCCCGATGGCGGAACGCAGGATAAACCCGTAGGTACCGTTTGGATTGCAGTGGCCAAGCAAGGTAAAACGGTAGCGAGGAAATTTATTTTTGGTAATAAACGGATACAAAACATTGAGCGAACGGCAATTACAGCTATGGGTATGTTGATCAATTTACTCAGGGAAAATTCGTAATTTCGACTTGTTATTTGTTATACGCACAAAAAAAATTCTGACGTTATTATGGCTCTATATAAACTGCTTTTGCCGAAAATGGGAGAGAGTGTTGCCGAAGCAACCATTATTAAATGGAACAAAGCTATAGGCGACCGCGTTGAGATGGACGATACGGTAATGGAGATAGCTACTGATAAGGTTGACTCCGAAGTGCCATCACCAGTTTCGGGCAAATTGATCGAACAACTTTGTAAAGAGGAGGAGGTTGTTCAGGTTGGCTCTGTCATTGCTGTTATTGAAACAGAAGAGCCTGCCAATTACATACAAAATGGCACTGCGCCAGCCGAAGAAATTATTGCTTTAGCCGAAACTGACGCAAAAAAGGAAAACGATGCCCACAAAAGTAACGAGGTAGGCGGTAGTGCTGCAGAGCAACCAAACCCAGTTGTGGCATACAGTGCCGTTGTTAAGGAAGATGCCTCGTTTCCGGAAACGCTGTCGTTACCGGGTATTGATCAGCTCCCAGCGGGCACACCGGTTGCGCAAACATCAGGTAACAGGTTTTATTCGCCATTGGTTAGAAACATAGCTACGCAAGAAAAGGTAAGTGCCGCTGAACTTGACGCTATCCCCGGCAGTGGTGCTGATGGGCGTTTAACTAAAGACGATCTTTTAAATTATATCAACAACCGGAACAATATGCCCCCTGCCCCTGCTATTGCTGAAGAAGTACCTGTTGCAGAGCCGGCTGGAGCAACTGTGCAAGAACCTGTAGAGGCTCCCGTTAAGCCAGAGGTTAAAGAACCCCAGCCAGCACCGGTTAAGGCAGCTCCCGTTGCTCCAAAACCTGATGCACCAGCAATGGCACCTTCGCAGTCGCTTAGCGGGGGCGACGAGATTATTGAAATGGACCGCATGCGTCGCTTAATTGCGGACCACATGGTAATGAGCGTACATACCTCTCCGCACGTTACGTCATTTGTTGAGGCGGATGTAACTAATCTTGTTGCATGGCGCGAAAATATCAAGGATGCTTTTGAACAGCGCGAAGGAACTAAAATTACTTTTACCCCCATATTTATAGAGGCGGTTGCAAGGGCTATTAAAGATATGCCCTTGATCAATGTATCAGTTAACGGTACACAGATCATCAAAAAGAAAGATATTAACATAGGTATGGCCACGGCTTTGCCAAGCGGAAACCTGATAGTTCCGGTGATACGTAAAGCCGATGAATTGAATTTGATTGGCTTGAGTAAAGCCGTTAACGATTTATCCAGCAGGGCGCGCCTTAATAAATTACAACCTGGCGAAGTTAAGGATGGCACGTTCACCATTACTAACGTAGGCTCTTTCGGCAATGTGATGGGTACGCCTATTATCAACCAGCCACAAGTTGCTATACTGGCGGTAGGCGCCATTAAAAAGAAGCCAGCGGTTATTGAAACGCCCGAAGGCGATGTAATAGCTATAAGGCACATGATGTTCTTGTCGCTCTCTTATGATCATCGCGTGGTAGATGGAGCTTTAGGAGGATCATTTGTTCGCCGTGTGGCGGATTACCTGGAAGCGTGGGATATAAACAGGAGTTTTTGAGTGTAGTGTAATAGGTATAACTACACACTCAACTGTTGATGGACAGATATGTGTAGACCAATATACCAGACGATACTTCATAAAATAAAAAAGGCTCATGATGGATAATCATGAGCCTTTTTGCTAATTATATAATCCGCTTTAAACCGAGAAACTCTCGCCGCAACCACATGTACGTGTTGCATTGGGATTATGGAAGTTAAATCCCTTACCATTTAATCCATCGCTAAAATCCAATTCGGTACCGGCCAGGTATAAAAACGATTTCATATCAAGCGCCATCCTGATGCCTTTATCTTCAAAAAACTGATCGCCCTTCTTTTCTTCGTTATCGAAATCAAGATTGTATGATAAGCCGGAACAACCACCACCCTGAACCGATACGCGTAAAAAATAGGAAGTATCCATTCCCGCGTCTTGCATCAGGTGATCAATTTTGCTTTTTGCTTTATCTGTTATAGTTACCATTGTAGTAATGCGTATTGCGATATTAGTATAGCGTTTCACAGCCCCGCCTAAATCGCGATTGTATTATGTTAGACTAATTCTGTTTTAATTAGTTTAAGTCTAAACTATGGTTGATAAAAAAAGATGTTAATACTACGTAGCAATATCTTTTACGCAATATGCACATCTCAAATACAAATTAATGATGCGATTTTTCGCTCACTAATGCTTCCATTCCGTTTTTAATACGGTAATCGTTAATAGCTGCCTTAATGGCATCTTCTGCTAAAACAGAGCAGTGTATTTTTACCGGAGGTAATGCTAACTCCTCAACAATATCCATATTGTCAATTTTCATGGCATCGTCGATGCTTTTACCTTTTAACCACTCTGTAGCTAATGACGATGATGCAATTGCAGATCCGCAACCAAACGTTTTAAATTTGGCATCTGTGATTACGTTATCTTCGTTAACTTCAATCTGAAGGCGCATAACATCGCCGCATTCTGGTGCGCCAACAAGGCCTGTGCCTACGCTGTTTTTACTTTTATCTAAAGTACCTACGTTGCGTGGGTGCGTATAATGATCAATTACTTTATCTGAATAAGCCATGGCTGTATGTTTATTTATTTTGTTAGTGTGTTTTTATGTTAATAAGCCTCAAAAATCGGACCTGAATAAATTTTATGTATTAAGTCAATCTGCACATAGCATATTAACTCATTTGCACATTTAATTAATGTTCTGCCCACTCAATCGAGTCAAGGTCTATACCTTCTTTAAACATTTCCCAAAGTGGCGATAATTCGCGCAAGTGGGTAACTGCTTTTTTGGTAACTTCTATGGCGTAGTCAACTTCTTCTTCGGTGGTAAAACGCCCTAAACCGAAACGGATAGACGAGTGAGCCAAATCATCAGATAAACCTAAGTTTTTCAAAACATAAGATGGTTCAAGCGACGCTGAAGTACAAGCCGAACCTGATGATACGGCCAGATCTTTCATGGCCATCATCAACCCTTCGCCTTCAACGTATTTAAACGATATATTGGCTACATGTGGTAAACGGTGCTCAACATTGCCGTTTACATAGCTTTCTTCCAACTCGGTTAATGATTTTTCCAGTTTATCGCGCAAAGCAGATAAGCGTTTGGTATCGGCTTCCATATCCAAAGCGCAAATTTCGCAGGCTTTACCCAAGCCAACAATACCGGCTACGTTTAATGTTCCAGAACGCATGCCGCGCTCATGGCCGCCTCCGTCCATCTGGGCGGTAACTTTAACCCTTGGTCCCTTACGGCGTACATATAATGCACCAACGCCCTTAGGGCCGTACATTTTATGTGCCGACATAGCCAAAATATCAATACCGTCTTTATTTACATCAACGGGTATCTTACCAACTGCCTGGGTAGCATCAGTCATAAACAGCGCTCCGTGTTTGTGAGCTATAGCAGCTATCTCTTTAATCGGCTGTATTACGCCAATCTCGTTATTGCCATACATAATACAAACCAATATGGTTTCGCTGGTCATGCTTTGTTCAAGCAAATTCAGGTCGAGTAAGCCATCAGCTTGTACCGGAAGGTAAGTTACCCTTGCGCCTAATTTTTCAATATGTTTGCAGGTATCTAAAACAGCTTTATGTTCTGTAGTACAGGTAATAACATGGTTACCTTTATCTTTGTACATTTCAAACACACCCTTGATACCCAAGTTGTCTGATTCTGTAGCACCTGATGTAAATATAATTTCTTTTTCGGATGCGCCAATTAATTTGGCAACCTGTTCGCGGGCATAATCAACGCCTTCTTCGGCTACCCAGCCAAATGGATGGTTCCGGCTTGCTGCATTACCAAACTTAGTTGTAAAGTAGGGCAACATCGCATCTAAAACCCTTGGATCCATCGGGGTAGTGGCATTATTATCTAAATATATTGGAAGGTTCATTGCTTAATTAGATTAAGTATAGTTAACAGATGCAAATATAAGCAAACATTTATTTAAAATCTTTCAATTAAATCGTCAAAATAATGTATGGCAGTCATTAATTTGCAATATTTGGATGATGAATAAAATAGAACATATCGGCATAGCCGTACGCGATATAACCGAGGCTGGAGGCATCTATCAACGGCTTTTAAATACCGATGTATATAAAACAGAGTTAGTTAATAATGAGTATGTTAACACCGCTTTTTTGCAGGTTGGCCCCAATAAAATCGAGTTGCTGCAGGCTACTTCGGCCGATAGCGTCATTGCCAAATTTATTGAAAAAAAGGGAGAGGGCCTGCATCATATCGCATTTGAAGTTGACGACATTGTATCAGAGATGGAGCGTTTAAAGGCAGACGGTTTTACACTTTTAAGCGATGCACCTAAGGCAGGGGCAGATAATAAACTGGTTTGTTTTGTACATCCCAAAGATGCCAAAGGGGTATTGATAGAGCTTTGTCAGGAAATACCTGGTGTATAAAAAAAGGTAATTTACTACTGCCGGGTTAAAGCATATAATCGCAATGCAAATTTTTTTTGGCGCGTGTATCAGGCGTAGATAGGCCTTTTGTATTGTTAAAAAGTGTTAAATACCAACCGCTACGTCATTTATTCAGTCTGTTTTCATGAAAAATTCATTTGGTAAAACTACCTTTACCCATAATTTTAGCATATAACATCAAACCGGATGAAAAAACTTTCACTAATCGTTCTCTCTTTACTATCAGTTATTTTGATTGAGGCTTGCAAAAAATCAAGTTCAGATGATTCCAGTACTACTACCACACCTACTTTCCAGGTCTATGTAAATGATTCTTTATGGACTCCAAGATCAGTTACCGCTGTTTTAACTTATGACTCAAAGGCCCAAACCAAAACTTTAACTTGTACCGGTATTGATACTACTGATAAGATTGTGTGGAATATTAAACAACCGGCTTCATCACTTGATAGTACATTTACCTCCAAAACTTATTATGTATCGGATACCGCTAATGTTAAACCGATGTATTATAAGTTAAACAGCAGCAATGTTTTTGTTGCAACTGGTACCATAAAGTCGGGTAACATTACCATTAGTTCATTTGACGCAAAAAGTAAGGTAATGACCGGGACATTCGCTTTTGTTACCACCAAGTTAAATTATGATAGTAACGGCAATGTAACGTCTATCACAGCTAATAACATCACCAGCGGGCAGTTTAACAGTTTTGCGTTTACGTTTCAAAAGCAATAGATACAGTTATTAAGATGGCAATTTTTACTTCGGTCAAAAATTTTGTCGAAAATGCTGTCTTAGTGTCCGAGAATTATTATATTATTTAATTTAAATTTTTACTTTTTGATTTATAAAGCTATATTTGCGCCTCTTTTGAAAAGGAATACATAACAAGATGAAAAAAGATTTGCACCCATCCAGCTATAGATTTGTAGTTTTTAAAGATTTGTCTAACGACTATGCTTTCTTAACCAAATCATGCATCGATACCAAAGAATCCATTAAATGGGAAGACGGTAACGAATACCCTTTAGTTAAATTAGAAATTTCACACACATCTCACCCTTTCTTTACAGGTAAGATGAAACTGATTGACACTGCAGGTCGTATCGATAAATTTAAAACCCGTTACAAAAGATAACCAATCAAAAAATAAATATTTCAAAGTCCCGGCTTTCCAGTCGGGACTTTTTTTATTTTTGTCCAATGGCAATCATCCTGTTTGACGATAACGCATATCAAACCCTATTCCCCTTAACGTACACCCGCCCAGTAGCCGATTTACGCATCGGCATAGTTACAATAGCTCAAAAATGGGCTACTCATTTAAAACAGGGCTATTCATTTTATACCCGGGATTATTTACAGGCCAAGTTCCCGCTAAAATTAGAGAACAGTAATTTATTTATTAATGGTTCGGTTTGCCCGGATGATGAATTAATTGAAGCTATTTATAAATTAGATGGCAGCTCAGCCTTGGTAAAAGATGACTTGCTCATCGCTGTAAAGCTTAACGAAAGCGATGGTAAGGAATTTGATCCTTTGAACACCGGTGCTTATAAACCGGTAAACTACACCGGTGACTTTATACGGATAAAATACCCCGAAGATATTTTTAAAAACAACGCGGTTGAAATTAGTAAAGATTTTAAACTGATCACTAAAGGCCGTACCAGTGCCAGGCTAAGTTCAACCAATGTTTTTATTGGCGATGATTTTTTTGCCGAGGAGGGTGCCGAAGCTGAGTGTTCCAGTTTTAATTCCAAGAGCGGCCCTATCTATTTAGCTAACGATAGCTCAGTTTGGGAGGGCAGCCACATCAGGGGATCGTTTGCGCTGTGTAATCATTCGCAGGTAAAAATGGGCACCAAAATTTACGGAGGCACAACCATAGGCCCTTATTGCAGGGTAGGGGGCGAGGTAAACAACGCTGTGCTTTGGGGATACTCTGCCAAGGGGCACGAGGGGTATTTGGGCAACTCGGTATTAGGCGAGTGGTGCAATATCGGTGCCGATTCCAACAATTCAAATCTCAAAAATAATTACAGCGAAGTGAAGCTGTGGGATTATGCTACCCAGCATTTCCGTAAAACCGGTTTGCAGTTCTGTGGCCTTATCATGGCCGATCATTCTAAATGTGGTATCAATACTATGTTTAATACCGGTACTGTCGTTGGTGTTAGCGCTAATATTTTTGGTGCCGGTTATCCGCATAATTTTATTCCTGACTTTAGCTGGGGCGGCGCCCACCATATTGAAGTATACTCACTAAAAAAAGCTTTTGAAACCAATGAACGTGTATTTGAACGTAGAGAAAACCGCGATTTTAATGAGATTGAAAGGACCATTCTTGAAAAAGTATTTGAATTAACTAAACCATATAGAGTATTTTAAAATGAGAAAGAAAATAGTAGCCGGTAACTGGAAAATGAATCTGGATTATACCGAAGGATTAACCCTGTTTTCGGAGGTTATCAATATGATAAAAGACGAAGTAACCGGAAGCCAGCAAGCGGTAGTTTGCAGCCCTTTTATACATTTGCACAGTTTGGTGCAATTGGGCAAAGATTACAACAAGGTATCAGTAGGTGCTCAAAATGCACATCAGGCCGAAGCTGGTGCCTACACCGGCGAAATATCTTCCAGGATGATTAAGTCGGTAGGGGCAGAATACGTTATAATCGGCCACTCTGAACGTCGCCAGTATTTTGGCGAAACTAATGATCTGTTAGCCAAAAAAACGGATGCTGTTTTAAAGAATCAATTAACCCCCATTTTTTGCATCGGCGAAACGTTGCAGGAGCGCGAGACAGAAAAGCATTTTGAGGTTATCAAATCGCAATTGCTTGAAGGTGTTTTTCATTTGGATGAAACCGCGTTCGCTAAGCTTGTGATTGCTTACGAGCCAGTTTGGGCCATTGGTACAGGGGTAACTGCCAGTGCCGAGCAAGCACAGGAGATACATGCCTTTATCCGTGCTGAAATTGCCCAAAAATACAGTCAGCAGGTTGCCGATGACATCACTATCCTTTACGGCGGAAGCTGCAATCCCAAAAATGCTGCGGAATTATTTGCCAAGGGCGATATTGATGGTGGCCTGATTGGTGGTGCATCTTTAAAATCGAGAGATTTTGTGGATATATTGAAGGTTTTTAATTGAAGATAAATTTGAGTATTGAGTATTGAGATGTGCGTATTGCGTAATGCGATATTTGATTCGGAAGTTCGAAAAACTCCGGTTATTACAATCTCGATATTCAATACTCATACCTCAATGACATAGATTGATCTGCAAAGTTGGAAAAAGCTTAGGCTCTTGCAACTGAAATCTCAATGGGCATTAAGCCTATCTCAATACGCTTTTTGATCTGAAAGCGCGAAAAGTTTTTGCACCTAAAATCTCAATACGCACTACGCCTATCTCAATACTCAACACGCAATACCCATATCTTAATACTCACTAAGCACATCTCAATACTCAATCAATGAATTACTTCGAACTCCTTTTCACTACCATCATCACCGACGATTACCAGCAAGATTTACTGATGAACGAGTTGGCTGAATTTGGTTTTGACACTTTTGAAGAGGTTGACTTTGGTTTTAAAGCCTATATTCCTGCTGATAATTTTGATAAAAAAGCTTTAGATTCGGTTTTGCAACCCTATCAGGATATGTTTACCTTTAGTTACGAGGTGACGCTTATTCCGCAAAAAAACTGGAACGAAGTATGGGAAAGTAATTTTGAACCTATTCAGATTAAAGATCAGATCTATGTAAGAGCAACTTTCCACGAGCCCAAGCCCGATTTTGCTTATCAGATAGTAATAGACCCCAAAATGGCATTCGGTACAGGGCACCACCAAACCACTTCTATGATGATGGATTTTATGCTGGAGGTGGATCTGAAAAATAAGAAGGTGTTGGATATGGGCTGTGGTACCGGTATATTGGCTATACTGGCCTCAAAAATGGGATCGAGAGCTGTAACCGCTATTGATTACGACGAGATTTGCTACGATAGCACGATAGAGAACTCGGCGCTCAACGGAATTAATAATATCACGCCGCTATGCGGCTCTAAAGAAGCCATCCCTGACGAAGTTTTTGACGTAATACTGGCCAACATCAACCGCAATATCTTGATAGATCAGATGGAGCATTATTCGAAGGCCCTTAAGCCAGGCGGCGAAATATACTTCAGTGGGTTTTATGAAAGTCCGGATATGGAGATCATAATCAATGAAGCCGGAAAATATAGATTAACTTATGCATCGCATAAGATGGATAAAAACTGGGTTGCAGTCAAATTCAGTAATTAATTGTTAACAAGTGCCAAAATGCTAACATTCCAAATTAGATGCTCTTATTATGCCGTAATTATTACCGCTTGTAAACCTATTTTTGTTTATTTGCACAGTTTTGCTTTACAGCTAATAAATTTAAATGAGGGTACATTTTATAGCTATCGGCGGTAGTGCTATGCACAATCTCGCTATTGCTTTACACAAAAAGGGATTTGAAATAACCGGGTCGGATGATGTATTGTTTGAACCGTCGGTATCAAGGTTAGGGAAGTACGGCATTCTGCCGGCAGAACAAGGGTGGTATCCCGAAAAGATAACCGCCGATATTGATGCAGTGATTTTGGGTATGCATGCTCGCATTGATAATCCCGAACTACTTAAAGCGCAAGAGTTAGGACTTAAGATATATTCGTATCCCGAGTATATTTACCAGCAGTCAAAGGATAAGCTACGGGTTGTTATTGGTGGCAGCCATGGTAAAACAACTATCACTTCGATGATTTTGCATGTACTGCAGTGTGCCGGAAAGGATTTTGATTACCTGGTGGGTGCACAATTAGCAGGATTTGACACGATGGTGAAACTAACCAACGATGCGCCGATCATGGTAATAGAGGGGGATGAATACCTTGCATCACCGATTGACAGGCGACCCAAATTTCACTTATATCAAGCTAACATTGCCGTATTGAGCGGCATAGCCTGGGACCATATTAACGTGTTCCCTACCTTTGAGGATTATACCAGGCAGTTTAGTTTGTTTTTAGATACTATACAACCGGGTGGTGCAGTAATTTATAGCGAAACTGATCATGTTTTAAATGATGTGGTAAGCCAGAGCTCATCGGACATAAAAAAGATTCCTTATCACTTGCCCGCATACGAGATCATTGATGGTGTTACATATATTATTTATGACGAGCAGAAGTATGCACTGAAGGTTTTTGGCGAACATAACTTGCTTAATACAGAGGCAGCACGCCTAATATGCCATGAATTGGGTATTAATGCTGAAACCTTTTATCAATACATAACCACTTTTCAAGGTGCTGCGCGCCGTTTGGAGCTGTTAGCGCAAACCGGTACAGGTAATATTTACAAGGATTTTGCACACTCGCCATCAAAGTTAACGGCTACCATTAACGCAGTAAAAACGCAGTTTCCTGATAGAAAGCTTATTGCCGTGATGGAATTGCATACCTTTAGCAGTCTTAATAAAAATTTTTTAAGCGAATACGCAGGTACGATGGATCCGGCCGACGAAGCTGTGGTTTTTATTGACGAAAAAACGTTTAAGCAAAAAAATATTGAGCCATATTCAATCGAGATATTGAAAGCCGCATTTGCTAAAAACGACCTCATCATCTTTAATCAACCCCAATTATTGGCGAAGTACCTTGAAAACATAAGCCTGCGCAACACAAACGTGCTTTTAATGAGTTCCGGGAATTTTGGAGGGCTCAATTTGGCTGAATTAACTGAAAAAATATTGTTAAAAATTGAATAATTTTGAAATTTTAATTAAAAAATTATCGTAACTTTATATATTATAAAGAACCTTAACTTTTTAATTATTAATAACCTTATCTATAATTGACTATCACATGAAAACTCTGGGAAAAAAAATCAGATTATTGCGTCACCAAAGGGGTTGGAGCCAGGAAGATGTTGCCAAACGTTTGGACATCTCTATCCCCGCTTTTTCTAAAATAGAAACTGGCATTACAGATATCAATTTATCGAGACTTGAACAAATCTCGATATTGTTCGATATGACAGTTGTTCAACTATTAACCTTTAACGACGCCGAACAAGAGCAAAAATACAGTAACGAACTGGATAGCGTAAGCAAAAGGCTAAGCGATAGGGATACTGAAGTTATTGACCTGCAAAAAAAGGTTATTGAACTTTACGAAGAACTTCGCTTAAATAAAGTAACAGCCTGATAAAAAAATTAAAGAGGCTGTCTCAAAAGTAATTTTGTCAGTCGAACTGCCAAATAAAATTCTATGTGGCAGTTTTTAATAAAGCAAAAGGGCTGATTTTCGCATCGAAAATCAGCCCTTTTGCTTTGAATTATTGTTTATCAAACGCATCTCAAAATAAAATTCTGTTTTGCTTTTTTGCAATTTACTTTTGAGACAGCCTCTTTTTTATATTAAAAAATGCACCTCATGGTGAGGTGTCTTTTACCAAAAGTTGCGCCTGTGGCTTCATGGATAGCCAGCATTTTGTCGTTAAAATCGCCAACCCACGATAGTTCCAGTTCAAAATACTGGTTTAACGGATAAACATATTCTTTTAACTTGATAAACATTGCCGATTCCAGGCCATGTTTTTGATATTTTTCTTTCGTACCCATCACAATAGCCCTCATTCGCGATACGCCTCTCCATTTGTTATACAAAAACTTCAGCTTACCTATCAGGTCGAGCTTGCCGTTTAACGATTTGATCATCTGGTTGGCATCCGGCAAAATAAGGGTAAATGATGCAGGTTCGCCATTAACATAGGCAAACCAGATGAGGCTCTCGTCCATAATAGCCTTCATTTGTTTAAAGCTTTCCATAATGGTTGCTTTATTAATTGGCACAAAGTTTTCAAAGCTTTTCCAGGCGTCATTATAAATTTCCATAAAATCGCTGGCGTACTGATCAATTTTATCAGCCTCCAGGTGCTTAAATTCGTACCCTGGCTTTTTGGATACCCATTCGGCAATTTTTGTGAATCGCTCCGGGAAAGGTTTATAAACCTCAAGGTGATTGGTGATCTGCTGGTATTCGGTTTTAAAACCGTATTCGTCAAAAAAAGCCTTGTAGTAAAGTGGGTTATAATTCATACCGTACGATGGCACAGTGAAGCCTTCAACCAGCAGGCCCCAGAATTTGTCGTTTTCGCCAAAATTGATAGGCCCGTCCATAGCCTTCATGCCATTTTGTTGTAGCCATTCCCTGGCGGTGTCAAATAATTTAAAAGCGGCCGCCTTATCATCAATGCACTCAAAAAAACCGCATCCACCCGTGGGCTGCTCATAATTATAAGCTTTTTCATCGTTAATAAAGGCTGCAATGCGGCCAATAAGCCGGTTATCGCTATTTCGCAATACCCAGCGGGTACATTTTCCATGGCTGTGAAAATTGTTTTTAGCCGGGTTAAATACCGCTTCTATATCAATGTCCAGCGGGCATATCCAAACTTTATCGTTTTGGTATATCAGGCGCGCAACGTCTAAAAAAGCTTTTCTATCAGCTTTGGTTTTAACTTCGGTAATCATCATCCTTTAAAAATAAAAAAGCATTCGGCTTAAGCCGAATGCTTATATTTTAATATGTTGTAAATTTTTTAAAAATCTTCTTCTTCTTCCAATCCATCAAAGCGATCATAAGAACCCAGGTCGTCAATAGGCTCATCAAATTCATCATCGTCGTCATCATCGATAAATTTATTTTTAGGTTTAGCTGATGCCGCTTTGTCGGTTCCTTTTTTGGCTGGTCCAGTACTTGCACTTGTCTTTTTTGCCGGTTTCTTAGGGGTTTCCATTGAAAAATAGATTAGCGTTGTAATTGTGTTATCTTAATTTAAATTTACTAAGAAATAGAATAAGTAAAGTTTTTTTTTGATTTTTTTTAATCAATGATTTTCGACATTGCTTACTTCAAAAATAACGAAAATGATTTTAATGAAAAAAACGAATGAAAATTATTCTGATTGATCGCCAACGCTGGAGTTGTCTGGCGCAAGTTCTTTTAATTGAGGTAATTCATTGATGTGGTTAATACCAAAGTAATCCATAAAAAACTCACTTGTTGCATAAATAATAGGGCGGCCAATGCTTTCGGCCTTGCCTGCAATGGTGATTAATTCCTTTTCAAGCAATTTTTGAATGGAGTAGTCGCAGTTTACTCCACGAATTTGTTCTATATCCAGTTTGGTTACCGGCTGCTGGTAAGCAATAATAGCCAGGGTTTCTAAAGCGGCCTGGCTCAGCTTCTTTTTAGAGCGCTGTAGCTGCAGTTGCTTAATAATAATGTGGTAATCCTTTTTGGTTAAAAATTGGTAGCCGTTATTGATGTTCACCAGTTCGATAGCAAAATCGGGCTGCTGATACTTTTGACGGATATTTTGTATGGCCCCTTTTACTTCGTTTTCCGAAAAATCTTGCTCAAAACTTAATTGCAGGCAATAAACTATTTCTTCCAGCCGGATGCTGTTTTCTGAGGCGAAAATCAACGCTTCAATATATAGGTCAGGTTTTTCCATTTGTCGCCATAAAAGTAAAAAGTTTTTTGATCATAGCGATAGCTCATTTAAAGGCTGATTTTTGGAAAAAACAAGCAATATATAAATTTTTTTAAAATAAAGTGTAACGTTTTTTGATTAAAGTGGTCTTATGGATATATTAAATAAAATAAAAACAACAAGTATCTGATTTTCAAAAAATTACAAATATGAAAACAACAATTTTATCAATCGCAACAATACTCTTCTTAGTATTTTCAGTAAGCAGCAAAACTTTTGCAGCAAGTAAAAATAACGATGCCACCACCATGTTATCGGGCATCAGCCACATTAACCAAATTGAAGTTCATGGTAACGTTGAGCTCTATGTTACTTCCGGCGTGAGCGACAAGGTAAAGGTATACGATACCTATTATAACCAGAATGCTTTGGTGCAGGAACAAAATGGCGTGCTTCGCATTTCTTCATACAAAGCCGAAAAGCTGGTAGTTTGGGTAACAGCGGAGGATTTACGCTCTGTAACGGCTTACGATAATGCGTCAATTAAATCATTCGGTAAATTTTCCGGCATCGAGTTCAGCCTGAACCTGAATAACAACGCGAGCGCGCAATTTGACATGGATTGCTACAAAACCAATATTATATTGAATGATAGCGCTAAAGCCGACATTGTTGGTAACGCTACCCAAAGCTATATGGTGATCAACCATTCGGCCACTGTGAACACCACTAATTTTACAGCTGAACAGTTTACTCAAAAACGACTGATAGCGGCAGTTGCTGCAAAGCAGGTAAGTGATGAACTGGCGTTCAATTAAGGAGCAAGCACTCCCATCACATATTAACAGTAAAGCTGTCTTTTTTATACAAGACGGCTTTATTTTTTTTATATAACTAAATGGTGTAACTTCATTCAATAATAACACGTCTGACTAAAGAAAAATAGAATGAATAGAATATACGTTTTTATGGCGGTTATAGCCGCATCTGCCATAGTTGTACTAAGCGCTTGTAATGGCTTTACTTGTAAAAAAGGTTCAGGAAAGCAAATTACCGAAACGCGTAAGATGGCTGATTTTTCGAAACTGGATATTTCTGGCGGATATGATGTAGTGATCAAACAGGATACCGCAGAATCACTAAGCATAACCGCTGATGATAACCTGATGAAATATATCAAAACAGAAGTAAACGGTGATAAATTACGGGTTCATTCAAGTGGCAATATATGCAGTACGGGCAAGTTTGTAATCAATATTAGCCTGCGCAACCTGTCGGCCATCAAAACATCGGGGGCGGTTGCTATCTCATCACCCGGAAAAATAAATGTTAAAGATTTAGATCTTGATTTTTCGGGAGCATCAAAAATTACCCTGGATCTGAATGCCAATAACGTAAGCACAAGCGGGAGCGGCTTAACCGAGTTAAATTTAACCGGGCAGGCCAGTACCCATAATGTAGAGCTATCCGGTTCAGGGCATATCAATGCGTTTGATTTTGTGGTAGCTAAATATCATATCGAAACCAGCGGATCAAGCCATTGCCAGATCAATGTGCTGAACGAATTGAATATCAACAGCAGCGGAACATCGGATATAGAATACCGCGGAAACCCAGCGAATATCAGCAATAACAAATCGGGCGCATCTTCGTTAAAAAAAGTTGAATAGTTATTATAAAATAAGCTTAAATATGATGCTTTAACTATCTGCAATTTAGCAGGCCAGTTAAAGCATTTTTTTAATCATTTTGCAGAGCAGATGGAAATCAACGACCAGATTATTACGTTTGAAACCTATTACGACCCTATGCTGGCTCACATTGTGCGCTCGCGCCTGGAAGATAACGGGGTAGCCTGTTTTATTGCAGATGAAAATATGATTGGCATAAACCCTTTATATAACAATGCGCTGGGAGGGATAAAGCTTAAAATATTTGAACGCGATCTGGAAAAATGCCGGGCTATTTTAGCCCAGGACCAAACCATCCCCGCGGATGAACACGTTGAAATTGACGACGAAACCCAGGGAATTGTGATTTGCCCGTACTGCGGCTCAACCAATGTGCGCTATGGGGCTGCAACCAAAAATCGTTTCGGATGGTTAAGCATCCTGGTATCTTTAGTGCTCTCGGTTTATCCTTTTTCTACCCGTAAAGCATGGCATTGCTTTAATTGCAGTGAAGATTTTGATTAAAATACCGCGACAAAACCCGGTAATCTAAGGTTGTGAAGCTTCAAGCCTGATAGCAGGCGCGCCGGTATTTGAATTTGTGTAACTTAATGTTTAGATAGTCGCCCGGTTAACCAGCGCCTTGCCCTCAACAAACGCGTCGATATTGGCAAAGGTAGTTGTAGCAATCTGTTCCATCGCTTCCGCGGTAAAAAAGCCCTGGTGCGAAGTGATCAGCACGTTAGGGAACGAAATAAGCCGCGTGATCAGATCGTCCTGAATCACATCTTCTGAGTAATCCCTGAAAAATAGCTTGCTTTCCTGTTCATATACATCCAGGCCTAAATAGCCCAGCTGGCCGCTTTTTAATGCTTTAATCACATCGGCGGTATTAATCAAGGCTCCACGGCTGGTATTGATCAGCATGGCGCCACGTTTAAATAGTTTTAAGGTTTGCTCATTAATAAGGTGCCTGGTGCTATCAAGAAGCGGGCAATGTAACGATATGATATCCGCGTCTTGTAAGGTGGCTTCGAGGGTATCATAAGTTACCCCGAGCGAGATCAGTTCCTGGTTAGGATAAAGATCGTAGGCGTTGATGCGGCAACCAAATCCTTTTAATATTTTACAAAAGGCTTTACCAATATTACCTGTGCCAATAACGGCTACCTTCCGGTTATGCAAATTGAACCCCATTAATTTCTCCAGCGAAAAATTGCCTTCCCTTACCCGGTTGTAAGCCTTATGGGTTTTGCGGTTAAGGGTTAAAATAAGCGCCATGGCATGTTCAGCAATAGCCTCGGGCGAATAGCTGGGTACCCGTAATACAGGAATGTTCAGATCATCGGCTGCTTTAACATCAACGTTGTTAAATCCCGCGCAGCGCAGCACAATGAGTTTGATGCCATTGGCATGCAAAGCATTCAGCACGGCTGTATTAACAATATCATTTACAAAAATGCAAACCGCATCAAAGCCTTTGGTTAACGATGCCGTTTGTTCGTTAAGCGGCAATACAAAATAAGTTAAGGTATGGCCGGTATTAAAACGATTAAAAAATTGTTCGTCGTATTGATAGGTGCTGAATATGGCTATTTTCATGGTGGCTTGCGGTATGGCAGAATTTGTTATTAGTGACGGGTGGTGGCTTGCCAAATATAACTAATTAATGAGAGGTGCACTAAAGGATGAAATTTTGATGCTTTGTAAACTGAAATTTGGTGTGACTGTACAATGAGTTCTTTTTAAAGTGCTGATTATTAATATATAATCGTCATTGCGAGGTACGAAGCAATCTCTACATAGGCAGAGCGGATTTGAAGGTTCTCCCTGTATATTATAAAGATATCTTCTTAAGTTATTGATTATCAATGCGTCTGTTTTTGCTCTAATAATCAGTATTCTTAATTTACTACATCGGCCCGCTCAGTCGCCGCGGGAAGGGCTTTGTTCTTTTGTCTTGACACAAAAGAACCAAAAAGTCAAGACTGCCCGATCCTTCCGCCCACAGGCCAACACCCGGCCCGGCGTGCAGTCTGGCCTTCGCACATTTCTTTCTGCGCAAAATAGCTTACAGGTTTCAAACGTCATTCCTGTTTTTTTTCGGTTGGCTGAGTCCGTTTCTTATAATGACGTCTTGTTAAGTTATTGATAGCCAATGTAAAAGTGTCATTGAGGAAAGAAGCAATCGCGAACTATGCAGGACAAACATGCCTCCTTGCAATTGCTTTGTACTAAATTCCAACCGTCATCCCTTTTTTTTGGTTGGCCGGGTCCATTACTTATAACAACATCAGGTTATCATAAATTACCTTACCGCCATATACTAAACAGAGTATCGACGTAGCCACAATTAACAAACTTTGCAGGGTGGGGGCCTGGATTAATTTTTTTGAAAACGGTACGCTGAACAATCCTGCAGCAACCAACATCCCGCCGATACATCCCACGCTGAATACTAATAAATAGAATAAGCCGTGTACCGGGCTTTTAATTTGAGCCATTACCAGTACTACCAGGGCGCCACTGCCTGCAAGGCCATGTACCAGGCCAACACCATAAGCCAGTTTATGCGTGTGATGATGTGTATGAATTGGTTGCGCATAGTAAGGCAACGGTTTTAAAGTGTACTGGGTTGCCAGATATACCGGTGACTTTTGGTATGCCCTCGGCGCATAATTGTGAGCGTGCTGGTGTTGATGGAGTAGGATGTTTTTACCGCGGCCAAATTGAATTAACCGGTAAATAGCTAAAATTATCAACATGGCACCAACAGCGGCCTCAAAGTAATGAAAGCTATGTTCGGAGATGCCTACCTTAAAAAGTATCATCAATATACCAATTAAAAAAATGGTAGACGAGTGGCCCAGGCCCCAGAAAGCACCATCCTTCATGGAGAGCCAAATGCGGTTTCGCCGGGAGACGATATTGCTTACCGCGAGCAGATGATCGGCCTCAAAGGCATGGGTAAACCCGGCATAAATAGTTAGCAGGAGCGGAAAGGTAAAAAGCATGTTATTTTGTTTGAATACGATGTTAGTAATGTGGCTTAGCCTTAGTGTTGAGTTTAAAGTGTTCAATTTATTCATTGTCAATTAGGCGCACCGAAATTATTCAAGACTCCAGGCTCAGGACTCCCGACTAATAGCGGCATACTTTTTATGATACAGATCAGCATATCCTGGGTAACTGTTCGCCTGCCAGCATATTAACAACCCGGCGGCCGCCAATTTTACTTTTCATGATTACCTGCCGGGGATGCTCTGCGGTTACTTCGCCAATCAGGCTGGCCATTGATCCAAATTCCCATTGTTTGATTTGCTGCAGAACCTGCTGAGCAATGGCGGCATCAACCACGGCAATAAATAAGCCCTCGTTGGCTACATAAAGCGGATCGAAGCCAAGCATTTCGCAGGCTCCCTGTACTTCCTCTTCTACGGGCAGGTTTTTTTCGGCAATGGTAATACCCAATTGTGCCTGTACGGCAATCTCATTTAATACGGTTGCTAATCCGCCCCTGGTGGGGTCGCGTAAAAAATGGATCTGGTGGCCAAATTCATCCAGTAGCTTTAAAATAATATCGTTAAGCGGGCGGGTATCGCTGCTCATGGTAGTTTCAAACTGTAAACCCTGGCGATGGCTTACAATAGTAATACCATGGCGGGCCAGTGGACCGCTTAAAATAATCTGGTCGCCGGCTTTAATATTGCTTATATCAATATCTGCCTTTGCATGCACCTGGCCAATGCCGGTAGTGTTAATAAATATCTTATCGCCCTTGCCTTTTTCAACCACTTTGGTATCGCCGGTTATAATTTGTACACCCGCTGCCTGGCAGGCTGTTTTAATGCTCAGTAATATTTCCCAAAACTCGGTCATCTTTAAACCTTCTTCCAGCACAAAGCCAAGCGTAAGGTATTTGGCGGCCGCGCCACACATGGCCAAATCGTTAACGGTACCGTTAATAGCCAGGTCGCCAATGTTGCCCCCCTCAAAAAAAATCGGCGACACCACATAAGTATCAGTACTCATGGCTACTTTGCCGTTCAGGGTAAATATGGCACCGTCGTGCTTTTTGTTGAGCAGGTCGTTTTCAAATAAGTTAAATACGCCCGCATCCAATAGCTGGCTGGTTAAGGTGCCGCCGCTGCCGTGCCCTAAATTAATCGTATCAAAATCCAGTTGTGGGAGCGGGCAAGATAGATTCATCATCATTGCTTGGTGTTGCTTATTAGTGTCATTAATACTTTAGGGTACTTAGCCTGCTATCCTGTCGGCCGCTGCATGGAAGTGGTAATAAGCCGCGCAGGCACCCTCGCTGCTCACCATCGGCGCGCCCAAAGGTTTTACAGGGATACATTTTGTTCCAAAGTTGGGACATTGGTTTGGCTTGATCTTTCCTTTCATCACCTCGCCCGACAGGCAACTTGGGTCTTCATGCGATTCCGGGATCGTTATCCTGAATTTTTTGATGGCATCATAGGCGCTATATTTATCTTTAACGCCATAACCACTAAAGGGTATGGCCCCAATGCCGCGCCATTCGCGGTTGGTTACTTCAAATATTTCGTTTATCGCCATCATGGCATTTTTATTCCCCTGGGTTTCAACTACCCGGCTATATTGGTTTTCTAATTGATATTGGCCGCTTTCCAATTGCTTTACAGCCATCAGTATGCCGCTTAAAAGGTCAACCGGTTCAAACCCCGTTACTACTATTGGGATTTTATAACGCTCAACTATAGGGTAATACTCGTCCATCCCCATAATGGCACACACATGGCCGGCTCCTAAAAAAGCGTCAACCTTGCATTCGGCATCGCTCATAATGGCTTCCATAGCTGGCGGCACCAAAACATGCGATGTGAGGATAGAGAAATTTTTTACCCCCTCGCGGGCTGCATGGATAACCGAGAGCGCATTTGCAGGCGCAGTAGTTTCAAAGCCAACAGCAAAAAAAACAACTTCCCTTTCCGGGTTTTCTTTGGCAATTTTAACGGCATCAAGCGGCGAATATAAAATGCGGATGTCTGCGCCCTTTGATTTTGCCTCGAGCAGGCTCATGCCGCTGCCTGGCACGCGGATCATATCACCAAACGAACAGAGGATCACTCCGTGGTCGGTAGCCAGGTGCACAGCCTTATCAATCAGGTTAACGGGTGTAACGCAAACCGGGCAGCCAGGGCCGTGCAGCATCTGGATGTTGGGAGGCAGCATATTCAGGATACCGTTTTTTACCAGCGAATGGGTTTGGCCACCGCACACTTCCATAATGTTCCAGTTGCCTTTTGCTGTTTGCCTGATCTCTTTTAAAAGAGATGCCACTACCTCCGGTGAACGGAACTCTGATACATATTTCATACGGTATAATCGTTCAGTTAATTAATTCTTCTGCCGCGCATAAGGCATGGTCTGTTTGGTTAAAATTGGGTTGATGTATGCCGCCTTCGGCGCTTGTGATGTTGTTCTCTGCATATACCATCTGGCCAAAAGAGATGTTTTCGTCGTTAGGGCAGAGGTTGATATGGAAGTACAGCTGATATTTACCCGTATATTTACTCCTGATCCAATCAACCAGCAAGGTGTTCTGAAAAACTCCACCACTAAAACAGATGTCGGTAACCTTAAACCTCAACGCCATGGCATCAACCAGGCAAACCAGCGAGTAATGAAACCGGGCGGCTATATAACCTTTATCTTTCCCGCCTTGCAGATCTTTGATCATCCCTTCAATTAAAGCACCTGTGGGCACGCCATCACCCTCTGGCTTTCCTTCAAAGTAGGATTTACAGTTGCAATAACCGCGAGCGGCAACGTAATCTTCTGCCAGCTTTTGTAAATACAGGGCGGCTTCGCCTTCATAAGTTTGCTTGTCGCATATGCCCAGCAGAGATGCCGCGGCGTCAAATAGGCGACCTACCGATGAGGTGTGCAGTTTACTATTGTTAATCAAAGCCTGGTAATTATTCCATTCGGTTACGGTAAATTTTTCTTTGAGCTGGCGCGATGGGGGGCAAACCAGGTGGGATGCGCACAAAGCGGCAATGCGGGGTTCTAAAGCGGTTTTATCACCGGCGATGGAAGGGAAATAATCAAAGTGAGCGCAGCGGCGCATCTGTCCGTTTTGGTAGGTGAAAAACTCTCCTCCCCAGATATGCCCGTCGTGCCCTAAGCCAGTGCCATCCCATATCACACCCATAGTGCGCTTTGGGGTACTTAATAAATGATGATGCTCACCAAGGATAGCTGCAAAGTGGGCCTCATGGTGCTGAACAAGCTTAAGTTTCACGCTGAATTTCCGCGCCAGATCATGGGCGTATTGGTGCGAAAAATAGTCCGGGTGTTTATCGGCAATAATTAAATCGGGCTTTACGGTGTACATGTTCAGCCAATGCTCCAAAGTATGCCGGTACATCAACTGCGATTCAAAGCTTTCGCCGCTCCCTAAAAACTGGCTTACAAAAACATTCCCTTTAAGAGCAAGCGTGAAGCTGCTTTTTATAAATGCCCCTGTTGCCAGGATAGATTGATCGGCCCTGGCCTGATATTGCAGAAACGAGGGTGCATAACCTCTTGATCGCCTTAAAATAACCGGCAGGTTTGTAAGGCTTGATACCTGTACTACGCTATCGTCCTGCGGAACCAAAATTGCGCGGTTGTGGCTTACTATATAGTCGGCTATGTCAAATAAATAATTCAGGGCATCATCGTCACGGTAAATAATTGGCGAACCCGAAATGTTGGCGCTTGTCGCGATCAGCGGTTTGCCGTAATCGCGAGCAATTAAATCAAATAGCGGATTATAAGGAATCATCACCCCCAACCTGTTCAAGCCCGGAGCAATGTGATTGATGGCGAGCGACCGCCGTGCTAACCGTTTAGGATGCAATAATACGATGGGGGCTTCAACGCTTGTGAGAAACATCTTCTCGTTATCGCTTACCTCAAAATAATTTTGGATTGTTTTTATATCGGGATATAAAATGGCAAAGGGTTTTGACGGCCTGTGTTTGCGGCTTCGTAATAATTTGATTGTTGCATTTTGCTGGGCATCACACAGCAAAATATACCCGCCAATACCTTTTACAGCTATGATTTTTCCCTGTTTCAATAATATTTTAACCTTGCTCAAAATATCACCTACATTAGTTAACATCACAGATGATGCATCCTTTTGCAGTATGAGGCTTATACCGCATTGTGTACAGGAGTTACTTTGCGAAAAAAATCTCCGGTCGGTTAAACTGTTGTACTCATGGCCGCAGGTTTTGCAAGGCTCAAAACGGCTCATGGATGTGTAATGCCTTTCGTAAGGCAGGCTATTGATAATGGAGTAACGCGGGCCGCACTGCGTACAAGTAATAAAAGGATACCGGTGGCGGCGGTTGTTTACATCGTGCAAATCGGCAAGGCAATTGGCACAGGTAGCCAGATCCGGCGGTATGGATACTTGCTTTTCGCTTGCTGCATCTTTGCTTAACGCGATTGAAAATGCGCTGAATAATTGATGTGGTATTTTTTGAATGCTGGCCGAACTGATTTTAGATCGTTCCGGAGCATGCAGCCTTAGTTTTTCAAAAAATAAATTTGCTTCGCTTTTAGTGGCGTTAATAAATACATTAACACCGTCACTACCATTTTCTACGTACCCTTTCAGGTCCATCTCTGTTGCCAGGTGATATACTGCTGGCCTGAAACCTACGCCCTGAACAATGCCGTTTAAATGAATATGATAGGTTGCCATTGTTTTACGGTACTTAATTATTTATGAAAGGCACGTTAACTGATGTTTACCCGGCATGCGGTGCCGTTTACCGAGTAAGCACTTGATCTCGTCAATTACCGAAGGCACAATCCGCTCAATATTGGGGCTAAGCTCAATACCCTGTTGCTGGACAGAGGCGATGCTGATTACAAAAAGATCGATTTCGGGCATTTGGTCTAACAGGTGCAATGCGCTTACCAGATCCTTTAAGCCGATATCGTGCGTGCTCATGGCTGGCGGAAAATCGCCGGCAAATTTGGGTTTTATTAAACGGATAGTACCTGGGGGATTCCCGTCAAGCGTGGCATCAATTAAAATAACATGGTGATAAAGCTCAAAAAATCCCAGCAGATGAAAGCCCCCGGTACCGCCATCCAATATGTCTACGGTAGCGGGTAACTCTTCAAGCTCCATCCGGCTGGCTATATGCACGCCTACACCTTCGTCGCCCATTAAATAATTGCCTATGCCCAGTATCAGTGTTTTATTTTTTTTCATCTGTTTTTTCGGGGTTTGGAGTTTGGTGCAGGTTTTTCTCAAATACGTCTTCTTCAATAAATTTCCATCCGCCGCCCATGCTGCTCATCTCGCCGCGGCCTTCTACATAATCATGGTAAAATACCAGGTACACATGGATCACCACAAACAAAATAAAAAACCACATCGACCAATGGTGGATCTGCCTGGTCAGTATATCGCCGCCGAGCAGCGCCGGAACCCAGGCAAAAAGCTTAGGCAGCCACCAGGTTGACATGCCCGCATACAGGCCGAAGCCGGTAAGGCATTGCACCAAAAAGGCTATAAAAGTTAAAAAGTAAATAAACCCGGCCATGGCATTATGGCCGATACTGAGATGCTCCTGTTGCTGTCCGTTTTTTTTCAGCATCAGGATATCGATTTTAAAAACTACCCATATCTCCCGGAAAAACCTTTTGGACGTAGGTATAAACTGCCGCCAATTGGCATACTTATTACCTACAAAGCCCCAGTACAGGCGAAATAAAAAATTAAAAAAGAAAATATAAGCCGCCGCGAAATGGATAAACCTGAACCAGCCCATGGTATATTGGTGTGAAGCATCCTTATTGCTTAACAGGGCCAGTGGGTTGGATATAAAAAAGCCGGTAACAATTAATGCTACTATAGCCAGGGCATTTAGCCAGTGGTAAAACCTTACCGGTAATTCCCACACGTATACTCTTCTTAAGCGGGGTATACGTAAATATTTAGTTGCCATACATTTTACTTTTAATTAATCGCCCAGTACACTGATCCTACTGATGGTGTTCCCATGCTCATCGTATAAATGCACACTGCAAGCCATACAGGGGTCAAAGCTGTGCAGGGTTCTTAAAATTTCAAGGGGTTGTGTTTCGTCGGCAACGGGTGTATTGATCAGCGCAGCTTCATAAGCCGATTTTTGCCCCTTGTTGTCGCGCGGAGAGGCGTTCCATGTTGTGGGAACCACCAGCTGATAATTGGCTATTTTTTGATCCTGGATATTGATCCAGTGAGCCAGGGCACCACGGGGCGCCTCGGTGTGCCCAACACCAAATGCCGATTTGGGCCACGTTGCCGGATCAAATTTGCTCATGTCGGCCATCCGTGTATCGCCGTTTTTAATGTTGGCTATCAGTTGATCATAAAAATCAAGTCCCCATTGAGCTGTTAAAATACATTCCAGCCCGCGGGCTGCCGTTCTGCCCAGGGTTGAGAATAAGGCGGTTATCGGCAGGTCCAGATCTTTCAAGGCCTTATCCACAACTTCTTTAAAATCTTCCCTTCCCCTGGCATAGCCAACCAACACCCGGGCCAGCGGGCCTACTTCCATGGCGTTGCCCTTCCAGCGCGGGGTTTTGATATAGCTGTATTTTTCGTCGGTATTTAAATGGGAAAAGGGTGGTTTAGGGCCGGTATATTTTACCTTGCTCTCGCCTTTCCATGGGTGCAGACCTTTATCGTTCCCTTCTTCATATTCGTACCAGGAGTGGGTAATAAACTCCTGCACTTCATCATCTTTTTTCAGGTCAACCTCGTAAATTTTACTCAGGTCCTTATTCAGGATAGCACCTCCCGGAAACTTATAAGATGATAGGTCGCGGTAGCCATTGGTAGGCAGATCGCCATAAACCAGGAAATTGCCCAGGCCGCCGCCAATTTTGCTCCAGTCCTTGTAAAAGGAAGCGATGGTCATCAAATCGGGAATATAAACCTGCTCTATAAATTCTTTGCCATCTTTTAACAACTGGCCCACATACGCCAGGCGCTCGGCGTTAATGCCGCTCACATCATTCAGATTAATAGCGCAAGCCATGCCGCCAACCAAATAATTAGGATGCGGATTTTTGCCACCAAAAATGGCATGCACTTTTACAATTTCCTTTTGCCATTCAAGCGCTTCAAGGTAATGGGCCAGGCCAATTAAATTTACTTCGGCAGGTAGCTTATAGGCCGGGTGCCCCCAGTAGCCGTTCGAAAAAATACCTAACTGCCCGCTGTTAACAAATTTTTTGATGCGGGTTTGGATATCACTAAAATATCCCGGCGAGCTTTTGGGCCACTTGGAGATGCTTTGCGCCAACTCCGAAGTTTTTTTCGGATCTGCCTTTAGCGCGTTCAAAACGTCAACCCAATCCATCGCATGCAAATGGTAAAAATGCACCACGTGGTCGTGCATGTACGAGGTACAGAACATGATATTCCTAACCATTTCTGCATTTGCGGGTATGGTAATATCCAGCGCATCCTCAACACATCTTACCGATGTTAAAGAGTGGATGGAGGTGCATACCCCGCAAACCCTGCCCACAAAGGCCCAGGCGTCGCGCGGATCGCGGCCGCGCAAAATTTCTTCAAGCAGGCGTACCATGGTGCCGCTGCTGTAGGCATCGGTTATCTTTCCGTTCTCAATATCTGCTTCTATACGTAAATGGCCCTCAATACGCGTAATAGGGTCAACAACAATTCTTTTGCTCATAATATTATAGCTAATTCGGTCAGGTTTAATTAAGAATCCAGTTCATGCTCGCTTTCCCGTCCTTCGGCTTCATGGTCATGTATCAGTTTTGATTTGCCGATATTGGTAGCTACCGCATGGGCGGCTACAGCAACAACAGTTAAACCGAGGCCTACCTTGCCAATATCATCTGCATTGGCTTCAATACCGAAACCTGAGAACGACGATCCGCGTTCGTAAAGTCGTCCGTTATCCCAGAAATTCTCTTCGCTACAGCCAATACAGGGGTGGCCTGATTGGATAGGGAAGCTGGTGCCTCCGTTCCATTTGGTTACCGCACAGGCGTTATAGGTGGATGGGCCCTTACATCCCATTTTATATAAGCAATAACCTTTTTTTGCGTTTTCATCGTCAAAGGTTTCCACAAACAAGCCGGCATCATAAAACGGACGGCGGTAGCAGGTATCATGAACCCTTTTGTTGTAAAAAGCTTTCGGCCTGCCAAGTTTGTCTAACTCCGGAATGGTACCGAAAGTTAAATAATGAACAATCACCCCAGCCATTACCTCGCCTATGGGCGGGCAGCCGGGTACCTTTATAATAGGTTTCCCTTTAATCAGTTTGTGAATAGGGGTGGCACCAGTAGGGTTAGGTTTAGCTGCTTGAACGCAGCCATTGCTGGCGCAACTTCCCCACGCTATAATAGCGGCAGATCCTTCGGATACTTCTTCTAATATTTGCAACGATGTTTTGCCACCTATCATACAGTAAACCCCTTCGGCACCCATGGGCACGCTCCCCTCAATGCAAAGCAGGTATTGGCCCTTATATTTGGCCATTGTGTCTTTTAAAGCAGTTTCAGCCTGTGTGCCTGATGCGGCCATCAGCGTTTCGCTATAATCCAATGATATTTTATCGAGTAGTATGTCGGCAACAATAGGATGGGAGGAGCGTATGAAACTTTCGCTGCAACACGTACACTCCTGAAAGTGCAACCATATTACAGGCATCCTTGGTTTAGTTTCTAAAGCTCTGGTTACACTACCCAGCGCCGATTGTTCCAGGCCGATAAAGGCCGTCATCATGCTCACAAACTTGATAAAGTCGCGCCGGGAATACCCTTTCCGTTGAACTTCTTCATAATAAGTGGGCTGTTGCACCAAAATGTGATCATTATTCATGGCAGGATTTTTAATGAGGACTGTATTAAAAAATCAAATTTATCCACTTTGAAAGGGCGGAGTAAGCGCGAACATTACTTTATTATGTGATGCTGATCACTTATTTAGCGTGTTAATATGGATAGTTTTGGGTTGGAAAAGTTCACAGATGGGAGTTAGATATAATAAGACTCTCCATTGTTAATCAGCTAAGCCATGCACGAGCTATCAATAGTAATGAGCATCATCCAAATTGCCGAGCAGCAAGCCGCAACCGCTAACGCCGCCATCATAGAAGAAATAGAACTTGATATTGGCACGTTGAGCGGTATTGAGATGAACGCTTTCGAGTTTGCCTGGCAGCAGGCCGTTAAATATACACAGTTGCAATACGCGGTTAAAAATATTAACAGGATAACAGGCAAAGCAATGTGCCTGGATTGTGATACCGAATTTGCTATTGAACGCTATGATGATGCCTGCCCTTTTTGTGGCGCGCATTTATTAAATATTATACAGGGGAAAGAATTGAGGGTAAAATCATTACTGGTTTCGTAAATTAAATAAAAAACAAACATTATGTGTGCAACATGTGGCTGCGATTCGGGCGGCAAAACAACTTTTTATCTTTTGGATAATAATCATCCGCATACTCATAACCATCCTTACGTACTGGGCTATGAGCATACTCATCCGCATGATCATCCGCATTCTCACGAGCATCCGCATACCCATGATCACCCGCATCAAAAAACGGTGATTGACGTGGAGAAGGATATATTGTACCAAAATGATATGCTGGCCCAGCGCAACAGGGGATATTTTGATGCAAAAAACGTATTGGCCATCAACCTCGTTAGTTCGCCGGGTTCGGGTAAAACATCTTTACTGGAACGCACGCTGACCGACCTGAAGGGCGAAATGGAATTTGCTGTGATTGAAGGCGATCAGCAAACTACCAACGATGCCGACAGAATACACGCCACGGGCACAAAAGCCACCCAGATTAATACAGGAAAGGGCTGCCATCTGGACGCTGATATGGTTGCTAACGCCCTAAAAGGACTTAAACCCAAAGAAAACTCGGTGTTGTTTATTGAGAACGTGGGCAATTTGGTTTGTCCTGCCATGTTTGATTTGGGCGAGAAGGAGCGCGTTGTGATTATCAGTGTAACAGAGGGCGACGATAAGCCATTGAAGTATCCCGATATGTTTCACTCCTCAACGCTGTGTATAATTAATAAAACTGACCTGCTGCCTTATGTGCCCTTTGATATAGAAAAGGTTAAGCTCAATGCTAAAAGGATCAACCATCAGTTAGAGATCATCGAGTTAAGCTGCACTTCCGGCGAGGGATTGCCTTTGTGGTACAGCTGGCTTAAATCAAAGGTATTGGCACCCGAACCGGTTTAGGCTGATTTGAGTTAGATAAATAACGGGTGCAAAGTTTACCCAGTAATAATCAATTTTTAAAACGCAACACATGTGCTTAGCTATTCCTGGTAAAATATTAGCAATAACCGCCCAGTTGGATGATGTTTTCCGTACAGCTAAGGTATCCTTCGGAGGTATTCAAAAAGAAATAAACCTGTGCATGGTACCCGATGCCAAATTGGGCGACTATGTGCTGGTGCATGTAGGGGTAGCCATTAGCAAGGTTGACGAAGAAGAGGCAGCGAGGGTATTTAGTTACTTGAAGGCGATGGGAGAGGTGGACGAACTGGAAATCTGATGTTACGGCAAACTGAACTGCCAAGGCCCGATGTATAGAGTATAATTGCCATTTTGGTATAGGTTAGATCGGATTAAGCCTGCTTTTGATGGGCCTTAAGAAAGCTTTACTCGGCATGAGTTGTATCCTGGTCAATACCCTGATAATTATACTTAATGATTATCAGGGTATTAGGATAAATAAGTAAAAATAAACGCGAAGCAGGTTGCTTAAGTAGAAAAAGCTCGTACCTTTGCAACCCGCAAACGAAGAAGCGGGAAGTTCTTAAAAAGGTGAATACGAGTAAATTAAGGCATAATTTAGCCTGAATTGAAAAAGGGTTTTGATGGAGAGAGTGAGAAAAGAAGAAGATAAGATCAAAACGGGTAATCAAAAAATACTTTCAAATAAAATTTCAGAAAGTTAAAAAGATTACTACCTTTGTAACCCGCAAACGAGGCTGAATCCGAAAAGAAAAAGCTAAGAAAAGAGGGAAAAGCGAAAGAAAAAAATAAAACATTTTTCTTTGAAAGAATAAAAGGTTTGCTACCTTTGCAGTCCCAAAAGAAAGGGGCAAAAAATCCTGAAAAGGAAAAGGTTCCTGGAGCGATTCCAGGACTAACAAAACAAGAAGATTTGAGCCGGGCAACCGGTGAAAAATATAAAAGGAAAAGCGTGAGGCGGATCCGATCAAGTTCTTTAAAAAGAAGTAACATGTAGCGTAGCGGGGAGAATCACCTAAGGGAGATTCGAACCGTGAGAAGAAGAGAGTATCTGTATAAAGATATATAACACAGATTCTACAAATAATAAAGTAGGGTCAGAGATTTAAAAACTTAAAATTTACAATGGAGAGTTTGATCCTGGCTCAGGATGAACGCTAGCGGCAGGCCTAATACATGCAAGTCGGACGGGATAGGAGAGCTTGCTTTCCTTGAGAGTGGCGCACGGGTGCGTAACACGTATGTAACCTACCTTATCCAGGGGGATAGCCTCTCGAAAGAGAGATTAAGACCGCATAACATTATTGAACAGCATTGTTTAATAATCAAATATTTATAGGGATAAGATGGGCATGCGGGACATTAGCTAGTTGGTGCGGGTAACGGCCCACCAAGGCGACGATGTCTAGGGGATCTGAGAGGATGACCCCCCACACTGGTACTGAGACACGGACCAGACTCCTACGGGAGGCAGCAGTAAGGAATATTGGTCAATGGGCGGAAGCCTGAACCAGCCATGCCGCGTGCAGGAAGACGGCCCTACGGGTTGTAAACTGCTTTTGCAGGGGAATAAACCCTGGTATGTATACCAGGTTGAATGTACTCTGAGAATAAGGATCGGCTAACTCCGTGCCAGCAGCCGCGGTAATACGGAGGATCCAAGCGTTATCCGGATTTATTGGGTTTAAAGGGTGCGTAGGCGGCTTTTTAAGTCAGGGGTGAAAGACGGTAGCTTAACTATCGCAGTGCCTTTGATACTGAAGAGCTTGAATGAACTAGAGGTAGGCGGAATGTGACAAGTAGCGGTGAAATGCATAGATATGTCACAGAACACCAATTGCGAAGGCAGCTTACTATGGTTCGATTGACGCTGAGGCACGAAAGCGTGGGGATCAAACAGGATTAGATACCCTGGTAGTCCACGCCCTAAACGATGAACACTCGATGTTAGCGATATACAGTTAGCGTCTAAGCGAAAGCGTTAAGTGTTCCACCTGGGGAGTACGCCCGCAAGGGTGAAACTCAAAGGAATTGACGGGGGCCCGCACAAGCGGAGGAGCATGTGGTTTAATTCGATGATACGCGAGGAACCTTACCCGGGCTTGAAAGTTAGTGAATGATTCAGAGACGGATCAGTCCTTCGGGACACGAAACTAGGTGCTGCATGGCTGTCGTCAGCTCGTGCCGTGAGGTGTTGGGTTAAGTCCCGCAACGAGCGCAACCCCTATGTTTAGTTGCCAGCACGTCAAGGTGGGGACTCTAAACAGACTGCCTACGCAAGTAGAGAGGAAGGAGGGGACGACGTCAAGTCATCATGGCCCTTACGTCCGGGGCTACACACGTGCTACAATGGTCAGTACAGAGGGCCGCTACCTGGCAACAGGATGCCAATCTCCAAAAGCTGATCACAGTTCGGATCGGGGTCTGCAACTCGACCCCGTGAAGTTGGATTCGCTAGTAATCGCGTATCAGCAATGACGCGGTGAATACGTTCCCGGGCCTTGTACACACCGCCCGTCAAGCCATGGAAGCTGGAAGTACCTGAAGTGCGTAACCGCAAGGAGCGTCCTAGGGTAAAGTCGGTAACTGGGGCTAAGTCGTAACAAGGTAGCCGTACCGGAAGGTGCGGCTGGAATACCTCCTTTCTGGAGCAGATACACAAGCTCGACAATCACCACAAAAGACCCGCTACGCACATGTTTCTTTCTTTTTATAAAAAAACACCCAAAAGACAAGCCAATCAGTGGCTGTAACTAATAATAGGTACAGGAAACAAGAGTTGGCAGTTCAAGAAAGTCTGAAGTCATCAGTCGCAAGTCAGAAGTTAGCAGTTAGCAAAACAGCTAACGGAGAACAAGCCGACTCAAGACTAATTACTCAGGACTGCAGACTAAAAAGTCCGGTAGCTCAGTTTGGTTAGAGCACTACACTGATAATGTAGGGGTCAGCAGTTCAAATCTGCTCCGGACTACAAGGTGAAGCAAGAAGCAGGAAGTAAGAGGCAAGAAGCAAGAACAAAAAGCTTCGGGCCAGAAACTTCAAGCTTAAAAGCTGTCTTAAGGGGGATTAGCTCAGCTGGCTAGAGCACCTGCCTTGCACGCAGGGGGTCAACGGTTCGAATCCGTTATTCTCCACGATACCCACCAGTTTACCTAACAAGGTAAGGATATTGAAAAAGGCGATCCGCAACGGAAGACCGGGGTAAAAGTTCTTTGACATATTGGAAGAAGTAAATTAAAGAGAAAACAACAGTAGAGACGTTGTCAGGCTTTAGAAGTACGGAAATAGTAAATAAAGAGGAAAGGGGTTTAAATCTCAATACTCAATACGCACTACTCCATACTAATAAACAGGCAACCATCAAAAAAGCATACATACCGAGCAAAAGGCGGTATAGTAGAAGAAAGTAAGAAAGGGTACACGGGGGATGCCTTGGCTCTCAGAGGCGATGAAGGACGTGATAAGCTGCGATAAGCCGCGGGGATTAGCAAATATGAATTAATCCGCGGATTTCCGAATGGGGAAACCTATCCATTTGAAGAATGGATGCATAATATGCGCAAACCTGCTGAACTGAAACATCTAAGTAAGCAGAGGAAGAGAAAACAATAGTGATTTCCTGAGTAGTGGCGAGCGAAAGGGAAGAAGCCCAAACCAGGTATGTTACGGCATACCTGGGGTTATAGGACCACAACATGAATAACTGAATGAAACTGAACAGGGTGGGAAACCTGGCCATAGAGCATGAGAGCTGCGTAAGTGTAAGTTAGGTTAGGATAGTGGAATCCTGAGTACCGCGAGGTCGGAGACGCCTTGTGGGAATTTGCCGGCACCATCCGGTAAGGCTAAATACTCCTGAGAGACCGATAGTGAACCAGTACCGTGAGGGAAAGGTGAAAAGAACCCCGAACAGGGGAGTGAAATAGAACCTGAAACCGTGTACTTACAAGCGGTCGGAGCAGCGCAAGCTGTGACGGCGTGCCTTTTGCATAATGAGCCTACGAGTTACTCCTCTCTGGCAAGGTTAAGTGGTTCAGCCACGCAGCCGAAGCGAAAGCGAGTCTGAATAGGGCGTGCAGTCAGAGGGGGTAGACGCGAAACCTTGTGATCTACCCATGGACAGGTTGAAGGTGCCGTAACAGGTACTGGAGGACCGAACCGATAAACGTTGAAAAGTTTCCGGATGATCTGTGGGTAGGGGTGAAAGGCTAATCAAACTGGGAAATAGCTCGTACTCCCCGAAATGTTTTTAGGAACAGCCTGGCGGTTGAGTTATATAGAGGTAGAGCTACTAATTGGGTGCGGGGGAGTCAAATCCTACCAAATCCAGATAAACTCCGAATGCTATATAATATACGCTGGAGTGAGGCTCTGGGTGCTAAGGTCCAGGGCCGAGAGGGAAAGAACCCAGACCATCAGCTAAGGTCCCTAAATTACCACTAAGTTGAACTAACGAGGTCCGATTGCACAGACAGCTAGGATGTTGGCTTGGAAGCAGCCATTCATTTAAAGAGTGCGTAACAGCTCACTAGTCGAGCGATCGGGCATGGATAATAAACGGGCATCAAGTGGTATACCGAAGCTATGGATTTGCAGCAATGCATCTGGTAGGGGAGCATTCTAACACCGGTGAAGCAGATACGTAAGTTACTGTGGAGGTTTTAGAAAAGCAAATGTAGGCATAAGTAACGATAAGGCGGGAGAGAAACCCGCCCACCGAAAGACTAAGGTTTCCTGATCAACGCTAATCGGATCAGGGTTAGTCGGGGCCTAAGGTGAAGCCGAAGGGCGTAGCCGATGGATAACAGGTTAATAATCCTGTACTTTTTGTAACTGCGATGCGGTGACGGAGTAGTGAAACTGCCGCGATCTGACGGAATAGATCGTTAAAAGGCGTAGGTATAGAGCATGTAGGTAAGTCCGCAAGCTTTGCTGAAACCCAATAGTACTGCGAGCCTTCGGGTAAGCAGATAGAGCAGGTAACCAGACTTCCAAGAAAACCCGCTAAGCTTCAGGTTATAAAAACCCGTACCGTAAACCGACACAGGTAGTCGAGGAGAGAATCCTAAGGTGCTCGAGTGAATCATGGCTAAGGAACTCGGCAAAATGGCCCTGTAACTTCGGGAGAAGGGGCGCTGGCAGTAATGTCAGCCGCAGTGAAAAGGCCCAGGCGACTGTTTAACAAAAACACATGGCTTTGCAAAATCGAAAGATGAAGTATAAGGCCTGACACCTGCCCGGTGCTGGAAGGTTAAAAGGGGATGTTAGTCGCAAGGCGAAGCATTGAATTGAAGCCCCAGTAAACGGCGGCCGTAACTATAACGGTCCTAAGGTAGCGAAATTCCTTGTCGGGTAAGTTCCGACCTGCACGAATGGTGTAACGATCTGGGCGCTGTCTCAGCCATGAGCTCGGTGAAATTGTGGTATCGGTGAAGACGCCGGTTACCCGCAACGGGACGGAAAGACCCCATGCACCTTCACTATAGCTTAACATTGATATCGGGTACAGGATGTGTAGGATAGGTGGGAGACTGTGATCTGGCTTCGCTAGGAGTCAGTTAGTCAACGTTGAAATACCACCCTTTCTGTATTTGGTGTCTAACTCGATAATGTCGAGGACATTGTTTGGCGGGTAGTTTGACTGGGGTGGTCGCCTCCAAAAAGGTAACGGAGGCTTTCAAAGGTAAGCTCAGTACGCTTGGTAACCGTACGTGGAGTGCAATAGCATAAGCTTGCTTGACAGTGAGACAGACAAGTCGAGCTGGGTCGAAAGACGGATATAGTGATCCGGTGGTTCTGCATGGAAGGGCCATCGCTCAAAGGATAAAAGGTACGCTGGGGATAACAGGCTGATCTCCCCCAAGAGCTCATATCGACGGGGAGGTTTGGCACCTCGATGTCGGCTCGTCACATCCTGGGGCTGGAGAAGGTCCCAAGGGTTGAGCTGTTCGCTCATTAAAGTGGCACGCGAGCTGGGTTCAGAACGTCGCGAGACAGTTCGGTCCCTATCTGTTGTGGGCGTTGGAAGTTTGAGTGGGGCTGACCTTAGTACGAGAGGACCGGGTTGGACGAACCTCTAGTGAATCTGTTATGGCGCCAGCTGTACTGCAGAGTAGCTACGTTCGGAATAGATAAGCGCTGAAAGCATCTAAGTGCGAAACTAGCCACAAGATGAGACTTCCATAGAGGGTCGTAGCAGACTACTACGTTGATAGGTTACCGGTGTAAAGGTGGTGACATCATAGCCAAGTAATACTAATAACCCGAAGCTTTCTCATAGCAGGTAATAACGGTGAGCAGAGGAAAGAAGCAAGAAAAAAGAAACAAGACTTCGGTCGTGCTTCCTGACTCTTAACTCCTGATTCTGTTCACTCAACACAAAGCTGTTGTTTTCTCTGGAACTTACTTCTTTCAATAATATGTCATTGTTTACAGGAGATGTGAGCTGATAGCTATGAGATCTGAGACGAAAGTCGAGGAAAGGTAGATCAATCAGGTAACATCATTCTTAAAACAAATAAAATATCAGATGACGGTATCAAGCAGAAAAGAGTCTCAAATCTCAGATCTCAATACTGAAATCTACAAGAAATTCAGGTGCCTATATCGGCGGTGTCTACCTCTTCCCATTCCGAACAGAGAAGTCAAGCCCGCCAGAGCCGATGGTACTGCGGTAAAACGTGGGAGAGTAGGTCGGTGCCCAATCTTAAATTAACCTCACTAACTTTTGTTAGTGGGGTTTTTTTATGTGATAATCTTTTTCCTCCTCCTGCTTCTCAAATCTTGCTTCTCGCCTCTAACTTCCTGCTTCTTTCCTCTAACCTCTTGCTTCTTTCCTCCCGCTAAAAGCGAATATTCAACCCTATTTACACCGATTATTTACCCCTCATCAATGTTGATTTAGCTCATATTCGCTTTCATACAATATCAAACAGCTAAAATCAAACATTATGAAGAAAAAATTTACTTTGAAGCTCCTGGCAATGGCTATGGCAGCAGGCCTCCTGTCGTGTTCTAAAAATCCTGTTGTGGCTCCTTCTGTGGTTCTGCCCGATCAATCCGCAACAATAAGCAGCAGTTTTTCGGTTGCCGATCATGTTATCGAAACAGGTATGACATTGGCACAGATCAATGCGGTAATAGCAGGTGCCAGTGCAGGCCAAACAGTATCTGTACAAGCCGGTACCTATACTATAACGGGTAAAATTGTGATGAAGGCAGGGGTTAAACTGGTTAAGCAAACCAGTACCAATCCCATATTCGACGCCACTGGTTTAACTACCCAGCTTACCTTAAGTTACGGCACCGAAGTTAACAACTGTTTATTTTCTGGCATTACGTTCTGGAACATCCGGATGGTGGTTACAAGCGCGCAAAGTATAGCAATTAAGTATTGCATATTTGATTACGGTAAACGGAACGTCAATACCAATAAAACCAATAATCTGAAAGACGATTATGTGGAGCTGGTAAGTACAGATAGCTCGCTTGTAAGCAATTGTGTGTTTTGCCACCGCTCTTCTGACCCCGGGCGCGGCGTGTGGACCAAAAGTACAACCAACGCCAAAATATTAAACAATACCTTTGGCAACGGTGGTACCACCGGCTATTTTGTTTGTGGTATTAATGATAACAGCCAGAGCAACTCGCTATTGGATAATAACGTGATCAACCGGAACACAAGTTTAAACACGATAGATTCGCTTACAGATCATGGTATTTATGCACATAGTTTTAACGGCTTAACTATCTCCAATAACACCATTTCCGGCTGGCCGGCAAACGGGAGTGGTGGTGCAGTAAAAGTGCGCAACGGCCAAAATGTGACCATATCATCCAATACCATGAATAATTCGGGCGTTTTGCTCTATGAGTATTCAAATTTGCCTGCATACCCCTATCTTAAATACGTAATTGTATCAGGCAATACCATCAACATGGATAGTGCCGCAAACGATGCCTATCATGGCGTAGGTTACTATCGCGATAATACAACAGATACCGAATATTCAATCCTCATCCAAAACAACCTGATTCCTAACGGAACTATTTGGGTAAACGGCAGCAACCTTAATGTAACTAATTTTAACGCAGCAGGCGGCGGTGTATATAATAATCAAACCGCTGCGGGTAATTTGTACCTCAGGAGCGGTATCAGCAACTCCGGCAATTATTGAGTATTGTAGTGTGATTGATAAATAGGGCCGTATCGGCCCCTGGTAAAATGGATCGTATTATTTGCCAGGGGCCGGTATCGCCTTGTTGATGTTACCCGCCCAAAGCATCCCGTTGTTAACTTTAACAGAGTGTTTTATTAAACTTAAAAAAATGTTAATTTTAGGAGTTGATAAGGCATCTGTAATTGTTACGGTACGAGATGAGAAAAAATTTAATCCTGATTTGTTTAATTTTTACCTTCTGTAATACCTCGTTCGGCCAGATCTCTTTCGATCACCTCTCTGTTGCCAATGGGCTTTCGCAAAGTACGGTACTCTCTATTTTTAAGGATAGCAGGGGTTATATGTGGTTCGGTACGCGCGACCGGCTTAACCGGTATGATGCCCGCCACATTAAGGTATATAATTACGATTACCAGGATAGCACCAGCATCAGTTGCAGTGATTACATATTTTCGGTATTTGAAGACCGGGAAAAAAATCTTTGGATAGGCACCGTAAAAGGGCTCAACAAATACCTGCCCGAAAGTGATTCGTTCCAGCGTATTCTGAACAATCCGGCCAACAGTAATAGTTTAAGCGGTAATAGTATTTACTGCATTTATCAGGATAGTAGGGGTAACAGGTGGTTTGGCAGTAATAACGGGCTAAATATGCTGCCGGCCGGCGGGTCACAAAAATTCACCCGTTTTTTTAAGTCAAGCCGCACTCAGCCAGGCTTAGCCGGAAATGAAGTTTATGTGGTTTATGAGGATCGGAGCAAAAATTTGTGGATTGGTACTACAGAGGGCTTAAGCCGGATGACTTTTAAAAACGGCGGATACACATTTACTTCTTTTACAAGCTCGCCATCAAACCCGCAGGGGCTCGACGGCAATTTTGTTAAAACCATAACCGAAGATCAGCACGGTAATCTTTGGATAGGTACCGAAACTGGTGGGTTAAATCTTTTTAATCCTCAAACTTCAACCTTTAGTCATTTTAAGCACGATCCTTTTAATAACAACAGCCTGAGTAATAATGATGTGCGGAAGATTATGCCGGACAAAAAAGGGAAATTGTGGATTGGCACCATGAATGGCCTTAATATTTTTGACCCCGGTACCAAACAGTTTACTCACTACGACCACGATGTTGAAAACCGGAATAGCTTAAGCGATAATTCCATTAAAGATATTTACCTGGATAATAACGGCACCATTTGGATAGGCACCATGTTTGGCGGCGTTAACGTCATCCAGCCTAACAGTATTCCGTTCACGGTTTATCAAAGCAACAAGTTTAAAAACAGCATCAGCAGTAATATTGTAAGCGCTATTGTTGCCGACTCAAAGCAAAACCTGTGGATTGGTACCGAAGGCAACGGCCTTAATTACTTCGACAAGGCTAAGGGTACCTTTAAACACTATATTAATCATCCCGGCGATGCGGGCAGCATAGGTACAAATTTTATTAAAGCACTTTACCGGGATAAGGAGAATAACCTGTGGGTGGGCCTGCATCAGGGCGGGCTTGATTTATTGATGCCATCAGGTGATAGTTTTAAACATTATCGCCATAATGCCGACGATCCGAATTCCATCAGCAGTGATATTGTAAGCTGCATGCTTGAAGATAGCAGCAACCGGTTTTGGATTGGCACATCGATGGGGATGGTAATTTTTGACAAATCGAAGCAACAATTCTGTAAGTACATCAGCAACCCTGCCAATCCTTTACATTTAAGCAGCCGTGGCATCAGGTGTATCTATGAGGATTCCAGGCATAATATCTGGGCGGGTACCACCGGGGGACTCAATGTGCTGAAGGCCGGGGCATCATCATTTTTCTGGTTCAAGGCCAATGAGCTCGATAGTAACAGTTTAAGAGTAGGCTATATCAATTGCATTAAGGAAGATAGTCGCGGCAATATTTGGATAGGCTCTTTTCATGGCGGCCTGAGCAGGTTTATGGCGAAAAGCCAAACGTTTAAAACGTATACCACCCAAAATGGCATGCCGAGCGATAATGTATTAAATATTCAGCAGGGCGATGATGGGTACTTATGGGTTAGTACCGATAATGGCCTGGCAAAATTTAACATCAATACCGGGAAGGTGAAGGTTTATACCGTAAAGGATGGTTTACCAACAAACGAGTTTAACTACAATTCATCGTTTAAAGATGCAGCCGGTAATTTATATTTCGGCACGTACAATGGGTTGGTAAATTTTAGTCCGAAACAAATTAAAGAGAACGGTATTGCCCCACCGGTGTTGTTTACCGGTTTAAAACTTTTTAACAGGCCTGTAAATATTATGGATAAAACCAACCTGTTAACAAAAGATATCAGCTTAACAAACCAGATTATCTTCACACACGACCAAAACGTTTTTAGCCTCGATTTTACCGCCCTTAATTATGATAAGCCTGACAGGAATCACTACATGTACAAATTGGAAGGCTTTGAAAAGGACTGGAATTATGTAAGCAACCCAACGGCCACTTATACCAATTTGCCTGCCGGCGATTATAATTTTTTAGTGCGGGGAAGCAACAACGATGGCTTATGGAGTAAAAACGTTAAATCGTTACATATCAAAATATTGCCGCCCTTATGGAAGACCTGGTGGGCGTACGTGTTCTATGTATCCGCTTTTTTGCTGATCTTATATCTGGTGATCCGCTTTTTCCGCAGGCAGGCAAGGCTTGAGCGCGATTTATATTATGAACATCTGAATTATGAACGCCAGCAGGAAGTATATCAACTAAAGCTCGATTTTTTTACCAAAATATCTCACGAGATCAGGACACCGCTTACCCTGATATTGGCGCCCGTTGAAAAGCTGATTGATTTAACGCTTGATCATGGTGTGATAAGCCGGCAACTGGTTTACGTAAAACAAAATGCTGATCGTTTGATCAGGTTGGTTAACGAATTGCTTGATTTCAGGAAAGTTGAAACCGGCCACATGAAGCTCTACGTATCAGAACATGATATGGTGAAGTTTTGCTATGATATTTATATGTCGTTCGAGCGGTTGAGTGTAGCCCAAAACATGACCTACCGTTTTGAGTGCGATAGCCAAGGTATCCCCGCGTATTTTGATGGCCCGCAATTTGAAAAGGTGCTTTTTAATATCTTATCCAATGCGTTTAAATTTACACCTGATAACGGCAGCATCACGCTATCTGTATTTTCAGGCGCAGATACGATCGATATCTTGATTACCGATAACGGCATCGGGATATCTGACGAGGCGCAACAACATATTTTTGAAAATTTTTACCAGGATAAGCATTCTTCAAAATCATCCGGCTGGGGCATCGGTTTGGCTCTGGCCAAAAATATAATTGAACTGCATCAAGGCACAATCTCGGTTAACAGCACAGCCGCCACTGCCGATCATTCCGGGAGCACATCCTTTAAAGTGTCGGTACTAAAGGGTAAGACCCATTTTAGCGATGATGAACTGGTAGACGAAATTATTCAGGAACCATCTTCGTATCAGCCTTATTATCCCGAACCTGTTTTAAATGAAGAGTTATTAAAGGAGGGGGATATTGAAAAGCCGGTGATCTTATTAATTGAGGACAATGAGGAAGTGCGTGGTTTTGTGAAGGAAGCCCTGAGCAACAGCTATGAAATTCATGAGAGCGTTAATGGCCATGAAGGTTGGGAAACAGCTACCAGGCTTATCCCGGATCTGATTATCAGCGACGTAACCATGCCGGTTATGGATGGCCTCGAGCTGTGTTCAAAAATTAAAACCGACGACCGTACCAACCATATTCCTGTTATACTGCTCACCGCCAAAGCCGCCCATACACACCAGGTTAGCGGGTTAGAAACAGGGGCCGATGCTTACATCACCAAGCCCTTCAGTATGCAGATACTCGAACTGAACATCCGCAATTTATTGCAGGCCCGGCAGGCCATGCGGCAAAAATATGCTCAGCAGGTTACTTTAATGCCTAAAAATAAGGTGATCGATTCGCCCGACGAGCAGTTTTTAACTAAGTTGATGGACATCGTTGAGCGCAATATGGAAGATCCGGATTTTGATGTTGTGAAACTGGTGAAAGAGATCGGCATGAGCCAAACCGTACTTTACCGCAAAATTAAGGCGCTTACCGATTTAACCATTACCGATTTTATTAAATCGGCCAGGTTAAAGCAGGCGGCGTTATTGTTAAGTCAAAATAAACTCACTATAGCCGGTGTTGCTTATGCTGTTGGCTTTAACGACCGGAAGTATTTCAGTAAAGAATTTAAGAAACAGTTTGGCAAAGCGCCCTCAGAGTATGTTGAACAAAATTCGGCTTCAACTTTTTGATCAGTTAATGGCGTATTGCGTTTAATTTAACTATTATTTAGCATTAGCCCGATTATTCCCCCTAAATAGGCTGCATTTTACCCCCTTGTCAGGCCTTTTCAACCTCATATTCGCTTTAAGTAAATGTTGCAGGCAACCGGTACACGTGCTGCAAAAAATACATTTATTGAATTATCCAAACCTGTTATTATAAAAATGAAATTGACTATCCGCATCAAATATGCTTTGCCTTGCGTAATTGCTTTTTTTTACCTGCTTACCTGCCTATCGTTTAAGGCTGATCCGCCTATTTATAAGAAAGGCTGGATCGACCTGAATAAAAACGGAAAGAAGGATATTTATGAGGATAGCACGCAACCTATTGAGGCGCGTTTAAACGATTTGATCGGCCAGATGACCCTGGAAGAAAAAACATGTCAACTGGCTACCTTATATGGTTACAAACGGATCCTGAAAGATTCTGTACCAACACCCGAATGGAAAAATGAGATCTGGAAAGACGGTATAGCCAATATCGACGAACATTTAAACGGCTTTATCACCTGGGGTAAAACATCAGATTTGCCACTGGTAACCGATGTTAAAAAGCACGTTTGGGCCATGAACCAAACTCAGCGCTTTTTTATTGAGCAAACCCGTTTGGGTATCCCTGTTGATTTTACTAACGAGGGTATCCGGGGCGTAGAGGCTTATCAGGCCACGGCCTTCCCCACGCAGCTTAATATGGGCATGACCTGGGATAAACCCCTGGTTAATCAAATGGGTAATATTACCGGCATGGAAGCCCGGGCACTTGGCTATACCAATGTTTATGCACCGATATTAGACGTAGCCCGCGACCAGCGTTGGGGCAGGCTGGAAGAGGTTTATGGCGAGGACCCTTACCTGGTTGCCCGCCTGGGTGTGGAGATGGCTAAAGGGATGCAGCAAAATAACCAGATAGCCGCTACCGCCAAACACTTTGCCGTTTATAGCGCCAATAAAGGCGGCCGTGAGGGTTTGGCCCGTACCGACCCGCAGGTAGCGCCGCGCGAGGTGGAAAATATATTGCTGTATCCGTTTAAAAAGGTAATTAAGGAAGCCGGCCTGATGGGGGTGATGAGCTCTTATAACGATTATGACGGTATCCCGATTTCGGGCAGCAGTTATTGGCTGATACAACGCCTAAGGCAGGAATTTGGCTTTAAAGGCTATGTAGTAAGCGATAGCGATGCGCTGGAATACCTGTACAATAAACACCATGTTGCCGCCGACCTGAAAGATGCCGTTTACCAGGCCTTTATGGCGGGGATGAATGTGCGCACCACTTTCAGAACCCCCGATAGCATTATTATTTATGCCCGGCAATTGGTTAAAGAGGGTAAACTGCCTATAGATACCATTAACAGCCGGGTACGCGATGTGCTGAGGGTTAAGTTTAAATTAGGTTTGTTTGATCACCCTTATGTACAGGATGCCGAAGCCAGCGCTAAATTAGTTAACTGCGCCGCTAACCAGGCGGTAGCCTTGCAGGCATCTAAAGAAAGTATTGTACTGTTGAAAAACAAGGGTGCCATTTTGCCTTTATCCAAACAACAAACTTTAGCGGTAATAGGCCCCAACGCCCTTAACGACGATTATGCACATACGCACTACGGCCCGCTGGCATCAAAAAGTATCAATATATTAGAGGGGATTCAGGCTAAGGTTGGCGCAGGTAAAGTGCTGTATGCCCTGGGCTGTAATTTGGTAGACAAGCATTGGCCCGAAAGTGAGATACTGCCGCAAGACCCTGATCAGGCAGAGCAAGCCAAAATAGACAGCGCGGTTACCATAGCGCGGCATGCCGATGTGGCTGTTGTTGTACTGGGGGGCAATACCCAAACTGCCGGCGAAAATAAAAGTCGCACCAGCCTTGATCTTCCCGGTTACCAGCTGAGGTTGGTTAAAGCGGTTAAGGCTACCGGTAAGCCGGTGGTGGTAGTTTTGATAGGATCGCAGCCGATGACGATCAATTGGATAGATCAGCATATTGATGGCATTATTTACGCAGGTTATCCCGGCACGCAGGGTGGCACCGCTGTTGCCGATGTGTTGTTTGGCGATTATAATCCCGGTGGTAAGCTCACTTTAACGTTTCCGAAATCGGTTGGGCAATTGCCGTTTAATTTCCCCACAAAGCCAAATTCAGAAACAGACGAGGGCGAGCTCGCCAAAATTAAGGGACTGCTTTATCCGTTTGGTTTCGGGTTGAGCTATACCACTTTTGCTTACAGTGATTTGAAGATCAGCCCCGCTATTCAGAGTGATCAGGGTAACGTTACCGTTAGCTGTAAGGTAACCAACACAGGCAAAGTGGCCGGCGACGAGGTTGTTCAGTTATACCTCCGTGATGTATTAAGTACCGTTACCACTTACGAAAAAGTTTTACGTGGCTTTGATCGCCTCAGCTTAAAACCCGGCGAAACCAAAGAAGTGATGTTTACCATCGTTCCCGATGATTTGAAATTATATAACCGCCAAATGAAGTATGTTGTTGAGCCTGGTGAGTTTAAGGTAATGGTGGGAGCATCGTCAGATAACATTAAATTAACAGGAACTTTCGAGATAAAATAAATACAAAAAATGCGCTATGTAGGTTTAAAAGCACCATTGGCGAATTAATTACCCTAATTAAACTAAAAAATCACCCCTATTTTATTAACTAAAACTTCAAATTCGTTTAACCCAGCATTAATTAAAAAACGATGAACAAAAACGTACCTAAACTTCCCCGCATTCAACCAGATGCACGCTTGCTATTGTACGACGGTAGCTACAGATGTTATACTGCCCTAAAAAGCAAAAGCCGGATTTTTAAATAAGGAATAACCCAGTAAAACAACGGAAAATGAAAAAATGTATACTTTGTTTTTATTGTAACCCCTTTAAGGCACGCCAAAACTTTAAAAAAGTGTTTATCCTGTTATTACTTAGTTTTATTTCATTAGGCTCTTTTGCCCAGGCAAAAAAAATATCAGGTACAGTAAAAGATGCCAATAACGAGAGCCTTATTGGCGTAACCGTTAAGGTAAAAGATGGGCAAGCCAGCACCAGTACCGATGCGCAAGGGAAATATACCATTACGGTTACCGGTAACCAGGCCGTATTGATTTTTAGTTACCTGGGCTTTGTAAGCCAGCAGCAGATGGTAGGCAGCCGGAGCATAATTAACGTTACATTGGAGGGCCAGTCAACGGGCCTTAACGAGGTGGTCGTAATAGGCTACGGAACTTCAAAGAAAAAAGATTTGACCGGGTCAGTCGCCCAGGTGGCTATGACCGATCTCAATAAAGCGCCGGTACGTTCTATAGATGAGGCATTAGCCGGTCGTATCGCAGGCGTTCAGGTCAACTCATCCGATGGGCAACCCGGTTCCGCTGTCAACATCGTGATTCGTGGGGCAAATTCTATCACTCAGGATAATTCGCCCTTATATGTAGTTGATGGCTTCCCGATAGAAGGCTTCAACTTAAATACCTTTAACCCGCAGGATATCGAATCTATCGAGGTATTAAAGGATGCCTCTTCCACCGCCATTTACGGCGCCAGGGGAGCAAACGGTGTCGTAATCATCACCACAAAAAAAGGAAGTGCGGGCGATGCACAAATTACCTTTACAACAATGCAGAGTTTTAGTAAGAATATTAAAACCATGCAGTTGATGAACGCTTATGATTTTTTAGCCTATAACCTGGAGCGCGACCTAACCATCGGCTCGAGCGCCAGCCCTTCGCCAACCTATACTTATTTAACCCAGCCCGGCAAAACCCTGGCCGATTATCAAAATTATCCTGCTACCGACTGGCAATCGCCATTCTTTAAAACCGGCAGCCTCAGAAATTATTCGCTGGCGATAAGGGGCGGAACAAAACAAACCTTGTACTCCGTTTCAGGTTCGATCGATAACCAGGACGGAACAATAATCAGCACTGGGTATGACCGTTACCAGGGCCGGGTTACCTTAGATCAAACGGTTAATGATAAATTAAAGGTTGGCATCAATGCCAATTACGCGCACATGCTGCAATATGGCAACAGCGCATCGGCATCCACCAACAGCGGTACTACCAATATACTTTATAGTGTATGGGGCTATAATCCATTATCAAGCTACTCAGACGTGGATGCCCTGGACGCTACCACCAGCTCTGCCAACGATTATAAATTCAACCCGATTTTAAATCAGGCCAACCTGGTACGCAACGTTAAAACCGATAACCTCAATGTAAATACCTATTTAACCTATTCCATTACGCCAAAACTGGTTTTAAAGGTTACCGGTGTTTTAAATAACAGCATTGTTGATAACGAAAATTTCAACAACTCAAATACCTATTATGGCAGCCCTTTAACCAATGCGGGCAAATCCAACGGTGTAAACGGTTCTGTTTCTACCGCTAAGGTGAATAACTGGGCCAACGAGAACACTTTAACTTATACCAATATCTTCAATAAAGCCCATAACCTTAACGTGCTGGTGGGTTTTACAGAGCAAGGCAATACATCAAGTACACGGGGCTTTGGTGCCAACTTTGTGCCTAACGAATCCCTTGGAATCAGTGGCCTCGACGAGGGTACATTAAACCCATCTGCTACAAAAGATGTCAGCTCGTTATGGAATGCCGCTTCGTTTTTGAGCAGGATAGCCTATAATTATAATTCAAAGTATTACGCCACATTTTCTTACCGCGCCGATGGGTCGTCAAAATTTGCACCTCAGAATCATTGGGGCTACTTCCCGTCTGCGGCTGTTGCCTGGAGATTCACCGAAGAAGATTTCCTGAAAAACAATAAGATCATATCCGATGGTAAACTAAGATTGAGCTATGGTAAAACGGGTAACAACCGGGTGGGCGATTTTTCATACCTGTCAAGCACCGGTATCCCTACCAATATGAGCTATTCATTTAACAATACTTATGTATCCAGCATTGTCCCCTTAACCATAGGCAACCCTGATTTAAAGTGGGAAACTACCGGTCAGTACGATGCAGGCTTCGATCTGTCTTTTTTAAATAGCCGGATCAATTTAACAGCCGATGTGTACAGAAAAACCACTAAAGATCTGCTGTTGAACGCTACGTTGCCTACATCAACAGGTTATTCCACCGCCTACGAGAACATTGGCAGCGTACAAAACCAAGGCCTGGAGCTTACCTTAAATACGGTCAACGTAGTCAGTAAGGATTTTAAATGGAGCAGCAGCTTTAATATCTCATTTAACCAGAACAAGGTGCTGGCCCTGGCCAATAATCAGGAAGCATTGTTAACCTCGGTGGCCTGGGATAATAATTGGTCGTCAATACCCGGTTATATTGCCAAGGTAGGGCAGCCGCTCGGGTTGATGTATGGCTATATATGGGATGGTGTTTACCAATACAGCGATTTTAATAAAACTGCCACAGGTACATATATATTAAAAGATAATGTGCCAACTAACGGCAATACGCGTACCAGCATTCAACCCGGCGATATCAAATACAAAGACCTGAATGGCGACGGCGTAGTAAACTCGTCGGATTATACGGTAATAGGCCGTTCACAGCCTATACATACCGGCGGCTTCAGTAACAATTTCACCTATAAAAATTTCGATCTCAACATATTCTTCCAATGGTCGTATGGTAACCAAATCCAGAACACCAGCCGTTTGGTATTTGAGGGTAACGCGTTAAATAAACCTTATTTAGAGCAGTTTAGCAGCTATAGCGATCATTGGACACCAACTAATACGGGCTCGTCAAATTACCGTTCGGGCGGCTATTATGGCGGCGGCTACTCAACCAGGACTGTGGAGGATGGCTCTTATTTACGCTTGAAAACGGCTTCACTGGGATACAATATTCCAAAAAAACTATTGAAAAAGATCAATGTATCTTCATTCAGGGTTTACGTATCCGGCCAGAATTTATATACCTGGACGAAATATACCGGCCTGGACCCCGAAGTGAGTACCTATAATTCGGCACTTACCGGTGGATTTGATTATAGCGCTTATCCAAGATCGCGGACTATTGCTTTTGGAGCGAATATTACTTTTTAATTTAAAAAAAGCGAAAAAATGAAACGTATATTATTCATTCTGTTAACCATATTGAGTTTAAGTGTGGTTTCCTGCAAGAAATTCCTGAATACGGTTCCAACTGATTCACTGGTAACTACAGATTATTATACTACCGAATCAAAATTAAACAGCGCTTTGGCCGGGGTTTATCAGCCATTGGGTACTGCCGGAATATATGGCGATAACATGTTCGATCAAATGGGCGCCAGCACAGATGAAGGCTTTTACGCGCGGTCGGCCCAAACAACGGGTATCATGGTTTATAATTTTGACTATGGCAACAGCGACCTGAACAATTTTTGGACGCAACTATACCAGGGTATTGAAAGGGCTAATCTGCTTATCCAAAATATCAACCTCGCTCCGATGGACGAAACCAAAAGGCAGGTAATATTAGGAGAGGCGCTTTTTTTACGCGGCTACTATCATTTTTTGCTGGTGAGTAATTTTGGCGATGTGCCGCTAAAAACAGCGCCTACCTCGTCGGTAACCAATGTAAATATCCCGCGTACGCCGACTAAGCAGGTTTATGCCCAGGTATTGGCCGATATGCAGGCCGCCGAGGGTAAGGTAAGCACCGCTACAGCCTTAGGTTATGGTGGCCACGTTTCAAAAACTGCCATCGAAGGGATTTTGGCGAGGGTTTGTTTAACTATGGCTGGCGCTCCGCTTAATGACGAATCCAAATATGCCGATGCTTTAATGTGGGCAAAAAAGGTTCAGGCCTCCGGCGAGCATAGCCTTAATTCAAGCTATCGCCAGGTATTTATTAACCTGCACCAGGATCTTTACGATGTTAGGGAAAGTATGTGGGAGGTTGAAAACAAAGGTACGGGTGCCGATGGCTTGGGGAACGTAAACCGTTTAGGCAATACTAACGGTATTGCGCTGTCTGTTAATTACGATGCCATTGGCTACAGCTACGGTTTTGTTAATACCACAGCTAAGTTATTTAATTTATATGCGCCGGGCGATATCAGGCGCGATTGGTCGATTGCGCAGTTTAGCTACAATAGCGCTACCACGCCGGTTTCTTACACCTACTTTACATCAGCCCAGATCTATAACCGCAACGCGGGCAAGTTCCGCAGGGAGTATGAAATATCTGCCCTGAAAAGTAAAAATATTACGCCCATCAATTTCCCTATCCTGAGATACTCGGATGTATTATTGATGCTGGCCGAGGCGGAAAATCATATCAATGGCCCTACCAGCATCGCTTATGATGCGATCAACCAGGTAAGAAGGCGCGGTTTCGGCCTAAACCCTAATACTCCGGTGGTTTCGATAAGTGTGCTCAATAACCTTACCCTGGCCACAGCGGGTAATACCGGTTACCTCACATCGGTACCCAACATCCCAATCACCTTTACCGGGGGCGGTGGCACCGGTGCTACGGGTATGGCCACGGTATCTACATCAACAGGTAAGGTAACATCCATCGCTATCCTTAACCCGGGCAGTGGTTATACCTCGGCACCTACGGTTAATATCGGCACGGCATGGGCAGCTAACACGGTTTATACCACAGGTACCCAGGTATATAATGCCAATAATTTATATACTGTAACCACCGCCGGAACATCTACAACCACGGCACCCACGCAAACATCCGGCGCATCCGCGGCAGCTACCACCGGGGCCGTATTTACCTACGCAGGGGCCAGGGCTACAGCCACGGCTACTATTGCAACCTCGGCTGTTGATCTTTCAGGCCTAAGCACGTCAACATTTTTACTGGCCATTCAGGATGAAAGGGCAAGGGAACTTTGTTACGAGTCGTTACGCAGGCCAGATCTGATCCGCTGGGGTATCTGGGTATCCACCATGAACGCGCTCGCCGCCGATATGAAAGCAAATGCGGGGACTACCTATGCCTACGGCGCATTAGCAGGTTCAAATATTACTACCAGAAATATTTTCTATCCTATTCCGGCATCGGAAATTTCGGTAAACAGCGCAGCTACTCAAAATCCCGGATGGTAATTAAATCAACAAAAAGATATGTCACAAAATAAAAATATCATACCAGTCAGATCGCTTATCCTGATCGCGTTTTTATTTGCTTGCTCGGCTTGCAGCAAAAAGATAGACGTAAAACCTGTTACGTTTGATGTAAGCAGCAACAAGTTAAAGGGAGCGGCAAGCACCACATTCACGCTTACCGATACCGTTTTGTTTAAGTTTACCGGTAACCCGGATATGATCACCTTTTTTTCGGGCGAGGTTGGCAAGCGGTATGAATATGCCGGTCGCACCTCAGCCGCAGGTATGCCTCAATTGCAGTTCAGCACCGTAAGGGCAAACGGAGCGCAGGCCGGTTCGCTGTCGTTATTGGTCTCGACAGATTTTAAAGGCGTTGTTGCCAATACGGTGTATGGCTCTTTAATCCGCGATACCGCCGCTACCAATGCCAATATTGCCGCGGCTACCTGGACCGACATTACCAGCAGGGCAACGCTATCAACCGGGGCAACTACGGCAGTATCCTCCGGCCTGATCGATCTTTCTGATTTTTCAAAGGGCAAGCCGGTTTATATCGCCTTTAAATATACAGCCACCGCGGGAACCATTCAAAACAAGTGGACCATCAGCGCATTGTCGGTAAATAATGTGCTGGCCGATGGCACTACCTATACCATAGCCAGTTTAAATGGACCAACTACGGCTATAACCAATTATGGTAGTAATACTTACGGGCCGGGTTGGGCCGTATCGTACGATCTGGCAAAAAATGCTAACAAATATGCCTGGGTTTATACCGATAAAACTTCGCTGGTGATAACCGGGGCAACTACTGCCGCGGCCGCCACAGCCGGAGCGGAGGTATGGGCAGTGATGGGGCCTGTTGATTTAACCAGGGTTACGCCCGATGTAGGCTTAAGCATAAAGGCTATTTCGGCCCGGTTATCATCCTACCAATATAACTACGCTGCCGCCGGAACTTACAATGCCGTATTTGTAGCTTCTAATACCACGCCCGATGCGTCAAACAGTATTGTTAAAAAAAATACGATAACCGTTACGCCCTGAATAACGATACCACAAACCACAGTTGATGAATAGGAAGTTTATAGCGATAGGCCTGGGTTGCTTGTTTTTAATTAACGCGGTTAAGGCCGTCGCATCAAATCTTGCTGGACCAGACACTGCCGATATTACCCGGCCCGTTGCGCCGCTTGTTCCTTTAGATAGGCAAAGGATAGGCCAGATAGCGGCTATGCTGCCTGCTTTGCCAAAAGGCTTTGGCGAAGGCTATCAGAATCGCAAGGTTTGGGACAGTTTATATCACAACCTGAAGTATCAAAAAACGATAAAAATAGCAGAAGGCTTTTTAAATAAGCCCTTCCCGGCATGGAATGATGAGCAATACCTGCTCTATTTTACCAAAGGCACGCGCCCCGAAGGGGAAAATATGATGGGTAGCAGGTTAGCCTGGCTGGCACCCTTGGTTTGGGCCGAATGCCTGGAAGATAAAGGCCGTTTTGTGCCCGCTATCGAGATGGTTTTAAACGAGCTGATTCATCAAAAATCGTGGTCGTTGCCTGCGCATGATAAAAAGAAACAAAATTTTGAGGGCCGCAATTACACGGTTGATTTGGGTGCCGCCGGGCTTGCCCATAACATTGCGCAGGCTGTATATTTATTAAACGATAAGTTAAATCCGCAACTGCGCGCTGAAGTTTTAAAGCAGATGGATACCCATGTATTCAGCCCGGTTTTACGATCCATCGCAGCGCATAATAACGATCATTACTGGTTAACGGTAACCAACAACTGGAACTCGGTATGTTTGGCAGGTGTTACCGGGGCAGCTTTGGCCATTATTCCGGATAAACAGCAACGTGCCCAATTTGTGGCCATTGCCGAGCGATATTCCAGAAACAGCATAGCCGGTTTTACCGACGATGGTTATTGTACCGAGGGCTTGGGTTATTATGCTTACGGCTTTGGCCATTATATTTTGCTGCGCGAAAATGTTCTGCAAGCTACTAAGGGGGCAATTGATCTGTTTGCAGATGCTAAAATTAAGCGCATTGCTACTTACGCGCCCAATTTGCAAATTATTAATGATGTGTATCCCAATATTGCCGATTGCCATGTAGGTACCAAGGCCCCCGCCGCTATATTATGGTATTGCAGCCGTAACCTGGGTCTGGGTCTTAAAAAGTACGACAATTTAACCCCGGGGGGCAGTACCGTAAACCTGGTTGAGGATATGATGTATGCCTTTCCTAATTCAGCTTCCCGCGCTCAGGTAAGTCCTCAGGCTTCGGCGCTGGCCCCTGGTATCCGCTCTTATTTTAAGGATGCCGGGGTGCTGATAGAACGCCCGGACATAACCGGGAAGGGCGGGATGGGAGCGGCATTAAAAGGCGGCAACAATAACGAAAGCCATAACCATAATGATGTTGGCTCCTATACCATAGTGGTAGGTAATGAATTGCTGATGGGCGATGCCGGTGGCCCCAATTTTTATACGGCTAAATCATTTGGGCCCAACCGGTACCAGTACAAGTTGTTAGCTTCTTATGGGCACCCCGTTCCACTGGTAGCCGGTATACAACAGCAGCCAGGGGCTGCCGCGCAGGCCAAAATACTGAGTGCCAATTTTTCGGATAAGCAGGATGAGTTTGTTATGGATATTTCGTCGGCCTACCCGGTACCGGCTTTAAGCAAGCTTACCCGGGCCTTTACTTACAGTAGGGAAGGGGCAGCCTCATTATCTGTAACCGATGATTTTAGGTTTACAGAAAGCAAACCTTTTGAAATAGCCCTGATAACACGGGCCAGGTGGAAACAAATTGCGCCCGATCAGATCGAGTTTGACGGGCAAAAGGAAAAAATGATAGCCACCATCAAAACTACGGGAGGCACATTTGCAATCAAGTCTGAAACGATAGAAGAAAATGCCCCCGCGTTTACCAGGATCGGTATTGTTTTAAACCCGGCAGTCGCCGGGTCTGTTACCGTGACTTTTAAACCACTTACAAACAAAAAGTTATGAAGCGCTACCTATCCTTGCTAATGCTCATCCCATTGCTGATTGCGGCCTGTAATGGCTATGCGCAAAGCAGAAATTCAACCCGCAGGCCGTTTAAGGTATATGGCTTTATTGTATATGGCGGGTATATCAAAAATGGCGAACGTGTTAATGCCAACTATGAGGATCTGCAAATTTACCTGGCGCATTTGGGCATTGCTAAATACGATCTGATCTACGAAAATAAAATGCTTGACTACCCTGCCGGAAATAAAGAAAACGGTTCAGTCAATTATCATAAAATGGACTCGTTGTCTGCAAGGGCCGCCCGCGAGCCGGATATCCCGGTTTCGCTCGATCTGGAAGGCTGGAAACGTTTCGATACGTTAAAAACTCCGCAGCGGATGCTTGAAGCCATTGGCGCTTTCAAAAAAAACAATAAAGCTTCCTTAGTGGGCTTATACGCTACCGTTCCGCAAAATACCTATGGCTATGATGACAAAATTAGCAGGTACGATAAGGTGAATAAAGCCTATAGTCAGGTTGCCGCAGCGGTAGATTATTTTAGCCCATCGCTTTATAACTATAAAACAACAGATAGCTTGCTCTGGAAAAAATCTGCCGTTTACAGTATCGGGGCCTGTAAAAAGTATAATTATCCGGCAAAAAAAATACTGCCTTACCTTACACCCGAGATCAGCATCAATAAAACTACCAGTTTGCTGACTTACAGCGAGATGATGTTCAGGCTGCAAACCTTGTACGATCTGGGGGCCGATGGCTGCCTGATCTGGACAAGTAGCGGCACCCGCGACAACAAAGGCAATAAAATATACATCGACGAAAACGAAGGCTGGCTTAAAGCCGTGAAAGACTTTATTGCCAGGCATTCATAATCCAAATTAATACCCATGAAAAAACATCTTTCAGTATCATTCCATACAATATTGATCATGCTGCTGCTCGCCAATATCGCAGCATCGGCAAAAAAGCGGTATCATAAACCGGGCGTAAATCCATCAGACAGCATTTACCAATACATGAAAAAAGTTGCCGATTGGCAATGGCGCGACCTGGAAACAAACGGCTGGAAAAACAATCAGAAAGATTGGACCAACGGTGCCATGTATACCGGGATGCTGGCCTGGGCAAATATAGCTCATGATGATAGCTATTATCAAAAACTGGTTAAGGTGGGTGATGATAACCAATGGAAAATTGGCAACCATCGCCACTTTGCCGATGATTATTGCATAGGGCAAATGTATGCTCAACTGTATAAAAAATATAAAAACCCAAGATACATTGCCGATTTTAAAAGCATGGCCGATACGTTGGTGGTGCTCCCACACACCGAGCCCCTGCTCTGGGTTAACAATATCCACCTGCGTGAGTGGGCCTGGTGCGATGCCCTGTTTATGGGGCCACCTGCTTTAGCTTATCTAAGCCAGGCCACCGGCGACGCCAGGTATCTGGATAAAGCCTGTAAGCTGTGGTGGAAATCAAGCGGTTATTTATATAGTAACGATCAGCATTTGTTTTTCAGGGATAGCAGGTATTTTACCCAAAAGGAAAAAAACGGCAAAAACGTTTTCTGGAGCCGCGGAAATGGCTGGGTGATGGGGGGTATGGTTAATCTGCTATCGGTAATGCCGGCCAACCATCCCGACAGGGCTAAGTTTATCAGGCAGTTTAAGCAAATGGCCGCCAGTATTGCCCGGCTGCAACAGCCCGACGGCACCTGGCATGCCAGCCTGCTCGACCCGGACAGCTATCCAACCAAAGAAACCAGCGGCACCGGCTTTTTCTGTTATGCTTTTGCCTGGGGCATCAATCAAAAAATATTATTATATAACGAGTTTTACCCCGTAGTTGCCAAAGCCTGGAGCGCGCTTACATCGGCAGTTCACGCCGATGGTAAATTGGGCTATGTGCAACCCCAAGGGGCCGCTCCCGAAAAGGTAACCGCCGACGATACCGAAGTGTATGGTGTTGGTGCCTTTTTACTGGCCGGAACCGAAATGCTTAAACTAAAAAACAATGCCTTACAACCCTGATGGTTACGGGTTTTAATCAGTTATGAAAAATTTGCTTCTGTACCTATTCCTGCTTTTTAGCTGTTACGCCGGGGCGCAGCAGTGCCCCGTAATTCCCTTGCCTAACCACGTAGAGGCAAGTACGGGGAGCTTTTTACTGAGCAATGGCACCCCCATTGTTTGCAGCCAGCCGGTACTGTCGAAACAAGCCGGTTATCTGCAACAGCAATTACTTAAAGTTGCCGGCTTAACGCTAAGTATCCGGCAATATGCCGATGCGCCAGTCATTAGTGTTAATATCGACCCTAAGCTCAAAACAACTAACCCGGAAGCTTATACGCTTAACATCAATCCAAAGGAAATAAAAATTACGGCGGCTACAGAGCGGGGAATATTTTATGCTACCACAACATTACTGCAATTAGTCAGGCTGGCCGGGGTAAATAATCAGCTGGTTACTATACCTTGTTGGAATATTCAGGATGAGCCGCGTTATACCTGGCGTGGAATTTTGCTGGATGAATCGCGCCACTTTTTTGGTATGGAAACTGTTAAGGAGATTTTGGACTGGATGGCTTTTTATAAGCTGAACAAGTTTCACTGGCACTTAACCGACGAGCCTGGCTGGCGTTTGCAAATCAAAGCTTATCCCTTATTAGCCCTGGTTGGTGGCGTGGGTACGTTATCCGACCGATTTTCACCGGTCCAATATTATACCCAGGAGCACATCAAAGAAATTATAGCTTATGCAGCCGAACGTTTTATTGATGTGATACCCGAAGTGGATATGCCCGGCCATGCCGCGGCTGCAAATCGTGCTTATCCGGTATTTAGCGGCGGCGGCTCGGCTAAATATCCTGATTTTACTTTTAACCCCGGCTTAGATACTACTTACACTTACCTGAGCAGGATATTGAAAGAAACCGATGCACTTTTTCCGTCGCAGATGATCCACCTGGGTGGCGACGAAGTGAGCTTTGGCAACGAGAAATGGAAAACCGATTTGGCTGTTAAACAATTGATGCAAAAGAACGGCTTAGCCGATTTGCCTGCCGTTGAGCATTATTTTACCACCAGAATGGCCGATACCTTGTTTAAACTAAATAACAAGGTTTTATTGTGGGACGAGGCGGCCGACAGCAACCTGCCGAAAGACAAAACCATTATTTTCTGGTGGCGGCATGATAAACCCGCGCAACTCAAAAAAGCGCTGGATAAAGGTTACCCTGTAGTTTTATGCCCCCGCCTGCCGTTTTATTTTGACTTTGTGCAGGATACATCGCAGCTTTTGGGCCGCCGGTGGCAGGGTGATTTTACTACGCTCGATAAGTTGTACAGTTTTACTACAAACTATTTGCCGGTAGCTAAAGAGCAACAAAAACAAATACTGGGGGTGCAAGCCGCATTGTGGACCGAATATATTGCCAGCAAAGCAAAGCTTGAATATATGCTCTTTCCGCGTATAACCGCATTGGCAGAGGTAGGCTGGACGTTTGACGGGCAGAAAGATTTGCCGAAGTTTCGCAAAAGGGTTGAGGGGCAGATCAGGCTGTATCAGCAGGATGCCATCTACCATTATAATCCTTTTCATCCATCTCAAACCCCCGAGCCCTTAACCGCCAGCCAATTATTAATTAAATATTGATAGCCTGCAACAAACTCAGATTAAAAATTAATTATCATGGAAAATAACAGCGATAAAACAAAAAAGGCACACCAAATTGTGTCTAACTTTTTAATAGGCGGAGAAGTAGCGGATATTAAGCCGTTTGGTTCGGGACATATTAACGATACTTACAGGGTTTTCAATAGTGTGCCGAATCAGCCAGATTATTTATTACAGCGCGTGAATCACCATATTTTTAAGGATGTTCCGGGACTGATCAACAATATTGCGGTTGTAACCGGGCATGTCAAATCGCAACTTAAAAATATACCGGGGGCAAACCTGGATAAAGAGGTTTTAACGCTGATACAGGCTAAAAATGGTTTATATTATTACCAGGACGATGAAGGCCAATACTGGCGCTTATACTTGTTTTTAAGGGATACCAAAAGCTATGATGTGGTAGCTACAACTCAGCAGGCTTACGAAGGGGGCAAGGCATTTGGTAATTTTCAAAATATGCTGGCCGATGTAGATGTGAGTCAGTTGACAGAGGTGATCCCCAATTTTCATCATATCCTTTTCAGGCTCGAA